>DDBK01000037.1:3183-19058 GCA_002333095.1 Cellvibrionales bacterium UBA2034
ACCACGGTTGAATCCATCGTCACCTTGAACCACAACATCCCCTCAGGACCCACCGTGGCATTGGACGTGTGCGGGGTAGCATCCACTGCACCCCAGTCTGTGACATCGATATCGCCCGAGAGCAACGTCCATGTGGTACCGGGGTCTGCGTGGACGCGGATATACCAGCCCTGGCCGACGGAATAGCCGCTCTGGTCGACCAGCACTGCGTCGCTACCGGTTGTGATAGAAGAAAAAGTGGTGCCATTGGCCGGATCGACAAGCGGGTCGCCTTTCTCGACATACAACGCCGCTTCACCACCACCGGTGACAGTCAGGACAGTCCGCCATACGCCGTGCGCCGCCGTTTCCGGGGCAATGAAATAGATATAGTCGCCGCCGATAACATCCGGCTGGACAACAGCCTCCGAGCCATTCACCGGGTTGTTGTCATCCCACAACAGGGTCGTGGCTGTCTGGGCGGTCGACAGGCTGCTAAACAGGGCGAGCGCCACCCCTGCAAGCCAGAATTTTCCGCGACACAGCTGCTGCTGGATAGACATGGAGATCTCCCTGGCCGCCTTTGTGAGGGCCAATTATTCAATTTGTTCAGCTTCACATTATGACCAGTATCCCGGGTGCCTCAAGCGCACACTGCCGTTGCTGCGACCAATGGGCGACCTGAACGACCGGAAGGCAATGATAGGCATGGCCGGATTTGCCCACCAGAGCGGCCTACTTTGCTCTGGCTAGTCTGTTGGCGACTCCTATAATGATCCGCACCGATCTACCGTACCTGATACCGAGGTCTTCCCATGCCTGCTTACCGCGCCCCACTCCGCGACATGCACTTTGTGATGAATGAATTGCTGGATGCTTCCAGTCACTACGCCAAGCTGCAAGGCTGCGAGGAAGTGACGCCCGACCTGCTGGCGGCCATCATCGACAGCGGCGCCAAATTTGCCGAAAACGTTGCCGCTCCACTGAATGCCATTGGCGATGAACACGGCTGCAAATTCGACAACGGCAAGGTCACCACACCGCCCGGTTTCAGGGAAGCGTTCCAGCAATACGGCGAAGCGGGTTGGCAGGCACTGGGCATCCCGGCGGAATCAGGCGGACAAGGGCTTCCTACCTCGGTCGGCATGTGTGTAAACGAGATGATCGGCGGCGCCAACTGGGCATTGAATATGTATGCCGGTCTCGCCAATGCACCGGTGACTTGCCTGATACACGGTGGCAACGAAGCAATGAAAGCAACATATTTGCCGAGACTGGTCAGCGGCGAATGGGGCGGCACCATGTGTCTCACGGAAGCGCATTGCGGTTCCGATGTGGGATTGCTGCGCACCAAAGCGGTAAAAAACGCAGACGGCAGTTACACCGTTACCGGCAACAAGATTTTTATTTCCGGTGGTGAGCAGGATATAACGCCCAATATTATCCATGCTGTGCTGGCGCGCATTGAAGGTGCGCCGAAAGGCACCAAAGGCATCTCGCTGTTTATTGTTCCAAAAGTCCTGCTCAATCCAGACGGCTCACTGGGCGAACGCAATGCTGTGCATTGCGGATCCATTGAAAAGAAAATGGGCAACAAGGGCAACGCCACTTGCGTGATGAACTTTGATGGCGCGACCGGCTTCCTGGTTGGCGAACCCAATCGCGGCCTGAATTGCATGTTCACGTTCATGAACTCCGCGCGCATCGGCACAGCTATCCAGGGTATTGCACACGCAGAGCGCGGCTTCCAGGGTGCGTTGCCCTACGCAAAAGAACGCCTCGCGATGCGTTCATTGTCTGGCAAAAAAAATCCGGACGGTGCAGCTGACCCGATTATTGTGCATCCCGATGTACGGCGACTGCTGCTCACAGCAAAAGTGTTTGCCGAAGGCGGCCGTATGCTGGTGCATTATCTGGCGCGTGAACTGGATATTGTGCAGCACAGCGCCGATAAAGCGGCGCAGGATGCCGCTGAAGATCGACTCGCGCTGCTCACACCTATTGCAAAAGCATTCATCACCGAAACCGGTTTTGAAGCAGCCAATTGTGGCATGCAGGTATTTGGCGGCCACGGTTATATTGCAGAACATGGCATGGAACAGAATGTGCGCGACTCACGCATCTCCATGTTGTATGAAGGCACAACAGGCATTCAGGCGCTTGATCTGATAGGAAGGAAGGTATTGTTGAATGGCGGCGTCAATCTCAACCTGTTTCTCGACGAGATCGACACATTCTGTACAGGAAATGCCTCACACAGTGAATTCACTGCACCGCTGGCTGAACTGTCAAAAGAGTGGCGCACACTGACCGGCGAACTCGGCGAAAAAGCCGTGGCCAATATGGATGAAGCCGGCGCTGCCGCTGTCGATTACCTGATGTACGCCGGCTACGTCACACAGGCATGGCTGTGGGCGCGCGTGGTGGTTCTCGCCTCTACCAAAGGCGATGCCGATGGCGGTTTCTATCAGGCAAAAATTCACACCGCTCGTTTTTATTTCCAGCGCATTTTGCCGCGCACCAGAGCGCATCTCGGCAGCTTGCGTGCCGGCAGTGCCAGCTTGATGGCCATGCCGGAAGCATTATTTATTTTCTAGGAAGGACATTGTTATGAAGTACACCGCCCCCCTCGCCCACATGCGTTACCTGTTGAACGATGTGTTCGAAGCCGGCAAACACTGGGCAGAGATGCCTGCGTTTGCAGCAATAGACAGCAACACCGTGGATGCGATTCTGGAAGAAGGCGCAAAACTGTGTAGCGAGGTGATTGCACCGTTAAACCGCAGCGGCGATGAAGAAGGCGCGCAAATCCATAACGGCATCGTGACAACACCAAAAGGTTTCCCCGACGCGTATCGGAAAATTGCCGAAGGCGGCTGGGTGGGTTTGGCGGGCGACCCAGCGTATGGCGGCCAGGGGCTGCCCAAAATGCTCACTGTACTGTTCGAGGAAATGCTCTACAGCGCCAACAATTCTTTCACGTTGTATGTAGCACTCACCAGCGGCGCTGCTCTGGCTATCCATGCACACGCGTCGGATGAACTGAAACAGACATACCTGCCAAACATGTACAGCGGCAAATGGGCTGGCGCGATGTGCATGACAGAACCACATGCAGGTTCCGATCTCGGTATCATGAAAACAAAAGCGGAGCCGCAAGCGGATGACAGTTACAGAATCACCGGCACAAAAATTTTCATCACCGGCGGCGATCACGATCTCACAGAAAATATTGTGCACCTTGTGCTGGCCAGATTGCCCGATGCACCGGCTGGCCCGAAAGGTATTTCGCTATTCCTGGTGCCAAAAATACTCGTCAACACAGACGGATCACTGGGCGCACGCAATGCAGTGACAGCGAGCGCACTGGAACACAAGATGGGCATCAAGGGCTCATCCACCTGCGTGATGAATTTTGATGGCGCTGTCGGCTATATGGTTGGCAAACCGCACCAGGGCCTGGCAGCCATGTTCACGATGATGAACTACGAACGCCTGTCTATCGGGATCCAGGGCATCGGTTGTGGTGAGATGTCGTACCAGAATGCTGTGCGTTATGCGAAAGACCGGTTGCAAGGCCGCGCAGCCCATGGCGCGGCAAATCCGCAAGGCGTTGCCGATCCGATTATCCATCACGCCGATATCCGCCGCCTGTTGCTCACGCAGCGCGCATGGAATGAAGCCAGTCGCGCCTTTGCTGTGTACGTCGGCCTGCAACTGGATCTCGCCAATTACCATCCGGATCACGACACCACCGTAAAAGCCGCGCAACGTGTTGCATTGCTCACGCCGGTTGCAAAAGCATTTTTTACTGATAAAGGTTTTGATGCCTGCGTGCTCGGCCAACAAGTGTTGGGCGGCCATGGCTACATACGCGACAACGGCCAGGAACAACTGGTGCGCGATGCGCGGATTGCACAGATTTATGAGGGCACCAATGGCATCCAGGCGCAGGATTTATTGAAACGCAAAGTGTTGGCCAATGGCGGCCGCTGGATGCGCGATTTCATTCTGGAAATGGAACAGGACACGCTACTGGCCAGCCCCGTCTTTGCCAGCGAAGAAGATGCCGTGCTGAAAGCCTGTTCAACGCTGCGCGAACTGACATTGTGGTTAGTAAAACAGGACAAGCGCGATGCCGATTTATGCAGCAGTGCAGCTTGCGATTACCTGCATATTGTCGGCCACACAATCTATGCATGGTTGTGGCTGAAAATGATTGCTACCAACCCTGCAGACACAGACCGGCACGTGCTGGGACGTTTCTATTTCGGGCGTTTGCTGCCGCAGATTCACGCACTGGATGCAGCCGTCCGCAGCGGCCCGGATCTGGTGATGGATTTGCCGGTAGATAAATTTTAAATATCAGGTCGCAGCAAACAGCGCCCCTACGCAAGATTGCCAGCGATCTGCTCGCGCAGTGACGCCAGTTCACGCCGCCATACTGTCATGGTGGCTGGGCTGGCTTCCTCACCCAGTGTTTCTTCCAGCGTATCGACAAACGCAGCGAGAAACGCATCGTACATCGGCAGCGTAGCGCCCCAGCTGTCGTGGTCGCTGACCATGGTTTCCACCACAACCGGGCTGTAAGGCTTTTCACCCAGCCTGTCCAGAATCGTTTGCACCAGTTCATTCACCATCTTGCCTTGCACAGCGCGCGCCTCGGCTGTGCCAAACAGGGATTCAGCTGGCGGACACGCAGCAAAGAAACGTGCGTACACTGCTGGTGTGATATCCACACCGATGTTGGCCAGCTGCTCCAGCGAGTGATTGACTCGTTGCAAATCATTCATGCTGCTTTCGTTACCGCAGTGATTCAGTAGTACCATAAGAATAACAGGCGCCAAGGAGACAACAACCCATGCCAGGCAAACAGACGTCCACGCCCAGCCCCTGCTATTTTGTTATTTTTGGTGCCACCGGCAATCTTGCTGCTGAAAAACTGTTTCCGGCGCTGTATGCACTGGAAGATGCCGGGCGATTGGCCGTNNGGGCAATGGACGCTGGATGACTGGCGCGCCTACCTTCTGCACACCCTGCAGGACAAAATGAAAAAACATGTGTTTGATGAATCCATTGCCAACACACTGTTACAGCGTTTTGACTACGTGTCTGGCGATTATGGCGACGCAGCGGTATACAAAACGCTGATCGACACGCTGGCACAGCCGCATGATTTTCCGGCTGGCGCGAGCTGTGAAAATATCGTGTTTTATCTGGCTATTCCGCCCACGGATTATCTCGCCGTCGCCACACACCTGCACAAGGCCGGGCTGAGCGGCGGCGTGCTGAAACACCGCATCGTGATTGAAAAACCGTTTGGTGAAGACCTTGACAGCGCCCGCATGCTCAACGTGCGCCTGCACGAGATTTTTGAAGAGGAGCAGATATTCCGCATCGACCATTATCTCGGCAAGGAAACCGTGCAGAATTTGCTGGTGTTCCGTTTTGCCAACACATTGATCGAACCGATATGGAACAGGAACTACATCGACCACGTACAAATTACCGTGGCAGAACAATATGGCATTGAAAATCGCGCAGGGTATTTTGATAACACCGGCACATTGCGCGACATGCTACAAAACCACATGTTGCAATTGCTCACCGCGATGGCCATGGAACCACCCGCCACGCTTGATGCCGATGCATTGCAGGATGAAAAAGTCAAAGTATTGCGCTCCATTCGCCCCATCGCTCGCCAGTCTGTGCATGCCATGTCATTCCGCGCGCAGTACAGTGCCGGGCAAATCGACGGCACACCGGTACCCGGCTACCAGGATGAAGCCGACGTGGCAGAACACTCCACCACAGAAACCTATGTCGCCGCGAAATTCTACGTCGACAACTGGCGCTGGAAAGGCGTGCCGTTTTACATGCGCACCGGCAAACGCATGGCACAAAAAATGTCATTCATCGCCATACGTTTCAAACAGCCGCCACAACAACTGTTTCGTGAAACTGCACTGGAATGGATAGAGCCGAACTGGATAGTCTTGTCACTGTATCCGGAAGAATGCATGCGCATGGAAATCCACGCCAAGCAACCGGGTCTTGAAATGATTACGCGCACTGCAGAGTTGCAGGCACCGTATCGGCAACCGGGTGAAAAATCACTGGAAGCCTACGAAACCTTGTTGCTGGATGTGATCCAGGGCGACCGCAGCCTGTTTATCCGTTTTGATGAAGTGGAATGGGCATGGCGCGTGGTGGATCCTATCCTGCGCCACTGGGCCACCACCAACGAGTTTATCCACACTTACCCTGCAGGCAGTTGGGGGCCAGAGGAATCCAATCGCCTGTTCGACAGTGAAGACCAGCAATGGCGCAATAACTAAGATGATTGCAACACGAGGATTTGCAGCGCAATGATATGCAAAACCACCGCACAAGATATTGCCAGCAAGATTACTGCACTGGCCAATGACTGCATTGCCCACAAAAACAGCTTTCATATTGTGCTGGCTGGCGGTGAAACACCGCGAACTGTTTACACATTATTGCGTGATGCAAAAACCGATTGGGAACAGTGGCATGTGTATTTTGGTGACGAACGCTGCGAGCCTGCGCACCACCCGCACCGCAATGACAGCATGGCATTTGATGCATGGCTTGCACATGTCACGATCCCACCTGCGCAGATTCACAGCATTCCAGCGGAGCTGTCGCAAAAAAACTGCGTCGAGCAGTACACACAGACGCTTGTTCACGTAGGCAATTTTGACCTGGTGTTATTGGGGCTGGGGGAAGATGGCCATACTGCGAGCCTGTTTCCTGGCCATGACTGGGGCGAAGACCCGGATTCTCCGCCTGTGCTGGCCGTGAATCATGCGCCCAAAGCACCTGCCCGGCGTATCACACTCAGCGCAAGACGTTTGAGTGCAGCAGAACATGTGTGGTTTCTGGTCAACAGCGACGCAAAAAAAGACATTTTACAGCGCTGGCAGGGCGGGGAAGCTCTTGTTCAGGAAAAACTATCGGTCAGGGAAAAACTACCGGCCAGCGCCATTCAATCCAGGCATGGAATAGACATTTTTACACTCTAGTCAGCCATCAACCTGTGCATTGTGGTAAACCTCTTGCACATCATCCAGCTCGTCGAGCATATCCAGGAATTTCTGGAACATCACCGCATCGTCGCCCTTCACTTCTGTCATCGTTTGCGGCAGGAAAGTGATTTCTTCCATTTCGAAATGGATATCCGGCAACGCCTCACTCAAGGCTTTTTGCGCTTTATTGAATTCAGCAGGCGGCACGTACACGGTGATGATGCCGTCTTCATTTTCAACGTCTGTCACATCCACATCGGCATTCAATAACATTTCCAGTACAGCATCTTCATCATCATGCCTGAATGCAAACACGCCCAGATGATCAAACATATGCGCCACAGAACCGGACACACCGATCTTCGCCTTGGTCTTGGTGAAACACAGCCGCACATCACCAAATGTCCGGTTATTGTTGTCGGTCAGGCAATCCACTATTACCGTACAGCCACCAGGACCAAAGCCTTCGTAACGCACCACGGCATAATTGTCACCGCCTACACCGCTGGCTTTTTCCAGTGCGCGTTCGATGACATGCGTCGGCACCTGGTCACGCTTGGCTTTTTCCATCAAACGGCGCAGGGACAGGTTGGCATTGGGATCCGCACCGTTATTTTTTGCACTGAGATAAATCTCTTTACCGTATTTGGAATAGACCTTGGTCTTCGCACCGGCAGTTTTTGCCATGGACTCTTTGCGGTTCTGGTACGCCCTTCCCATTTCTCTTTACCTCAAGCTGACGCTGGATACATTCTCTCAGGGGCGCATTTTAATCGGGAAACGGGGTCAATGCGCCAGTGATTGCACCCAATGGCCAGTCTTCTCCCACAATTGTGCAGCCACTGCTGCATCAGCACTGTCCGCAGCGGCGGCACGTGGCCGGCATTGCTGGTAATACTGGCCACCGGCTGCATCAGGATGGGAGGCGCAGTGGATACTGGTCTGTGCACCCTCTTCCGGCGTGAGCAAGCTGAAACGCTCTACCGGTGACAGCGCATGGCGCACCGCTTGCAACCAGCCATTACCCGCCAGCCCCTTGTCGGCAATATTCGTGAACACCGCGCCGGGATGCAGGCAATACGCTTGCACATGATCCGTTCCGCCATATCGCCGTTGTAACTCGAAGGTAGCGTGTACCAGCGCCAGTTTGGACATGCCGTAGGCTGTCCATGAATTGTACGGATAACTGCCAGACAAACCGGCGTTGAAACCCTTGCTGTGCAATTGCGACACGACATTGACGATACGCGCATCGCCCGTTTTATTGCCGGATGCCTGCAACAGCGGCAACAACAGATGCGTGAGATGCATCGTGCCGAGATAATTGATGCGCCACTGGATTTCAAAGCCATCCGCCGTCAACTGCGGGGCTTTCCACTGCGACAACAGATCCAGGTGAATGCCTGCATTGTTGACCAGGATATCCAGTTGCCCTGCATATTTTTTTTCAAACCATGCGACAAAGGCAGCAACAGAATCTGCCGAAGCCAGATCCAGTGTGTGGCCATCGACAGCTCCACCCGTTGTCACAACACGCAATGCCTGCACCGTTTTTTCAACCGTCGAGCGCGTGGTGACAATCACCGTTGCACCCCAGTCCGCCAGCGTTCTTGCAGTTTCAAAACCGATAGAACCCGGCGCACATCCCGTCACTATCACTGTCTTGCCTGTTAAATCCTGCTGGTGTGCAAAAGGGGCTTTAACAAAAAACCTGCGGATGGACTGGTATACACTAGACGCTGGCATGGTGTTTTCCTGTTTCGTTTCCGTCATTACACTTGAAAAAAGACTTGTGATCCATGGCAGACTGGTTTGTCTATATCTTGCGTTGCGCCGATGGCACCCTGTACACCGGCATCACGACCGATCCTGTCCGGCGCGAGCAAGAACACAACTCGGATAAAAAAGGGGCGCGTTACACACGCAGCCGTCGCCCGGTCACACTGGTATACAGTGAATCCGCTGCAAACCGCAGCGAAGCATCCATGCGTGAACATGCCATCAAACAATTGCCGCTATCTGCCAAGGTTCAGTTGCTGTCGCGTTCGCTAACGAATAACTGATACGGTGCCGCATCGAGCGCTGGCGTTCGTTGCAACAACAGATCTGCCATCAATTGTGTTGATGCAGGCGATAACACCAGGCCATTGCGGAAATGCCCGGCGCAGAGCCACAGGTTCGTGTATCCCGGCACTTTTCCCATCAGCGGCACACCCTCCGGTGAGCCGGGGCGCAGACCGGCCCACTGGCGGACAGGTGTGGCATCACGCAAACCCGGCAACATGTTTCCAGCGGCGCGCCGCAAATCCGCGCAAGCATCATCGGTAATGGATTTATCAAACCCGCGCTGTTCCAGCGTGCTGCCCACCAACACATGGCCATCTGCACGCGGGATGGCATAACGGCCATCGTGCAACACAATCGTTCGCAGCCAATCCGCCGGCTGGCGGTACAACAGCATCTGCCCGAGCACTGGCGCAACCGGAACATTCACATTCACACCATGCAGCAATTGGCCAGCCCAGGCACCTGCGCACACCACCACCTCACCACCGGCAACGCGCTCACCTGACACCAGCACCGCTGCATTATTTTCCAGTTGTTGCACAGGAGAAAATTCACGCAACATACAGCGCGGATGTTGCTGGAGCGACGCACGCAACGCCTGCAACAGACGGGGATTGCGCACGTTGGCAATGTGCGGCATCCACAAACCGCCCTGGAATGTGTCTGCGAGTGTTTTTTCATATTGTGGCAACCGGTTTCCCGTGATGGCTTGCAGGTTGATGCCGTGATGCCGCGCCCACTGCATGGCCTGCGCAGCATCCGGCGCATCCAGCATCAACAAACCGGTTTGCCGGTACTCTGCATCAATCCCTGTTTCCGCCAGCAATGCTTCACACAAGGCAGGGAACAAGTGCTGTGCTGGCGATGCCAATGCCGTTACAGCCGACGCATAACGCCACGGATACAACGGGGAGACGATGCCTCCACCCGCCCATGATGCTTCACGCCCGCACTGCCCGGCTTCCAGCAGCGTGACGCTGGCACCGGCTTGCAACAATTGCCGCGACAGCATCAAACCCATTACGCCGCCGCCGATGACAACAAAATCAGACATGTCTTACATACATTCCAGAAAAAGCTGACAACACGCCAGGCATCTGGCGGGCATTATCGCATCCACTAATACAAACATGGCAAAGGATTGCCGAATGACCGTATCGATACAAAAAACCCGCGGCTACACACTGGTCGAATTACTGGTCGCGCTGTGCATACTCGCCATCCTGTTGAGCCTTGCGCTTCCCGCATTTGCTGATGTGGTACGGCGTGTTCAAAGCGAAACGGTGGTGAACTCTCTGGCCAATGCCTACCAGTTAGCGCGCAGTGCGGCGATTAACCAGCGGCAACCGGTGGTGTTTTGTGCAAAGGCCGGGGCAGGCAGCTGCGGCAATGACTGGACGAATGGCGCGCTGGTATTCCAGGACCCCAATGGCAACCGGGTAATGGAAAACGAGGAAAAACTGCTGGCAGAAATTGCCCAGCCACCCACTGGCAGCCAACTGAAAATGCGCGCAGCACTGAACAAACAGTATTTGCGCTTTATGGCCAACGGGATGCTGGAAAATACAGCCGGCAGCATCACGTACTGTCCGCCGAAAGGCACGCCCCGCGACGCACGCAACCTGATATTTACCCGCAATGGCCGCCTGCGTTTTGGCAATGACCAGAACCGGGATGGCATCCCTGAAAATGCAGAAGGGCAGCCCTTGAGCTGCCCCCTGTAAATGGTTCTTGCCAGCTTACACCGGCAATGCTTACCAGCAGTGTGTGGAATCCGATCCTGTTGCTGTTTTCTGGCCTGTGTTGGTAATGGTAAACGAGGTGCACTTGGCATCCGCTAGCTGCTGGTCTGTTAACGGTGTTGCTGTAAGGGAGTAGGTAGAGGCTGTACTCGTAACCGCCACCTCATAGTGATCATGCGTGGAATTTATGGAATCGCCGGCCTGTACAGGACAACTGGCGTGGTTGTACGAACCGTACGATGTGAAACAACGCTCCAGACGCTGCGCAGTATCCAGTATGGTATCCATCGCATCGGCGCGGTTGGCCTTTCGCACACTCTCCTGATAAGACGGGTAGGCAATCGCTGAGATGATGGCGATGATCGCGACCACAATCATCAGTTCGATCATGGTAAAACCCTGTGTGTTTTTCATAATGTTTCCCATTCTTTGTATGCAATAGCTCGACGTTGTGGTGCGCAAGCCGGGAGGCAGGGAACACCCGCCACCCGGCTACGCAACCTGCTTATTGTATCTGCTGCCAGGACATCCGGCCTGAGCCACCCAGCGATTCGGTTGCCCCTTTCTTCTCGGTCACAGTGATGATCGAGCTGGACGCACTGGTGCTACCCATGATCTTCTTCTCGGACTTGCCATCACCACCATCGAGGATAGAAGGCTCACTGGCCATACCGTCCAGCTGCACCGAGGTCACCTTGGTGTCAGAGGCGTCGATGTCGCCATCGTTGTCGGTATCCAGCACCTTGTCGTCCAGCATACTGCCATCCAGTGCATCCAGCTCATTGAGCCAGCTGGTACCGTTGGAAATACACTTGTCACCGCCAGACGGCACGATGGACACAAAGATCAGGCGACTACCCGACAACACCGGCGTACTGATTACCCGCTCGCCCTGTTTGGCACCGTTGACGGTCAGGTCGATATACCAGCCCTGTTTGGTGGTGTAGTCCACCACATTTGTCGAGCCGGTACGCAATCCACCCGTAGTGGTGAACGTTTGCACCTGCAAGCTGCCGCGCGTCATGTTAGTGGTGCCATCGTCCAGTATTGCGTAGAAGGAATCGATTTGCGGCACAGACGATACTTTGTAGTCCTTATCGACATTCTCGAAGTATTTACCGGTACCGAAATACACCAGGTTACCCAGGCTGGCAGGGTGCTTACCGATACGGAGACCGCCCGTGATGGATTGTGTGAGGCCACCGGAATCCTTGGCTGTGAACAGTTTGGTACCTGATGGCCAGCCACCGCCGCCCACATAGAACTTCCAGATATTGCCTTTCATGTCACCGGCGTAGATGTACTCCGCTGTGCGCTCGTTATCCTGCGACACCGCCACCGTCATCATGCCGTTCGGGCTAGCGGCTGAGTCACCGTTAGACACCGTCAGCTCATGGTAATCCGAGGCGTTGGTCAAGCTGACTACGAACACGCTGGCTTTGTCACCATTGCTGTCTGTGCCATTCGGGAACACGGCATACCACTTGTTGTTGCTGAAGCGGGCAATGGTAGGCTTGCCGTAGCTGTAGCCCAGGTTCGGGTTAGTGAACTCCCACTTGATATCGCTGGGACCGAAGCTGGCGTCCGATGCATCAATGGCGTACACACTGCGGCCACCGGCACCCAGGCCGCCGACGAAGAAGGCTTTCCAGCTGCTGCCGATAAACGCATCACTGGTGGTGCCCGCGCCGTCCACGAAGAAGCGGTGGTCATACGTCGATTGAGTGAGGTTATACAGTTTCTTCTCTGTTTCACCCGCATCCTGCACGCCGTTGTTGTTGATGTCATCCCAGCCCTCGAATACACCGGCAGGGTAGTAGGCCATGATCTCGCTACCACTGGTAGAGTTCAGCACGTGCATCGCACCGCCGTTGGTACCGGCAAACAACATGGGCGTGGCAGTCGCTTTACGGTTAGCCAGATACGCTGCGTAAATCTCTGCACCGGTACAGCCTGTGCCCGTGGCGGTCAGGCCACTGATGGCACAACTGCCCAGATCCGAGGCTGGCAAGGTCTGGTAGCCGAAGTTCAATGCACCTACAAACACAGGGTCCGCATTGATGATGTCACCCATCAAGCCGTTGATGGAGTGCGAACGGAAACCTGCAGGCGTGGCAATGTCGTTGCCTTTCAGCCAGTTCAGGGCATTGATATCCCCATTCAGCTTGGCAGCCTGGGTGGCACCAAGATCCGCCAGAGTGCCGAATGGCGCACCCGCATTGCTATCCACATTCCAGGTGAGCAAGGTGCCGCGCTCAGCCACCGTATCCAGTTTGGTCTTGGTGGTCCACGCAGGTGCTGCAGCAGTGTTGACCTTGCCGGTAGACGGGTTCACCGCATAGGCTGCCACTTCACCACTCCAGTCTTCTGTGTTGAAACGCGCCTGGTAAACCAGGGTGTCTGCACCCAGCTGTTTGGAGTTGGTGGATACCGCAGACGCTGAGGCCACCAGTGCGTTGATCTTGTTGAAAATGTCACCCAGTGCAGTAGACAAGCCTTCTGGCGTGAAAGAGAACAACGCCTTGCCGGGGCCGGTACTCATCACCATGGTGCCCGCACCACCCGTCACACTGAGGCAATCCCCTGTAACGCCAGCCGCACACGTCTTGGACTTCGCTTTTGTGGTGGCCAGCTTGAAGGTATCGCCATCAATTTTGGCGGCATAGTAATAAGAGCCATTGGTGAGGCCAGATGCCGCACCCGATACCACTTGCACGTAGTCGCTGGTTACCAGGCCGTGCGCAACAATCTTCACTTTGTTGCCGGTAATGTCTGATTTAAGGGCATTCACCGAGTTCACCAGCGGCGTGCGTTTCAGCAGGTCATTTTCCAGACCAAAACCCACGGTGAAAGTGACGATGTTCTGTTTGGCCCAGATACCACCGAATTCCGTGGTGTTGTAAGACTTGCCGCCCGTATCGGTGCCGCTTGTCTTGCAATCGGTGTCATAACCCGTCTGGGCATTCGCATCCAGCGTACCGGTATCACTGGTCGGGTCACCGTCCGTCATGACCACCGCATAGTTTTTCTGGCAACGGTACTTGATGGGGCTGGAGCCGCCAGAGAAGTAACTGTTGATGAGCGCCTGGGTCTTGGCCAGCGGCGTCGAGTTTTCAGGGTTCAGGACGCCGATAGCACCGTCAATGGCACTGGCTGGCAAATCGCCTGCTGTCATACCCTCTGTGGTGGAGATCAACGCTGTTTTTTCAGCCACAGGGTTGCTGCCATCACCGATGGACTGGTTCAACTCACCACCGCTGCTTGAAAAGCTGAAGAGGCCGATCTGCATCCGGGTATAGTTATCCATCACCACTTGCTGCGAGGCTTCGCGTGCCGCTTCCATACGGGTGACGTTCGGGATGATCTTGTTATCAATCGCCGGTACAAACGTATTGAGATCGGTATCGGTATTTGGAAACAGGGCACTGTNNTTATCGATCGCAGGCACAAAGTTCAGGATGTCTGTGTCGGTATTCGGGAACAGAGCACTGTTGTCCATATTGAGGACTGTGCTGCCCGACGCAGGCATCAGGGTATTCAGCAGGTGGCGGCCGTAAAGATCCGTGCCTGATGTGCCTGGCGTGTAATACAGGGTGCCGGTGGAGTAACGGTTGTAGTCGCGGCCGGCAGGTGTGGCCGCATTAGTAGACCGCGCCGTGCTGGCGAGTTTCCAGCGTACGCAGGAGTCGCGGGTACCGCCGTTGGCCGTAGTGTTGTTACTGACCAGTACGCCCACTGTATCGGCAGTAGGCAGTTCATTGGAATTGAGCCAGCCAGTGGATGAGCCGCTTTCGCCGATGCTGTAACCCACTGAACCGGGTGCCTTGGTCGTGTTACACAAAGACACCGTCTCGCCGCTGATGTAGCTCGGCAAACTGCTGGAAGGTTTGAAACCGTTGAACGTGAAGCTGCCGCTTGAGCCAGCTGTCACGTTGAACGTGATAGGGGCGCCGTTGAAGGAGGTGGCCAGCTGGAAGCCGTGGGTATTGCGGTTGACCACGTAATAGGTGGTTGCTGTAGAGAGCGTGGTGGCGCCACTCGATGAGGGCGACACATAGCGCACCACATCACCGTTGGTGAAGGTGTTGTTGGCGACGCAAAGACCGCTGGCGACATAACTCGTTGAGGTCGTAGTACCGGCACTGGATTTGAAAAACCCGTTATTACTGGAACTGCTGCTGCACGACCCCGGAGACGTTGTGCCGGTTAACCACTTCCTTCCGTTTGTCCAGTTAGAGCTGGACACCGTGGGTGGCGCCCAGACCAGCACCGCAAAGCCGTTAATGGCACTGCTGTCTTTGGTGCCGCACTTGCCCGTGGCCGGGTTGTAGTCGTCGTTGTTACACCAGTACCAGTTCTGGCTAGACAGCGTGCCTGCCTCCACTGCCCGCTGGAATGATTCGTTGGTCACGATGGCCTGCATACTGCCCGAGTCATCGAGCATCAACGCCACGTTAGGATGCACACCGGTATCCCAGAACAGCGGCACCTGCGCGTAATCCCAACCCAAAGCAGTGGTGGGCAGCGCCAATGCAGCCGCCACCGCAGCACCGAGTGCATATTGCCTCATGTGCTTCGCAATCCTTTTTGTAACGTTTGATGTGCCCATGACACCACCTCTCATTTGTTGCATGTATGTAAAATAACCGTTATGTAAAACAACTGCTGTTCCTGTCCTGAATCACACCCTGCGTTACTGCACGCGCCGGAATGTGGCTTGCANNTCACTATCGCATCACCGGTCGGGCCTTCGCCGCGCGCCGTTACCCGGTAATCCGGGTAGGAAATATGCGGGTCCGGCACTTCCACATTCGCGGTGATGTTTGTAACGAAATTCGGGTCTGTACCGCCTGTGTATGTACTCTTGTCGGTAGACATGGCCGCGGTGAGTTTCTCGATCACATAGCGCGGTGGATTATTCACATCGTCCAGCGCAAACGGATACGTAATCGACTTGGCAGCCGTCCACGATGTTGCCTGTTGCCAGAACACTTGCTCTGTTACCGGCACGCCGGATTTTTTCCGCTGCATGGCCGCG
>DDBK01000036.1:0-196 GCA_002333095.1 Cellvibrionales bacterium UBA2034
TCATATCTACAGGCTCACGCATTAACGCACGCAAGAAACGATCATTTTTCAATTCAGTCATAAACCACCCGATCTAAAAAACCAAAGGCCGCTATTGCGGCCTCTTGTCTACTCTAAAAAAACTATTTTAACGCGGCAAAACGGATGAACCCATCAGAAATTCATCAACTGCGCGCGCACACTGACGGCCTTCACG
>DDBK01000036.1:238-23870 GCA_002333095.1 Cellvibrionales bacterium UBA2034
CCATCCCTGAACTCAACACGACAGGCAATCAGCTTTTGAACTTTGCCGTCTTTCCCTTCAAATCGCTTGGTCGATACAGACCAGTCACGCTCACAACCTTCATCATGCGAGCTGGACGTACGTAACTTCAAAGGCCAATAGGGCCAGACAAGAGACTTGTTTTCCTGCTCTGGTGGCTTAGGCATTACTTCAAACTGGGTAACACTGACAGCACCATGACGATTAGAAGTGCCAACACAATCCGAACCTGTATCACCACCACCAATGACCACAACATGTTTGCCGGCCGCCAGTATCTGGTCTGGCAATTTGTCCCCTGCATCCACTTTATTCTGCAGCGGCAGAAAATCCATTGCAAAGTGAACGCCCTTTAACTCTCTGCCAGGCACTGGCAAATCACGCGGCATTTCTGCGCCGCCGGCCATGATGATCGCATCAAAATCTTTCTGCAGCTGATCAGGAGAAATAGTCTCTTGTGACCAGTTGTTTACGCTAGCGGGGAAATCTTTTCCTATCAAGACACCCGTGCGAAAAGTCACACCCTCTGCCTGCATTTGTTCCAACCGACGATCAATAACAGATTTCTCCATCTTGAAGCCAGGGATTCCATAACGCATCAATCCACCAACGCGATCATTTTTTTCAAACACAGTAACTTCATGCCCGACCCTCGCTAACTGCTGAGCTGCAGCCAAGCCCGCCGGGCCAGAGCCCACCACTGCTACTTTTTTTCCTGTTTTTACAGCAGCAGGTTGGGGAACAATCCAGCCGTTCTCCCAGCCTTTTGTAACAGTGAATAGCTCAATGGATTTAATACCCACTGCTTCACGGTTTACATTCAAAGTGCAAGCGGCTTCACATGGCGCCGGGCAAATTCGACCGGTAAACTCAGGGAAATTGTTGGTCGAATGCAATGTATCCAGGGCCTGTTTGTAATTACCCTTGTACACCAGATCATTCCAGTCGGGAATAATGTTATTGATAGGACAGCCCGTTGTGCAAAAAGGTGTGCCGCAATCCATACAGCGCGCTGCCTGAATGGTAGCTTTTTCATCTGTTGTTGGGATAACAAATTCTTTGTAATTCTTGATGCGTGAACCAACATCAAGATAAGCATCTTTCTGACGCTCAAACTCCATGAAACCAGTAACTTTACCCATGACAAACCTCCGCCTTGGCAGGCGCAGTATTAATTTCACCCAAAGCGCGCTTGTACTCGCCAGGGAAGACCTTCACAAATTTACGACGGCTATTCTCCCAGTCGCCCAGTAACTGTTTGGCGCGCTCACTGCGAGTGTATTGCAAGTGTCGCTCGATCAAGCCTTTAAGGATCTCTTCATCTGTTGCACTTTTACCACCACGCTGTTCGCTGTGCCAAATAGCCGGAGTGATAGATTTTTTCTGTTCTTCCGCATCTAGCACCGGCTCCAATTCAACCATTTCCATATTGCATTTACCTGAAAAAGTACCATGCGGATCGTAGACATACGCAATCCCACCAGACATACCTGCTGCAAAATTTCTGCCCGTATCGCCAAGCACAACAACAGTACCGCCGGTCATATACTCACAACCGTGATCACCTACCCCTTCAATAACTGCAGCGGCACCTGAGTTCCTCACTGCAAATCGCTCACCCGCAACACCACTCAAAAATGCTTCGCCAGAAATTGCACCGTAAAGTACGGTATTTCCCACGATCATATTCTCTGCTGCGGCACCACGAAACTCTTTACTTGGCCGAACAATTACACGACCGCCAGATAATCCCTTACCGACATAATCGTTACCTTCACCAACCAGATCCAATGTAATCCCATGAGCAAGAAAAGCCGCAGCTGATTGACCAGCCGTACCATTCAACTCAATGTGAATCGTATCGTCTGGAAGCCCTTCATGCCCGTAACGTTTTGCAACTTCACTTGACAGCATTGTGCCCACAGTACGGTTCAAATTCTTGACGGGTGAAACAAAGGAAACTTTCTCACTCTTTTCAAGCGCATTTTTTGATTTTGCAATCAATGTATTATCTAAGGCCTTATCAAGACCATGATCCTGGTCTTCAGTATGGTAACGCGCAACAGAAACAGGCATATCCGGCTGATGCAGGATTCTACTGAAGTCCAGACCTTTTGCTTTCCAATGTGAAACAGCCGTTGATTTATCGAGTAAATCTGTACGCCCAATTAGTTCATTGAATGTCCGGATGCCCAACTGCGCCATGATTTGCCTGACTTCTTCTGCAACAAAGAAAAAGTAATTAACCACATACTCTGGCTTGCCAGCAAATTTTGCACGCAATACAGGATCCTGTGTCGCCACGCCAACGGAGCAAGTGTTTAGATGGCACTTACGCAACATGATGCAGCCCTCTACCACCAATGGCGCTGTTGCAAAACCCACCTCATCTGCACCAAGCATTGCGGCAATAACAACATCACGGCCAGTTTTCATCTGACCATCTGCCTGCACACGAATCCGGCTGCGCAAACCATTCAACACTAACGTCTGCTGTGTTTCAGCAAGGCCGAGCTCCCAAGGTGCACCAGCATGTTTGACCGAAGACAACGGCGATGCACCTGTGCCTCCATCATGGCCTGCAATAACAACGTGATCTGATTTGGCTTTTGCAACACCGGCAGCAATTGTGCCTACACCGACCTCAGCAACCAGCTTCACCGATATGGAGGCCTTGGAATTTGCATTTTTCAGATCATGGATCAGCTGCGCGAGATCTTCGATTGAATAAATGTCATGGTGCGGTGGTGGAGAAATAAGCCCAACACCAGGAACAGAAAAACGCAACTGCGCTATGTATTCAGACACTTTCGCGCCAGGCAACTGACCGCCTTCACCAGGTTTTGCACCCTGTGCCATCTTGATCTGGATTTGATCCGCAGAGTTCAGATATTCAGCTGTGACACCGAACCGTCCGGCAGCAACCTGTTTAATCCTTGAACGCAGTGAATCGCCTGCCTGCAGCGGTATATCAGCGACAATGCGATCACTGCCAATAATAGAAGCAATGGTATCGCCATCCTTGATAGAAACGCCTGCCTGCTCCTGACGATACCGTTTAGGATCTTCACCGCCCTCACCAGTATTGGATTTCCCACCGATACGGTTCATCGCTACAGCAAGGGTCGCGTGCGCCTCACTGCTTATCGAACCTAAAGACATGGCACCAGTAGCGAATCGCTTCACAATTTCTTTTGCTGGTTCGACTTCATCCAGGGAAACAGACTTTGATGCATCGACTTTGAATTCAAACAATCCACGAAGCGTCATATGGCGCTTACTCTGGTCGTTTATAATCTGGGCATATTCCTGATATGTATTGTAACTGTTGGATTTTGTAGCATGCTGCAACTTGGCAATCGCATCAGGTGTCCACATATGCTCTTCGCCACGCACCCGATAAGCATATTCACCGCCAGCATCCAGCATGCTTTTTAGTACAGGATCAGTTCCGAAAGCTTGCTCGTGTAATCTTATGGCTTCTTCTGCTACATCAAACAGACCGATACCTTCTACATTAGAAGGCGTGCCCGTAAAATATTTATCCACCAGCGTGCGGTTAAGTCCAATTGCCTCAAAAATCTGTGCCCCACAGTACGACATATAAGTCGATATGCCCATTTTGGACATAACTTTCATCAATCCTTTGTTGATGGCTTTCTTGAAGTTGTAAACCACTTTTTCGCCCGAAAGATTACCAGGCAAGTTTTTTGTCATATCTACCAATGTATCCATGGCGAGATACGGGTGCACCGCCTCAGCGCCATAGCCACCCAGCAATGCGAAATGATGAACTTCTTTTGCAGAACCCGTTTCAACCACCAAACCGGTAGATGTACGCAATCCTTTGCGAACCAGATGCAGGTGAATAGCTGATGTAGCTAGCAACGCAGGAATCGCAACATGTTCAGCGTCAATTTTTCGATCGGAGATAATCAAAATATTGCGGCCATCTTCCACCGCATCAACTGCTTTAGCACACAATGAAGCCAAGCGCGCTTCAATACCTTCTTTACCCCAAGCAACCGGATAACAGATATTCAGCTCGAAAGATTTGAAATTACCACCGGTCAACTCATCAATATTACGCAATCTAGCCATGTCGGCGTAATCAAGCACAGGTTGCGCCACTTCAAGCCGCAACGGCGGATTAATATTATTGGTATCCAGAAGGTTAGGCTTAGGGCCAATAAAAGATACCAATGACATGACCATTGCTTCTCGAATAGGATCGATAGGCGGATTCGTCACTTGGGCAAATAACTGCTTGAAGTAACTGTAGAGGGGCTTCAGTTTATTTGACATAACTGCCAGAGGCGAGTCATTGCCCATCGAACCGGTAGCTTCTTCCCCGTTGATTGCCATTGCTGACAAAATGGTTTTGATGTCTTCCTGCGTATAGCCAAACGCTTGCTGGAGATCCAGCAGCGAAGCACCATGCGACTCTGCTTTTACATCAAGGGCTTTTAATTCTTCCAGCTTGACGCGAACAGAATTGATCCAGGCCTTATACGGCTTGGCATTCGCATAGGTATCCTTCAATTCCTTGTCATCAATAATGCGGCCAGCTTCCAGGTCAATCAAAAACATTTTTCCTGGCTGCAGACGCCATTTCTGGGTAATTTTTGAATCAGGAATGGGCAAAACACCGGATTCAGACGCCATGACAACAAGATCATCATCTGTGACGATAAAACGTGCTGGGCGTAAACCATTACGGTCAAGTGTACCCCCAATATAACGACCATCAGTAAAGGCGAGTGCAGCAGGGCCATCCCATGGCTCCATCATTGCTGCATGGTATTCATAAAATGCACGGCGGCTTTCATCCATGAGCGTATGGTTTTCCCAAGCTTCTGGCACCATCATCATCATGGCTTGCGCAATTGGATAACCTGCCATAACAAGCAATTCAAGNNACGCCTTCACGGGCGCGCATCCAGTTAAAATTGCCTTTTACTGTATTGATTTCGCCATTATGGGCAATCATGCGGTATGGATGGGCCAGCGGCCATTCCGGAAATGTATTTGTAGAGAATCGCTGGTGAACCAGAGCCAGGGCCGAAATACAGCGTGAGTCCTGTAGATCCTTGTAATAGACACCCACCTGATTTGCCAACAACAAACCTTTGTAAACCACCGTTCTTGCTGACATTGATGGGACAAAAAACTCCTTGCCGTGAATCAGATTCAGCGCCTGAATAGCGTGTCCCGATGATTTACGTATGACATACAGTTTGCGCTCCAGAGCATCAGTTACTAAAACATCCTGACTGTGGCCAATAAAAATCTGGCGAATAACAGGCTCTTTTTCCCGTACTGTGGGAGACATGGGCATTGATAAATCAACAGGCACATCGCGCCAACCCAGGATTATCTGGCCTTCATTGCGGACAGCGCGCTCTATCTCCTGCTCGCATGCTATACGCGAAGCGTTTTCTTTTGGCAGAAAAACCATGCCAACACCGTATTCGCCAGCAGGCGGCAGAATGACACCCTGTTTGGCCATCTCTTCCCGGTAGTACTGGTCAGGAATCTGGATAAGAATCCCGGCACCATCCCCCATCAACTCGTCAGCGCCAACTGCACCACGGTGCTCGAGATTCTCCAGGATCTGCAAGCCTTGCTGGACGATGGAATGTGTCTTCTGGCCCTTAATATGGGCAACAAAACCAATTCCGCATGCGTCGTGTTCGTTCGACGGGCTATACAAACCATGCACGGGCATAGTCTTTCTCCACTACTTTGATGGGTTTAGTTCGATGGGTATCGAGGTAAGCCGGACATTTTAACCAAAATATCAGGGACTTGGGAAGAAAAACCACCCAGTCACCCTATTCCCACGGCTGTAACATATACAGCCAGATAATGGGCAAATCAAACCTATTGGGCGAACACTTCGCCTTGTTTACGCACCCAGGGCGTAGAGTCCTTCCTGATATCCGGCGGTAGAGAGTCGCGGACCAGGGAGGCAGCCTGCTTGCCGGCAAAAGAGCCATAGATAAGGATAAACCAGGGCTTTCCATCCCTTTTGGTTCTGTACACATAATACGGATGACTCGAAGAAAGCTTTTTTGCCAACTTTGTAATATTGGGCTCACTGTGAGCTGCAGCTATCTGGATGGTGTAATTGTTTGGCTTGGCGCGCCATTGTTTTTCCGTGAGTTGCGGAGCGTTGACTGTTGGGTCAACCTTTATTTTGTCTGGCTTTGGCTGTAAAACCGTCTGGTCAGGGATAGGCTGTACAGTGTTGGCCACTTCATTATTTTCCGGCACTACAACCGGCTGAGGCTCAGCAGTGCCAGCAATGTGCTGCACTGCGGCGGGCGCAATTGGGGGGGTAGCCGGAATAGGCGTATTAGTATCGACAACAGTAGAAGTCGCCACCGAAGGTTGGGGCAATGGGGCCTGGGGAGACAAGGGGGCCGTTACCACTGCTGAAACTCTTGATCGATCATCTTCCACAATATCCGCAGAGCGGAACTCTTGCAGATTAGCGGCCACCAAGAGCAGCAATACCAGAAGCGTGAGGCAGCTCAATATTAGCAACAAGCCACCAGGCTTCTTTTTCCTGATTTTCGCCATGGTAGCAGCGCCCCAGACCTGCGCAGCTGACAGGCGGGTGCTAACGCCAAGAATAGAATCAGATGCATCAAGGGTAGACCGCTGACCAGCTGAATACTTCTCTCTAATAAGCGGTTCACGGCGTCCTCTCTGCTCAGATAGATGCGGGGGAAGGTCAAATAAATCATCCTCGTATCCATCGTCTGGTAATTCATAAGTTTCATCAGAAAAGGTGTGGTCGAAATTGGACGCGGAAAGATTGCTGCTAATTTTTGATTTACTTTCCTCTACCGCCTTAACATCAGAAACGTTAACGGGATCCGGAATATCTATCCGCTGCACAGGAACCTCAGCCTGATGAGCCCGTCGAAGCAGTGGACGCGGATCAACAACCCCGGCAAACAGTATTGAGAGCCGACTATGCCTCGCCATCATTCCAACTAGAAAATTTATTGCCTCATCAGAAAGTAGTGATGCCCTTTCGACAACAATCAGAGCCAGACGGCCACTCTGCAAACCCAGATCAAGATAGTGATGCACAGATTGCGCATCGGTCTGTGCATGATCTTCTGCCTGATATATATACCACTGAGAAACTAGTTCTGCTGAAATGCCCAGCACATCACAGTGGTCAATATCGAGTAATGCAAAATCGAGTTCATCCCTCAGCAAATCTGCCATATGCCGAAGAAAATTTACTGGGCTTTTCCCTTCATCACCCTCAAGCAGAACCAATCCGGGGCTATACCTACAAATGTGAACCAATTGCTCAACAATAGCCACTCGCTGCGGGCCGTGTATTGATATATCAAGCAAATTGCTCATCTGGAAACCCTGGCAAAGCTGAATCAGGAAGCGTTGCGACACCTGTCGATTGCCACAACAATTTGTTCGAGAGATGCATCTTCACTTATAAAAGCACGACCTATTGATTTCAGAAGAATCAACCGCAAACGCCCATCGACAACCTTCTTGTCACGCTGCATAAAATCAATAAATGTCGACGATTCCATATTATCTGGCGCACAAACGGGCAAGTTGGCACGCAGAAAAATATCACGAATTTTTTGATTTTCCTCGTTCGACAAAAACCCCAGCTGAAAAGACAGTTCAGATGCAATAACTGACCCCACAGCAACGGCCTCTCCATGCAAAAAACCCCTATAAGACTGCCAGGATTCAATTGCATGCCCAAAGGTGTGCCCGAAATTCAAAACCGCNNTCATTTATCAAGCCATATTTAATGATCTCAGCAAGACCAGAACGATATTCACGATCAGGCAACGTATGCAGCGTATCAATATCGATAATTACACATGATGGCTGATGGAATGCGCCAATCATGTTTTTTCCTAAAGGATGATTAACGCCGGTTTTTCCACCTACTGAAGAATCAACTTGCGCCAGAAGAGTTGTAGGAATCTGTATAAATGCCACCCCACGCTGGTAGCAGGCAGCCGCGAAGCCAGTCATATCGCCAATTACACCTCCACCCAGAGCAACCAATGTAGTTGTTCTGCTGTGTTTTTCTTGCAGTAATTTATCAAATATGAGCTGCAACGTTTCAAGCGACTTATAGCACTCACCGTCCTGCAGGATAACTGACGCACAATTAAAATCAGAAAACATCCGCTGTGTTTGTTCTAGGTACAAAGGCGCAATTGTTTGATTGGTCACAATCAAAACTTGACTGGCTTTTACATGTTTTTTTACTAACAGAGGCTGGTCTAAAAGACTGTTTCCGATATAAATCGGATAACTTCTATCATCTAGCTCAACAGACAAAACCTGCATGGCAGAGCACTTCTCTCAAGTCATTCATAGTGCGATATCAGGAATTTATTTTTCATCTACTATTGTGCAACCTAAATAGCCTTACAATTTCACGGACTACTTGGCGCATCGGCCTTGAATCAGTTTGCACAATACATGTTGCCACTTCTCTGTAGAGCGGATCACGCAACTCCAGCATTCTCATTAAGATATCGCAGGGGTCACCCTTCTGCAGCAAGGGCCTTTTTTTGTCTTTGCCAATCCTGGCCACAAGCTGCGAAAGATCAGCCTTTAAATAAACACAGAACTCTTTTTTTATGATTTCGCGATTAGACTGGCTAAGGACAACGCCGCCACCTGTGGCAATCAATTGACCACGTCTGGCCGCAATTTCTTCCAATGCTCGTGACTCACGAATCCGAAAGCCTTCTTCTCCCTCAACATCAAAAATCCATGGGATGTCAGCACCAGCCCGAAATTCAACCTCTCTATCTATATCAACAAATTCCAGATCCAGCTCATCAGAAAGCAACTTGCCGACTGTCGTCTTGCCAACCCCCATAGGGCCAACAAGATAGACATTCGGCTTGCGGCTAATCCCATCCTGCATCAGTGCTTATCAGCAAGCGGATCCTTCAGAAGACGTGGTGTTACAAAAATCAGCAACTCAGTCTTGCTATCTTTTCTGGTTGTTGAGCGGAAAAACCTTCCAACCATCGGCAGATCACCAAGGAAAGGAATTTTACTGACTTCATCGAGAGTATCATTTTCAAAGATACCACCCAAAACAACAGTTTCACCATTAGCAACAAGCACTCGAGTAGTTAGCTCCGTAGTACTAATAACAGGGATACCTGCCACAAATCGTTCAATTCTATCTTTTGTAACTACCAAATCCATAATAATACGATCATCAGGTGTGATTTGCGGAGTTACTTCAAGCTTCAACACCGCCTCTTTAAATGAAGTGGTAGTAGCGCCACTATTTGCAGCTTCCTGATAGCCAATTTCTTCACCGCTTTTGATGATAGCTTTTTGTTTGTCGCCAGTAATAACTTTAGGCTGCGACACAACCTCGCCTTTACCGGTTTTTTCCATTGCTGACAACTCAACTGATAGCCAACCATCAGAGCCTAGCAAACCGATAGCAAAAGAACCTGGATCTCCTGCTTCAGGCTTGGCTCTAAGATCCATCACCATAGAGTCAGCACCTGTTGGCGTACTGATAAGATCAAGATCATCCGGATCGATAAGCGTACCGCCTATATCGGGGCCGCCACTACGGAAAATCCTGTTGTTATCACTCAACACATTATTGATAGAACCATTGGCAAACAGATCCCCTGCATTTGCATCAAGACCCCACATTACACCAAGGTCTTCTCGAAATCCGGATGTTGCTTTGACAATTCTGGCTTCAATTGAAACTTGACGAACAGGAATATCAACTCGCTTCACAAACTCGCGGAACTGTTGAATTCTTTCTTCTGTTTCAGTAAGAAAAATAGAGTTTGTTCTACCATCTACTGTTGCAGAACCTCTATCTGACAACATGCTTTTTGTTGAATCACCCGAGGCTTTAGCCTTTTTAAACAGTTGGAAAATATCACCAGCATCAGCATAGAGAATCTGTACAAACTCTGTTCTTAATGGAGCCAACTCTTCCAACTGTTTTGCAGTTTCCACTTCTTCTCGTTCGCGAGCCGCTATTTCTGCAGCAGGCGCAACCATCAATACATTTCCAATCTGGCGCTTATCTAATCCTTTAGTTTTTAATACCAGATCCAAAGCCTGATCCCATGGAACATTGTCGAGCCTCAAGGTAATTTTCCCCTCGACCGTGTCACTTGCAACTAGGTTTAAATCAGTGAAGTCAGCAATCAACTGGAGAACCGAGCGAACAGGGATATCCTGGAAGTTTAGTGACAGTTTCTGACCTACATAACTGAATTTCTGCACCCGCTCTTCTTGCTCTTTTGCTGTCAACCTTTTAACACTGACAACATATTCTGTATCAGTCTGATACGCCATATAGTCGTATTCGCCAGTTGACTTGATTGTAATAACTGAATTGCCACCGTCATAATCAGAGCCTACAAACTGCACCGGAGTTGCAAAATCAACCACATCAAGCTTGCGCCTTAATGCGATGGGCAACTGCGTATCTGCAAAGTTGACAGTAATTTGATCACCCGCATCTTCTACATTCACATTAGTATTTGGATCAGTGATTGAGATAATGATTTTACCCTCACCATTTTCTCCGCGTCGAAAATCAACGTCTTTTATACTGTTGCCATAACCGGAAACATCCGATGCGATCTTGTCAGCGAAACTGGTGCCTTTTTTATTGACATCTTGCATCTCGCTACTGCCAACCGTCATGATGAAACTGTTCGCCTCAATACGAGACTTATAACTCTCCAGTTCTACCATGTTAAGAATCAGTCTTGTGCGCCCACCGTCAGACAGCACATTTGCACTCTTTGCACTTCCAAAAGACAGGGGAAATTTTTTCTCTGTGAGCTCACTATCGACACCCTCAAAATCCATAACCAAGCGAGCAGGCTTGTCAATTGTGTAGCCCTTTGGCTCAGGAGGGCGAGAATTGAAATCCATCCGAACTTCAAACCGATCTCCAGGCAACGAGGAAAAGGAAACATTTTTCAATGTTGCTGATCCTGCCGCCAAAGCCCACGTTGGCAATAGTAGCGAGATTGCAGCCACCAGCGTTTTAATCGCACTTTTCACAAGACCACCCCTTTCCTTTCCAGTTATATTTGACTGATGTGCCATAATTTTGTCCGCCGCCCTGGTTTATTGCTCTGCTGACTCTTGTAGCGGCAACGTCTTAGGACGCTCCAGCCAACCATCCGGCCCATTGGGCACTATTTCTTTCAAATCAATGCGGCTATTGTCTATATAGAAAATCTTTCCGTGGTTACGGCCCATATAGTTTCCTACCTGCACTCTATGAATATTGGCTGTGCCATCATCAACCAATCCCCACATAGCTCCATCTTTTACAACAGTACCCACCATCACAATTGCACTGATATTAAATTGTTCGAGATACTCTTTTGGACGCAATTCGTCTGGTTTAACCATAGCTGCGCCGGCAACATTGCCGCCCTCAACTGTTATTTCAATCAGGGCTTGCGGCTTTTCAAATGGGCTTCGCATACCAGCAGCACCGTACAAAAACGAATCGAACTGCGGAAATGTAGGTATCGGCTCAATAGGTGGAGCAGGCTTCTGCCTTGTATCCTGCATATAACTATCAAGATCCGCCATATCCCTGCCGCAACCTGCAATCAGTAACGCAACCGGCAAAATAACCCCTATAGCCCCGAATCTCATAGCCCTGCTGTCAGCCTTCATTTGCCACCTTCCTTACCTTTTTTTGAATCAGCTGCTTTCTTATCAGGCTGCTTCTTGTCTTTACTATTTGCCTTTGCAGATTCTTTTGCAGCATCTTTTTCAGTATCTTCAGCCGACTTGTACCGATAAGTTTTTGCCATAATGACCATTGCAAGCTCTTCACTATTTCTTGCCTGATCATCTTTTGCCGGCTTTTCTTTATCGCCAGATGGAGCAGTCTTTTTATTATCATCGGCTGCTGGAATAATCACAAAATCATGCAGAGTGACAATTCGCGGCAACCCAGCAACACCACTCACAAACGCACCGAAATCGTGATACCCGCCCTTTACTTTAATGCTGATGGGCAATTCAACATAGAAATCTGCTTTCTTCTCCTGCTGCAAATCAATGGCCTCAAAGTTCAATCCACTCTGCTGACCGTTATTTGAAATATCATCAAGAAGACCAGGAACCTCAGTATCTTTAGGCAGCTGCAAAATCAGCGCACTAAATGAATCCCCCATCTCTTTCATTTGGGCTCGATATGCATCGAGGTTGGCGGCATCCTGAACTTTTTGCTCAAATTCAGATCGCAAACTAACTTCTTTTTGCGCTTCCGTTGCCAATTTTGCCTGCTGATCTTTAAGAACAAACTGGTAGGACAATACAACAACAGCGGCCATAGCCAAAAGCCAACATGCAACCTTTACCGGCAGCGGCCAAGCCCCAATATTCTCAGGATCAAGATTGGTAAAATCATTCTGCAGCTTTTCAAATTTTTCCTGGAGTGACATTATTTTCCACCCTCATCACTGACCTGGGGCAATGACACATCCACGGTCAAATTAAAATCAGTACCTTGCTCACCGAGCGTAGGGTTCGCCTGAACCTTTGTCAAAAGCGGATTCTCAAACCATTCCGATTTCCCAAGATCTCTCATTAAAGTAGACACGCGGTTGTTGGATTCCGCTGTGCCTGTGACAAAGATCCTATTATCTTTTCTTTCAATTTTGCTAAAGAAAACACCGTCAGGCTGGGTTCGAACAATTTCATCAAAGATATGCACTATTAAAGGACGTGTACCCTGCAAACTCTGAATGACTTTCATTCGGTCAATCATTTCCATTCGCTGCTTTTTCAATGCATTGATTTCGTCAACTTTTTTATCAAGCAGCGAAATCTCACTTTGCAATTTTTGATTCCGCATCTTCTGATAATCAATTAGCGACTGTATGGCTAAATACCAGATTGCAAAAACCAAAGCACCCACCAAGGCGCAACCCGCAAGAATTGTCAGAAAATCCTTTTTTCTTTGTTCACGCAGCTCTGCCCGCCAAGGCAGAAGATTAATCTTAGTTGCCATTAGTCAAAACTCCTTAATGCCAAGCCGGTTGCGATCATTAAGGCCGGGGCATCATTACTCAGATCAACCGCATTTATTCGTGAAGCGACTGACATGTTGGCAAAGGGATTGGCAACAGTTGTAGGCGTTCCTAATTTTTCTTGCACCAGATCACTCAAACCATCCATCGACGCAACACCGCCCGCAAGCACGATGTAATCAACCTCGTTAAACTCACTGGATGAAAAGAAAAACTGTAATGATCTGGTTATCTGCTGAACAACNNACAAGCCGTAACGCCGCTGAATTTCTTCTGTAAGCTGTTTCCCGCCAAATAACTGCTCGCGGGTATAAATAATTTTCCCGCCGTGTAATACATTCAATGTGGTCATTGTTGCGCCCACATCTACAATAGCCACAGTTGAATCTTCGCCCCCTCCTAACTGAGGAAGAATGAGAGAAAAAGCCCTTTCCATTGCATAGGCTTCAACATCAACAACCGCTGCCACCAGCTCTGCATCCTCAAGTACCTCTTTTCGCGTATCTACATTTTCACTGCGGCACGCAGCCAGAAGCACTTCAACACGATCAGTTTGTCCTGGTGATGGACCTAGCACTTCAAAATCCAGCGCCACTTCATCAATCGGGTATGGAATGTACTGATCTGCTTCCATGCGAATCTGGTTATCCATCGCATCATCGTCAAGGCCAGCAGGCATCTCGATAATCTTGGTTATTACTGCAGAACCCGCTACAGCAACAGCTGAATGTTTCAGCTTCGTTTTAGATTGCTGGACAACACGCCTGATTGCCTCAGCAACCGCCTCCTGTTCAGCTATATTTTTCTCCACGACCGCACTGGGTGGTAGTGGACGCACCCCGTAGCTTTCGACTCTGAACCCGGCTGCGGTACGGCTCAACTCCAGCAGCTTTACTGAAGTAGAGCTGATGTCTAAGCCAAGCACTGCTTGTTGTTTTTTCTGGAACAGTCCTGAAATGGCCATTTTCCTATCTGCATCCGATACTTACGACGGAGTGATGTTATATTACTTTAACTAATGTCTGCAAGCGTCCAAACCGATACCTAATTCACAAAATAGCATTTATAATGCCTACTGATAGGTATTACCCACCAAAAAAACGCACAACCCATTGATTTTAAAGATAATTAAATGAAATTTACCCTCTGGCTGCTGCGTTTTGTTTCTCTTGGATTCTTTCTATCTATATGCTCGTTATTGTGCATTATTAGCGGCTTCAGCCTTTATTCCGGACCCCAGCTGCCCAAGATAGACAGTGTTCTTGACCTAAAGCTCCAGACACCACTCCGCATTTTAAGCGCAGATAGACGACTAATCGGGGAGTTTGGCGAAACACGTCGCCAACCAATGGCTTATGAAGCCCTACCTACCCCTTTTATAAAAGCAGTTCTGGCAGCAGAGGACGACAGATTCTTCTCGCATGGCGGGGTGGATGCTAATGGCTTATTAAGGGCCGCCTCCGAGCTGGCCAAAACTGGCCGTATACAGTCGGGCGGCAGCACAATAACGATGCAGCTGGCAAGAAACTTCTTTTTGAGCACCGAGAAGTCATTTATAAGGAAATTCAACGAAATTTTACTTTCTATCCAATTGGAAAGATCGTTGAGCAAAGAGCAGATTTTTGAACTCTATGCCAACAAGATATACCTTGGTCATAGAGCCTATGGCGTGCAGTCTGCCTCTTATGTCTACTACGGCAAGAATCTGGATCAACTCTCCCTGGCACAGTGGGCAATGCTGGCAGGACTCCCAAAGGCCCCATCTAAATACAACCCACTGGTTAATCCCCCCCGCGCCCTGATCAGGCGCAACTGGATTCTGGACAGGATGCTGAAGCTGGGGTTTATAGACCAGAACGAACATGATGCAGCCATTAAAGAACCTGAGAGTGCGAGCTTTCATGGGCTGCAAACTGATGTTGACGCGCCTTATGTAGCGGAAATGGCACGGCAATTTGCGTTGGAAAAATTGGGGGGAAACGCCTACAACGACGGTTACAGCGTGTACACCAGTATAAATTCAGGCCTACAACTTCAGGCACAAAAAGCAGTGTGGGAAGGTGTGCTGGATTATGACCGCCGCCATGGCTACCGCGGCCCTGAAAAACACTTTCCATTACCTGATGGCCCCGTCATCCCTGACTACTGGGCCTTGGTTGTGAAAAGCATTAACAAGATCGGAGACCTTGAACCGGCAATAATCACGGAAGTTAATAAAGAGAGTATCAGTCTGGTATTGCGAAACGGGGATAAAACAAGAATTAACTGGAGCCAGGATTTATCTAAACGGCTACAACCCTATAAAACTGAAGATTATCTTGGAAATCCACCCAAAAGCTTTTCACAAGTATTTCAAGCTGGCGACCTAATCAGGACGCGTAAGAAGGAGACTGCTATCTGGGAAATTGACCAGATTCCACGTATTCAAGCTGCACTAGCATCCATTGACAGCCAGACAGGAGCAATCATTGCACTAGCAGGGGGAAGTGACTTTGCTTACAGCAAATTCAATAGGGCGGCTCAAGCCCTTCGTCAACCAGGCTCGAGCTTCAAGCCGTTTATTTATCTCAAGGCACTTGAGGAAGGTTATACCCCCGCTACGTTGATCAACGATGCGCCAATTGTTTTTCAGGAAGCGGGGATGGCTGAAGCCTGGCGCCCTGAGAACCACGGCGACAAATATCGCGNNCAAATATCGCGGTCCCACTCGTATGCGCAGGGCGCTTTACGAATCCCTGAACATGGTATCGATTCGCCTATTGCAACATGTTGGTGTAAAAAACCTGATAAAAAGTCTTGCCCGCTTTGGTTTTGATACAAGCAATATGCAACCCAACCTATCACTCGCTCTGGGCTCACACGCATTTACACCACTGACGATGGCAGGGGCTTACACTGCATTATCAAATGGCGGGTACAGGGTAGAACCTTTCCTTGTACAACGCATTGAAGACTCCAATGGCAATATTGTCTACCAACAAGAAGCCATTACGGTATGCGCCAATTGCGAACAGGTTGTTTCAGAAACAGCAGTCAAGCCTGCTCCGCGTGTGATTGATGAACAGAATGCCTACATCATCGATGACATGCTTAAAGATGTTATAAAAAGGGGCACCGGACATGCCGCTACGGCGCTGAACAGACCCGATATTGCCGGCAAGACAGGAACAACCAATGGCCCCACAGACGCGTGGTTTGTTGGATACAACCCAAACATCACGACAGCTGCCTGGTTAGGGTTTGACGACAATACGCTTCTAGGCAAACGGGAGTATGGCGGCACAGCGGCCTTACCCATCTGGATGGCTTTCATGCGTGAAGCACTGCGTGACTTACCGATAGTGGAACGAACAATGCCTGCGGGATTGGCAACTGTCAGAATCGATCCAGACACTGGTCAACCTGCTTCAGCAGATAGATCCGATGCTATATTCGAAATCTTTCGTAGTAACACGGCTGCTGATGGCCTTGAGCCTGATACAGCGCTTGATGGCTCATCAAGCGCTACCAGTGATGGATCTGGCAACGTCGCAGATGATCTTTTTTAGATGAATCCTGCCATCAAAGGCGGGGATAGATCGGGCGTTTTTGCCAATTGATTGTGTTATGCACATAATTAGGCAAGCAAGTAGCAGGCTTATCCAACCAGTTTTGCTGGTTTTTTGTCACCGCCAATGCGACGACATCTTCTGCAGAGACAACCGCCTGAGTTTGTGCCATTTCGTCCTGTCTGGTTATCTCCCAAGCATTACCAAGCAGAAGACACGATTCTCCCAGAGCCTTTATTTTGCTCTCCAGAATATCTTTTTGTAGTAACTGATCCGGCTCGATCCTTTCCAGGCCAGTTGGGCAACTGAGAAAACTGGCCCAATAGATATCATTCAATTGAGCACTCACGGCCACTGCAATGGTTGTCGGTTCAGCAAGGCTCGGGCAAGCACTACGCCAAGCCATATGCGCCAGCACTTCCATTGCCGACAACGAGAGCACAGGTAAATTGAAACTATAGGACAGTGCCTGGATTACGCTAGCGCCGATTCTCAAACCGGTAAAGGAACCAGGGCCTGCATTCCATGCCAGCAGTTGCAAGTCATCCGGATGAATCCGGGACTCGCCCATTAATTCGTCGATCATCCCGAGAATATGCCGCGAATGACGCTGGGAGGTGTTTTCAGAGCGGAAAAACGCCTGATCACCAGCCTTCAACATTACCGAACAATGCGTACCGGCAGTATCAATCGCAAGTATGTTTATAGGCTTTGGCATCTGTAATAACCCAGAAAGCAAAACCCCCGGACATGCCGGGGGTTTTGTACAGCTAGTACTGTTTTACTTCTTTTTAGCTGAGCGAGCACGGCCTTTCTTAGGTGCTGCTTTTTTCTTAGCTACTTTCTTGACTGCTTTCTTAGCAGCCTTTTTAGGTGCTTTTTTAGCTGCTTTTTTGGCTGCTTTAGGAGCTTTTGCTGCTTTTTTAGCGGCAGGCTTCTTGGCAGACTTGGCAGCTGCTTTAGCAGCTTTCTTCTGTTGACGTGCGGCTTTAGCTGCTGCTTTTCTAGCGGCAACCTTAGCTCGTGCAGCTGCTTTTCTTTCAGCGATCTTAGCTCTTGCAGCAGCCTTTCTAGCAGCTACCCTGGCTTTGATAGCTGCTTTCTTAGCAGCAACCTTAGCTTTGGCAGCAGCTTTTTTGGCAGCAGCAGCGAGACGCTTCTTGTTAGCAGCAGCGCGCTTCTTCGTCCAGTTACTGACGAACTTGGCACGCGCCTTGTCCAGATCACTCTCAGCCTTGGCAGCGAGTTTAGCTGCCAGAGCGGCAACCTGTGACTTCACTGACACTGCCTTAGGAGCTGGGGCTTTTTTAGTAGCCTTACGGGCTACACGTTTGGCCGGGGCTTTTTTCTTAGCTTTTGCCATGTTTCATATCCTCAATGGTGAGAAAGTTAATAGTTAGATACAACAAGCTCGTAACTACACCCATACGGGCCTGACTAGATATTATTTTAATTTTTCAACTTTTGCATCCATTAAACGTAAAATATTGGCTTAAATGATCGTTTTTTTGATTATTTTTGCTATTTATTTACCAAATTCAAATAGCAAGCGATCATTTTTTTGATAATCAGCGCTTAGAAGCCATATTGAGCAATGATCGATTGCATCATTTTTATATGATCTGGCCTGTCATTCAGACATGGAATACGAGAAAAATATTTGCCTCCAGCTCCGATGAAGCATTCTCGGCTGCCTACTTCAATTTCTTCCAGCGTCTCCAGACAATCGGATGCGAAGGCTGGACAAATGATATCCACGCGACCAATCCCGGTTGCAGGAAGCGACACCAGCACCTCATCTGTGTAGGGTTGCAGCCATTCAGCACGCCCAAAACGCGATTGGAAACACAAATGCCACTCGGATTTTGAAAGGCCAAGCGCTTCCGCAACTGCATTTGCAGTATATGAACAGTGCTCATAGTAGGGATCTCCTTTATCAATGCATGCCTTCGGTATCCCATGAAATGAAAATAAAAGCACGTCTGCAGAGCCATAATGAGCCCGATGCTCCCTGATCGAGTTAGCCAGCGCCGAAATATAATCCTCGCGATAGCAGTACTGTCTTACCACTTGAACATCAGGAACGTACCGGCTCTCTTCCACCAGATGGGATACCTGATCATAAATGGCGCCAGTTGTTGTGCCTGAATACTGTGGATACAGTGGTAGCAGAAGGAATTTTTCTACTCCCTGGGTTCTGAGCTCTGCAATGACACCTGCAATAACTGGCTCTCCGTATGTCATAGCCACTCGAACAACTACATCTTGCGCGCCAGTTTGGTGCAGCATCTCTTCTAATAACGCTGCCTGACGATAAGTCATCACTGTCAGCGGTGACCCACCTTCAGTCCAGATTTCTTTGTATAGCGACGCAACACGCCTACACCGAAGAGGCAGAATAATGCCCTTCAACAAAGGCAGCCAAAGTAATCGCGGGATTTCAACCACCCGTGGATCTGACAAAAACTGGCTCAGGAATTTCCTGATTGCCCCAGGCTCTGGCGCAGAAGGAGAACCCAGGTTAACCAGAATCACAGCACGCTTCATAAGTTGATTTCCGTTGCACAAGCAAGATAGAAGAACGGGCCCTTAGGGCCCGCTCAGAAAGAATTTCATACTTTCACTGCAATGCAGCAAGGACCCTGTTACCAATTTCGGTAACACTCCCTACGCCGGGAACATTGCGGTATACATTACTTCCGCCTTGCCGTTGGTAAAAATCAACCAACGGTTTGGTCTGGTCATGATAAACCTGAAGCCGCTTGCGAACGGTCTCTTCAGTATCATCCGGACGCTGGATCAATGGCTCTCCTGTTACATCATCCTCACCAGCTATCTTGGGGGGATTGTGTTCAACATGGTAAACACGACCAGAGCTTTCATGTACACGGCGCCCGCTCAAACGTGCAATGATGTCCTGATCAGGTACATCAATTTCAATGACGCGGTCAATCTGCACATTCTCACGTAGCATCGCCTCTGCCTGTGGAATCGTCCGCGGGAAGCCATCAAACAGAAAACCTTTGGCGCAATCCGCTTGCGTAATACGCTCTTTCACCAGAGCAATAATCAGGTCATCCGATACCAACCCACCGGATGCCATAATGTCTTTGACTTTCAGACCCAGGGCAGTACCTGCTGCCACAGCCGCGCGCAACATGTCGCCGGTAGAAATCTGCGGTATACCCATTTTCTCCATAATCAGTTTCGCCTGTGTGCCTTTTCCTGCACCAGGCGCTCCCAATAAAATAACTCTCATCTTTCTTGTACTCCTGTCATGTCGCATTATTCAGGTCATATTATTCGATACATTACACAGCTGGACTCACTTACTCAAGCATGTGCCCCACGCGATGCAGAACCGCATCACCGCCGGAATTATCCTTCTTCCTTTATATGTACCCAGTCTTGCCTCCTATAGAAGGAAGACTATCCAATGGAGGGTTTCAATTTTTGTTTGGCGGACTCCCAAAGCACTTCCAGTTCAGCCAATGTCTTGTCTGACCATTGCTCCTGCCGCTGCTTGAGTGTTTCTTCCATCCATGCAATTCGCTGACTCACCTTCCGATTGCTGCTACGTAAAGCGGTCTCGGCATCAACATCCAGATGTCTGGCGAGATTAATACAACTGAATAGCACATCGCCCAACTCATCACAGCAGGCCGCAGGATCGTTTGCCTGCATAGCATGCTCCAGCTCATTGAGCTCAAGCCTCACCTGCGCGAGCACTTCGGAAGCCGACGTCCAATCAAACCTGGCACGCGCTAGCCGCGACTGGATTTTTTCAGCACGCTGCACTGCAGGCAGTGCCAGAGGGATATCTCCCAGAATATTGTCAACGCCTTTTTCTGCCCTGTCCTGCTGTTTGCGCTTTTCCCACGCTGCATGCAGTTGTTGCATATCAGGCTCACTGCTATTGCCATCCCTGGCAAATACATGAGGATGGCGGATGAGCAATTTGGCAGCAATGCCATCAATAATTGACTGCATGTCAAAAAGACCCTGTTCATTGCCAATTTGTGCATAGAACACAACCTGGAATAACAGATCACCCAGCTCCTCAGAGAGATGGGGATAATCTGCGCGTTCAATCGCATCGACTACCTCATATACTTCTTCCAATGTATAAGGCAGTAAGGAAGAGAAATCCTGCTGCAAGTCCCACGGGCAACCGGTATCCGGATCACGCAGCTGCCGCATAATCGCCAGCAGCTTTTCGATATCAGCCATATCGCAAGACCTTCACGGTGAATTACGCCTGCCTGTTTGCCTGATAGACATTGGGGATCTGGTTGATCGCTTCCAGCAGGCGGCTCAGTTGCTGGAAATTCTCCACTTCCAGCGTTATGTTCATTTCAACAAGATTGGTCTGTTTTTCCGTGACTGTATCGAGACGGATAACGTTGGCTTCTTCGCTATCCAGCAAGGAACTGATATCACGCAGCAACCCGCGCCGTTCATAAGCCCTCACGCTGACAGATACCGGGAACGTGCTGCGGCGGGTTTTCCCCCAGTTCACGACAATGATCTGCTCGGGATAATCCAGTTGCATCTGCAATGCCTGTTCACAAGATTGCTGGTGAACCGATACGACATTATCCGCATCAATAACGCCAACAATCACATCACCTTCTACGGGATTACAACAGGCGGCAAGCCGCAAGGCATGCGCTTCTGCACCGATAACAGGTTTCGTGATAGCCTCGACTTGGGTAGCCCACTCCAGGGGCAAATCTGATTGCTGTGCCGCAATGCTGCCGGATTGCATGGCAACATTCAGCACTGTCGTCATGCTGCACTCGCCCGTTCCGATGGCAACATACAGATCATTCAGGCTTTTACGCTCAAGTGCATGCGCCAGCGCTTCAAGATCCAGTTGTGGCGATACAGCCAGACGCTGGAAAGCACGATCCAGAATGGCACGGCCACTCTCGATATTTTCGTCTACTGCTTGTTGACGAAACCAGTGCTGCACACAGGAACGCGCTCTTGCTGTATGCAGATATTCCAGCCCCGATGTCAGCCAGTCCCTGCTGGGAGCCTCACGCTTTCCGGTAATAATTTCTACCTGGTCTCCTGTTTTCAGTGGCTGGTACAGCGGTACTACCCTACCGTTGATACGGCATCCACGACAACGATGTCCGACACCTGTGTGGATGTGGTACGCAAAATCCAGTGCAGTCGCCCCCAAAGGAAGATCAATGACATGCCCTTCGGGCGTGAATACATAAATGCGATCCTGGACAATATCGGCTCTCAGCTCTTTGACCAGATCCAGATCGCCGCCAGTTTCCTCATGCCAGGCAAGCACCTGTCTCAGCCATTCAATTTTTGCATCATAGCTGTCTTGATGAGTGGCTTTGTCTGCGCCCTTGTATTGCCAATGCGCGCACACACCAAACTCTGCTTCCTTGTGCATATCAAAAGTGCGTATCTGCACTTCCAGCACTTTACCTTCAGGGCCAATCACTGCCGTATGCAATGATCGATAGCCGTTGTCTTTCGGATTGGCAATGTAATCATCAAACTCATTGGGAATATTGCGCCATAGACCATGAACAATACCCAACGCGGTATAACAATCCTGGACAGTAGGCACCAGAACCCTGAGCGCACGAATGTCATACACCTGGGAAAAACCAATACCCTTGGCGCGCATCTTGCGCCAGATACTGTAGATATGTTTTGCGCGGCCGGTAATTTCTGTCTGGATGCCAGCTTCCTGCAAGGCATCACCCAACTGGGTTCTGGCTTGTGTAATGAATTGCTGCCTGTCCAACCTTCGCTCATCAAGCAGGCGCGCGATATGTTTGTATGCATCGGCTTCCAGATAGCGGAATGCCAGATCCTCTAGCTCCCATTTCAGATGGCCAATACCCAAACGATGCGCGAGCGGTGCGTAGACACTCATAATTTCATGTGCAACGCGTCGCCGTTTTTCCTCCGGTGCATTTTTTACTGCACGAATAGCGCAGGTTCGCTCGGCAATTTTTACAAGGGCAACGCGCACGTCATCAATGATTGCCACCAGCATTTTTCGCAGGTTCTCAACCTGCACTTCTGCTGCACGACCCAGCACGCGTTCTTCACTCAGGCTCTGTAAAGCGCTGACAGATGCCATGCGCAATNNCGCTCTTCACGCACTGCCCGGTAAAGAATGGCGGCAATCAGTGTTTCTGCATCCTGATCCAGCTCATTGAGGATCGACGCCATTTCCAGGCCTGTATGGAAACAACTGGCATCGGCCCAACGCTTGTCTGATTCCGTCCGCGCCTGTTCAGCGCCATAACTCAGGTGACAGGCAGCGCGTAACTGATCAATCTGTTCGGTAGAAAATGGCTGCTTTTCCTGAACAGTTGCCAACCACGCTTCAATATCTACTTTTCCGTTTTCTTCCAGCGGATGGAGCTCGCGTATCTTGACCATAGGATTACCGGATACTGGAATAAAAATCAGGAATTGAAAACACCGGATGACAGGTAACGATCACCCCTGTCACAGATAATGGTCACAATGGTTGCATCTTGCACTTCATTGGCCAGTTGTAATGCAGCNNGCTACTGCGCCACCAGACGACACGCCGCAAAAAACACCTTCCTTTCGTGCAAGATCACGCATTGTGCGCTCTGCATCATCCTGTGACAAATCCATCACGCGGTCGACACGTGAACGGTCGAAGATAGCTGGCAAATACGCTTCAGACCATCGACGAATACCGGGAATNNCTGGCGCCCTCCTGCGGTTGCAATCCGATGATCTGGATTGCCGGATTCTGTTCTTTCAGGAAGCGCGACGTGCCCATAATCGTTCCTGTTGTTCCCATTGCGCTGACAAAGTGGGTTACACGGCCATTCGTTTGCTGCCAGATCTCCGGGCCTGTTCCCCGATAATGTGCAAAAGGATTATCGGCATTGCCAAACTGGTCCAACACCTTGCCGCGCCCTTCTGCTTGCATGGCCTGTGCCAGATCACGCGCCCCTTCCA
>DDBK01000009.1 GCA_002333095.1 Cellvibrionales bacterium UBA2034
TGATATTGGATGGCGAGCAATCCAGCGAGAAATGCGCTGAACCCCTGCTCCGGAGCCGGCCCAACCAGACAGACTTGCCAGGAATCGGTGACTATGAAAAATACCCTGCGGCTAATTTCAGCTTTTCTGATGTGCCTGATTGCCTCCTTGGCTGGGGCAGCGCCATTGGTCGAGATAAACCGCGATGCACTGGACATTTCCTTGTCGCCTTATGTAGATGTGTTGGAGGATCACGATGGGGATCTCACCATCAAGGATGTCATGTCAGAGCGATATGCATTCCAGTTTGCTCCGGCGGCAATGTCAGAATTGTTTTTCGGGTATTCCACATCAGCATACTGGATAAAATTTACCGCTGAGAACCAGCGCGATGATTCCATGCGCTTCGTATTGGAAGCTTCGCCTGCGGATATAGATTATCTGGATCTTTACATTATAGATCCGCATACAGGCCAGCTGAGCCAACACAAAAGACTGGGCTCTGCCATGCCGTACGCGGATCGCGATTACAGGCATCCACTCAACCTGTTTGATCTTGATATTGAGGCACATACTGCATACACCTATTTTCTGCGTGCAGAATCCGATAAAGCGATTAATCTACAATTAACACTAAGCACGCCGCGGGAATATATGCGCGTAGCTGCAAAACGTGACTGGGGGCAGGGATTTCTTCTAGGGGCTTTGTTGATTGTTGCACTGCTTCATGCGGGTTTATTTATAGTTTTCCGGTTCAAGGGTTTTGTCTGGTATAGCCTGTTTCTGGTGGCAGTATTCAGCATTCAGGTTAGCTGGAATGGTTACTTGCTACAGTTTTTTGATGCGCATGAAGCATTGCTGGACCATCAGTTACTGACACCCATTTATTTGTCTATTCTTTTCAGTGTGCTTTTTACGCAATCGCTCCTCAAGACCAGAAAGCGTGTGCCGTGGCAGCACCAGATATTTAATGTGTTGGGTATTCTGGCTTTGGCTGGTGCTGTTGCAACCTGGTTTATCCCTTCGCATACCAATTCATTGTTGGCATCTTCGCTGGCGGTGCTTAACATCGTCATGGTTTTTGCAGCCGCGCTCCATGCAAACATGGAAGAACATGCGATGGCTCGCCATTTTCTTGCGGTAAGAGCCATCAGTACAGGCATTATCCTGATAGCTATATTTAATGTGAATGGCTATTTGCCGCAAGGAACATTCACAACATGGGGCGTTGCGGCGGCTATTGTGCTGGAAGCTGTGGTGATGGCGGTATCGATGGCTCTATGTTGTCTGGATGAGCTGCGCCAAGGGTACTACAGGCAGATTAATGAAACCGAGCAAGAAGAGCCAAGGCAGTCTTTGGTTAACCTGTCAGATGTTTGCCATGAGTTGCGCACGCCTATCAGCGGTGTGTTGGGCATGGCTGATTTGTTGTTGAGCAGTAATATCACAGAGCAACAGCGCAACCAGATAAAAACAATCAACAAGTCCGGGCAGGCTTTGCTTGATGTTACTAATAAACTGTCAGATCTTTCTTCTATAGAGCGCGGAAATGTTGAGTTGAACAATGCTCCATTCGAGCTGACACCATTAATTGAATCTTGTATTGAGCATTGTCGGGGCCGAGCCGAGTTTAATAACATAGAGTTGATATACCATCTGGATTCCAGCGTTGCCGGCTTTGTGAAGGGTGATCAGGAGAAATTGCAGCAGTCTATTATTAACCTGTTGCAATTTGCACTGCGCCACGTGGAGCAAGGCGAAGTGGTTTTAGGTGTCACAGCTGGCGATAACAAACAAACGGTTTTCAGTATTCGTTCCGGGCATAACACGCTGGTTGAACGCAATATGTTGCCGAGTAATCGTGAGTTTGGTTCCAGTGACCATCTAAACCTGACCATTGCCGAACAGTATATCAAGCTGATGGGTGGCACCCTGTCGTTGCAGTCATTTATTGATGGTGGCGTGAGTATCAGTTTCGGGTTATTGCTTGAAGCGCACTATAACCAGTCACATCAACATCAGGACGATAATCTTGTGCTGCATGGGCGTCGGATGCTGATTGTTGATGACAACGCCACTTGTTGCGCCATCATCGAGCAACAGGCGGCTCAATGGGGCATGACAGTGCAGTCTGCGTATGGCGGCAAGGAAGCATTAGCTATGCTGCGATCACACACAATGCTGGAAGAATTGTTCGATATTGTGCTGATGGATTATGAGATGCCGGGAATGAATGGCCTGGAGCTGGCGGCACATATTTCAGATGACCCCAAAATCAACAGCAAAAAATTATTGATGATCATGTTGACCGGCGTTAGCAGGGCGCCCAGCAAGTTGACTTCTGAAAACGTTGCTATCCAGCGCGTGCTGTACAAGCCCCTGAGTGGCAAAAGCCTGAAGCAGGCATTGCAAGCCGCGCTGTCGCAGCATTTGCAATCTTGACCATTAAGGAGACGCGCCGTATCGATTTTTATACGTGCGTTCCCGTACGGTAACAGTCTGTGCTGTAGTGGTCTAATGATTCCGGACACTCTTATGGGCAGTAAACTGCTGCCCGATACAGAGGTGCTCCATAATGACCAACAGAAGAAGCTTTTCCACCGAGTTCAAGCACGAGACGGCCTGTCTGGTGCTGGATCAGGACTACAGCATACGGGAAGCCTGTGATGCAGTGGGCGTTGGCGAAACAGCCGTACGCCGCTGGGTTGATCAGCTGACAGATGAACGACGAGGCAAGACGCCTGCCAAGTCCCGTGCCATGACACCCGACCAGCAACGAATACAGGAGCTGGAAGCCAGGATCCGGAAGATTGAACGGGAGAAAGAAATCCTAAAAAAGGCTACAGCTCTCTTGATGTCGGACTCTTTCAATCGGTAACGATGATTGACGCATTGAGCGAGCATTACCCGGTAAGTGAACTGTGCAAAACTTTTGGCGTTCACCGCAGCAGTTTTTACGATGGCAAGGCACAGCGTGATCGCGTGGATACAAAACGCGAGCAACTGCGTGAACAGGTTGTCAGTATCCATGAGGAAAGCCGTGGGTCTGCTGGAGCCCGTACGGTGTCGGCGCGTTTGCGTGAAGACGGTTTTGATGTGGGAAGGTATATGGCACGCAGTTTGATGCGGGAAGCCTGTGTTAGCAGCAAACAAGCACGTAAACACCGCTATAAAATCGCGGAAGATGAATCGCGTATCGCACCAAACCACCTTGATCGCGCCTTTGAAGTTGATCAACCCAATCGCGTATGGTGTGGTGATGTGACGTACATCTGGGCAGGTACACAGTGGATGTATCTGGCTGTGGTGATCGATCTGTATGCGCGTCGCGTTGTCGGTTGGGCGGTGTCAACGAATCCGGATTCTCAACTCACTGCGCAAGCATTACGCATGGCGTTTGAAGCACGTAATAAACCCAAAGGCGTGATGTTCCACTCGGATCAGGGCTGTCATTACACGAGCCTGGTATTTCGTCAGGTGCTGTGGCGTTGCCGGCTCAAGCAGAGCATGAGCCGTCGTGGAAATTGCTGGGATAATGCGCCAACAGAGCGATTCTTCAGGAGCCTAAAATCAGAATGGATACCCCAATATGGTTATCAGAATATCCAGGAAGCCAAAGCCGATGTGCTGCGTTACGTGAACCGTTATTACAACCATGTGCGGTTGCACAGTTACAACGGCTACAAAACCCCGGTGGCTATGGAGCTTCAGGCTGCATAAAAACCTAAACCCGTGTCCGGTTTTACTTGACCACTACAGTGTGCTATCTTTAGGCCATAA
>DDBK01000062.1 GCA_002333095.1 Cellvibrionales bacterium UBA2034
CCTGATGTGCAACGCACTGCATCAATATAGTCGTCAACTCTCGAGTAAAACGGCGTTGCCTTGATTTCCCACTGTCGATCTGTCGAGTGAAAATCAAACGTAGCTGACACGGTATTCGCCACTTCAGGATCAAGATCAATATTGCCGACGTAACCGTTACCATCACCAACAAAATTATTCATTATTGAAGCCATACCCCAGGTAGACCATGTATAACGTTCATAAAGATTGGGCGAACGCGTTTTACGCGATACGCCAAACTCTATATCTGCATTCGTATCCGGGGTGTAGCGGGCTAACGCTGTCAGATCCCAGTTATCGTCTGTGCGTTCGTGATCCTCTGCATTGAACGCGGCCGCATCTGCTCGCTGGTTACTGGGCATCATCATCATGCCATTCGTATCTTCGTACCCTTGCACATCACCGGCATTCATATTGACTGCTTCATAACGAACACCCAGCAATGTCAGCCATTCCGGGTTGATCCTTGATTCCCATTCACTGAAAAGACCAGCGCGATCACGTTGCCCGTTATTGATGTTCACAAAAANNACCGGGGCCCATCATGCCGCCAGAAGGCTCCCACCAGTCATCCAGCGAATATTCCTGATACAGACCTCCCACACGCAACAGGTTCCGATCATCAAGATTGATATCCGCTTTAAGATTGATGCCCGTATTTGTACTTTCCGTATCCATCGGCATGCCGTACGCACAGCCGGGACCGATAGGTGAACATGGCATACCCACCGGCATCATCATCGAGTACCACACGCGCTTGTCATCGCCGAAATCCATGTGATGTGGCTCCACTTGTTCCTCGTATACCTGCGCTTCCAGTTCGCCCCAGTTAAATTGGCCCACGTAGCGTGTATTGATACTTTTCTGTTCGTTTTCCAGCATATCCATGCGCTGGTTCGGGTAGAGTTGCTCAGGAACTTTCTGGAAGCTCAGTTGTGTATCCAGCAGATGATTGCCGCCTTTCAGCGCCAGACCCAGTGTCTGGTTAATGCTTTCATAAGCAGATGACCCCACTTCATCTTGCGGCAGCGTATGCCCCAGACGCCCCGTTGCCGTCGATGTTTTGAAATCGTCAGCCGCCTTGTAATTGTCCGACTGCACGCTAGAACCTGTGTAACTGAGGTTGATGTGCTCACTCGCTGCTGCCACCGCAATGTTGCCGCCGCGAACATTGCCATTGCTGCGATAAAACGCACCCATTTCTCCCTGGGTCAGCAAATCTTCTCCATTGGCAGCAAAAACCGGCTCGCGCGTCTCAGCAATGATGGTGCCTCCAATGCTGTCGCCGCCCACGCTGACGGGCGTAATGCCTGCATACGTGGTGAGCGTGCCAACACTGGCAGGATCAAGGTACGATNNGCCGACACCGGCAGGATCCAGATAAGAGAGCGGTGGATTCATGTGATTGGGGCAGGAAGCAATCAGGTCCATGCCGTCTACTTTGATGCGCAACCGGTCATCTGCTAACCCGTGAATAGCAGGCAAACTCGAAACACCACCAGCACTGTAGAGACTGACACCCGGGGTATTTGCCAGAAGACTGGCCGTATCACTGGTGGCAGCACGCATCTGCTGCAGATTGTCTGTGCTGACAGCGCTAGACATTGCGGCAGGTTGCAGCTTGTCCGCTTGGACATTGACTTCCTCCAGAACCGGCTCCTGTTCTTGTGCCATGGCCGCAATGGGCAGGCAGACTCCAGAAAAAACCAGCACAGAGACAATGGCTAACGACACGTATTTTGGCTGCAACATCAAACAAACTCCCGCAATAGAAAAAAGCGGGCGAATTGTAGGGATTTAACGCCTTGAAACCGATGCGACATGATGTCGCAGCTTATGCTTTCCCGGATCAGCGCATATCCAGCGAACGCCACAGATATAACGAAGCCACGCTGCGATACGGTTTCCATTGTTCGGCGTATTGCGCCATCTGTTTTGCCGGCGGTAATTCAGGGAGGTTATGCAATTTTGCAATCGCTTTGCGAATACCGTAATCATCACCGGGGAAAACATCTGCTCGGCCAAGATCAAAAATCAGGTACATCTCGACAGTCCAGCGGCCAACGCCCTTGATTTGCGTGAACGATTTGATGATCTGCTCGTCCGACATCTGCCGCACTTGCTCCAGCGTGGGAAACTTTCCATCCACACAGTGCTTCGCCAGATCTTTCAGATACGACACTTTCATGTAAGACAATCCCGCTGCGCGTAACAGCTCATCGTCTGTGGCCAGTATTTTTTTCGCGCAGGGTTTGCCTTTTTTTCCTATCAACGCATGCACACGTTTCAGGATGGTAGCCGCCACTTTGGTTGACAGCTGCTGGCTGACAATGGCATCAATAAATGCTTCCAGCGGATCATCATTCTGCCGGGGCTTGAACGGAAACACTCCCCACGCGTCTGATCAACTGCTTCATGGTTTTTTCATGCTGCAAATGTTGCGTAGCTTCACGCCATTGCGCAGCGCTGACCAGTAACCGTGGTTTTTCGAGATTGACACCTTCACAAGCCAACAGGATTTCTTTCGCTGCAATACCGCCGTTGGCTGAAAATCCACCGAGCTTGCCTGCTGTCGTGATAATCCGGTGACACGGAATAATCAGTGGAACCGGATTCTTTCCAAGCGCTGTCCCCACTGCACGCATGGCGCCCGGCTTGCCAAGCCGCTCAGCGAGTTGTGCGTAACTGATAACATCGCCCGAAGGGATCCTCCGGGCTTCCGCATAAACAGCGTGCATGAATTCAGTGGCACCATCGATGGCGACAGGCACAGCAGAAAAATCCTGGTGTTGCCCCTTTATGTGCAGCTTTACCTGATGCACCAACGCCCTTATCCACGCAGGCCAGACTGTAGGGGGCTTGCTCCTTCCAGTAACGGACTGGAGCTCCTTGCAAATCCGGGCTGGCGTGGCTTCTGGCAACAAAAAGGCCGTGACAGCCTGTTCGCGCCAACTGATGCCGCAGTGTCCCAACGCAGTCGGAAATACCAGCCAGTCTGATTTGCTGTTTGTCATCTTGTGTACCGGGACCAGAACCTGCACGTACATGATAGGCAGAGACTGCCTGATGGTTCTACCATGTTAACCTGCATCAATACATGATCATGGAATATTTCTAGAATGTGATGATCAATCAAGGGAGAACCAACATGTTTGAATCTGCTGAATTGAAGCACAAATTGTCGGACAAGGATTATGACACCGAGGTGCCGGGACTGCGGGAAGCCCTGCTCGACGCACAATTCGACCTGTTGGAAAAGAAAGACCGCTCGTTGCTGATTATCGTGGGTGGGGTCGAAGGCGCGGGCAAAGGGGACACTATTAACCTGCTGTCCAGCTGGCTGGATCCACGCTATCTGGATATCCATGCCCTCCCCCCCCACAGTGATGAAGAACGTGCGCGCCCCGAGTATTACCGCCACTTCCGGCGACTGCCGCCCAAGGGCAAGATTGGCGTCCATTTCGGTTCCTGGCACAGCATGCCTATCGTAGACCACGCGTTCAAACGCACATCGCGTCTCGAGATGGATGTTGCGTTGGCGCGTATCAACCAGATGGAGCGGATTCTCGCAGATGAGGGCTGGGTCATCCTGAAGCTGTGGTTCCACCTGTCCAAGGCACAACAGGAAAAACGCCTGAAGAAACTCAGTAAGGACAAACAGNNGTCACCGACATCGACTGGAAACTGTTCGAGATGTATGACCGTTTTGCCAAGGTGTCGGCACGTGCCTTGCGTGAAACCAGCACGGACTATGCGCCATGGCACATTATCCCGGGTTCGGATCCGAACTATCGGCATATCACAGTAGGTCGCGCCGTACTGGCCGCGCTGAAGCCGGAAAACACGGTGAAGCCGCAGGAAAACGTCGCAGTACTGCCCACCCGGCCTGCTGATGGCGTGCATGTACTGAGCAGTCTGGACATGACGAAAAAACTGGCCAAAAAACGCTATGAAACCCAGCTGGATGAATTACAGGCACGCCTGAGCCTTGGTTTGCGCCACAAGAAATTTGCAGACCGCTCGCTGGCGATTGTATTTGAAGGTTCCGATGCAGCAGGCAAGGGCGGCGCAATCCGTCGCATCACACCTGCAATGGATGTGCGCAAATACCACATCACACCGATCGCTTCACCGACACAGGAAGAACGCCTGTATCCCTATCTGTGGCGTTTCTGGAAACATGTACCGAAAGCCGGGCATGTCGCCATTTTTGATCGCTCCTGGTACGGCCGTGTACTGGTGGAACGCGTGGAAGGTTTTTGTTCGGAAGCTGACTGGATGCGCGGCTACACCGAGATCAACGAATTCGAAGAACAGATGCACGAGCGTGGTACCGAAGTGATCAAGTTCTGGTTGGCTACCAGCCCGGAAGAACAGATGCGTCGCTTCAAGGAGCGTGAAGCCACCGGCTTCAAGCGCTACAAAATCACTGAAGAAGATTGGCGCAACCGCAAAAAATGGCCCGAGTATGAATGGGCGGTAAACGATATGGTTGACCGCACCAGCACCGAACATGCACCGTGGACATTGGTGGAAGCAGAAGACAAACGCTATGCGCGCATCAAGGTGTTGAAAACAATTGTGCAGCGACTGGAGGCTATTCTCTGAATTTGTAGGGGCGCTACTTGTCGCGCCCCTTACGCTGCCCGCTCCACATCTGCTGCTACCACTTTGTACTCAGGGCACATGGTGTCGCCATCGCAAACGCTGCTGGTGATGTTGTTCACCATGTGTTCCGGAAAATGGAACGTGGTGAACAATACACCAGGTTTCACCTTGTCGGACACCTCTGCCAACAACTCGACTTCACCGCGGTCCGAGAAAAGACGTGTGATATCGCCACTGCTGATATTTTTCTTCGCCGCGTCAGCTGGATTGATCAAAAGCACATCACGTTCAACAATTTCGCTGTTGTGTGTGCGGCGCGTCATGGTGCCGGCATTGTAGTGCACGAGGTCGCGGCTAGTGGTGAGGATAAACGGGAATTCGGCTGCATTATCCAGCAATTCTGTTGTTTCAGAAAAATCAAAATGGTGGAACTTGCCTTTACCACGCTTGAACGTATCTGTGTGCAGTATCTTGGTATCAATACCACCTTTCTGAACTGGCCACTGCAAACCATTATCGCCAAGGTTCTGCCACGTCACTCCTGCAAAAAATGGAACAACATGTGAAATTTCTTCCAGTATGGTGTCTGGTGCGCCATCTTCCCCCAGATAAGCCGGTTGCGAGTAACCCATGCGGTTCATGATGTCCACGATGATCTGGCCATCCGTTTTTGTGCCCGACAATGGCGGCACAGCGGCATTCACACGCTGGATACGTCGCTCACCATTTGTAAACGTACCGGATTTTTCCAGGAAGGACGCGCCAGGCAACACAACATGCGCAAGTTTTGCCGTTTCCGTGATGAACAATTCCTGCACCACGAGCAAATCCAGTTGCGATAGCGCAGCGACAACATGATGGGTGTTCGGATCTGTCTGCGCGATATCCTCGCCCATGACCCACAGAGCTTTCATGCTGCCATCAATCATGGCATCAAACATTTCAGGAATTTTCTTGCCTGGCGATGTCGGTGACAACACGCCGTAAGCATTGGCGTAGAAAGCCTGGTTTTCCGGTGCTGACATTTCAAAATAGCCAGCCCCCTGATGCGGTTGGCAACCCATGTCTGCGGCACCTTGTACATTATTCTGGCCACGCAATGGATTGACACCAACACCTGCGCGGCCGATATTTCCCGTCATCATCGCAAGGTTAGTAATAAGCATGACCGTCTTAGCACCCTGGCTGTGTTCGGTGACGCCGAGGCCATGGAATGACATCGCATTGTTCGCACGCGCATAGGCAATCGCAGCGGCTTTGACTTTTTCTGCGGGCACACCCGTGATCGCTTCCATTCCTGCAATGTCGAGCTGGCGCAACTGCGCAACCAGTTCTTCATAATTCTCGCAACGGTTCTCTATAAAATCATGGTCGACCAGACCAGCCTCGACGATAAAATGCTGCATCATATTCAGTAGCGCAACATTGGTGCCAGGACGCAATTGCAAATGGTGATCTGCCAGTTCGGCGAGCACAGTTCTTACCGGATCAATCACGATCAGTGTCTTGCCTTTCATCGCCTGCTGTTTGATTTTTGCACCGGTGACAGGATGTGCAGAAGTCGGGTTTGCACCGATGACAAGCATGCAGTCGGTATAGTCGAGATCAGCAATCGAGTTGGTGGCGGCACCAGTGCCAAAACTCTGCTGCATACCCCAGGCTGTCGGCGAGTGGCACACGCGCGCACAACAATCAATATTGTTTGTGCCAACCACCGCACGGATAAATTTCTGCATCAGATAATTTTCTTCATTCGTGCAGCGCGCGGAAGAAATACCGCTGATGGCATCAGCACCATACTGCACCTTGATGGCATTGAGTTTTTCTGCGATATAGTCGTAAGCCTCGTCCCAGCTCACCGGCACCAGTTCACCATTCTTGCGCACCAGCGGTGTACGCAGGCGATCCGGGTGTTTGTAAAAGCCGAAGGCATAACGCCCTTTCAAACAAGTATGCCCTTTGTTCACTTCTGCATCCCACGGCGCCCGGATCGACAGCACTTCCTTGCCTTTGACCGCCACCTCCAGATTGCAACCGACACCGCAGTATGAACAGATGGTACGGACTTTTTTATCTGCCTTTATCGCCTTGGACTGGTAACGGTCGCTAATGGCTGCTGTCGGACAAGTCTCTGCACATGCACCGCAAGACACGCATGACGAATCACCGAATAACAAGTCATTATCCTTGATGATCTTGCTGCTGAAACCACGGCCCTGCATGCCCAGTACAAATTGCCCCTGAATTTCATCACAGGCACGGATACAACGTGCGCAATTGATACATTTTGAAAGATCCATGCGCATGTAAGCATGCGAATCATCTTTCTCACGTTCGAGATGGTTTTCACCGCCATCCCAATAGCGCACTTCGCGAATGCCTACGCGTGCCGCCACATCCTGCAGTTGGCAATTGCCATTCACTTCGCAAGTGAGGCAATCCAGTGGATGATCCGTCAGAACCAGCTCAACGATATTCTTGCGCAGCGCCTGGATAGATTCAGATTGCGCGAAAATATGCNNAAATATGCATGCCTGGTGCAATCGGCGTATGGCAGGATGCCACCGTTCGGATCGGGCCGTCCGCCTGCAAAGCCACTTCTACTGAACAGACACGACAGGCGCCATGCGGCTTCAGACGCGGGTCATCGCATAGTGTCGGAATATAGTCTTCACCGATATGCCGTTTGGCAAATTGCAGAATGGTTTCACCGTGACGAATCTCATGCGCTTCGCCGTCGATAAATGCAATGGTATGTGCTGTGCTCATGACCGTGCCCTTTGCAAAGTGTCAGACTTTTTTCAGCTCGTTTTCATCGGAATGTGCAAATGTCTTCCCGTAAATATCCAGCGTAGTAATTTCACGGTATTTCAGTGTATTGCCATCAACCGTGAGCGACATACGGAACGCCTTGGTTGAAGCATTGTCACGCAGGAAAGGTTGTTGCACCACGCCCCAGTCCGCGTCGCCCAGCTTTGCCTGCACTTCAAGTGTAGCTGCACTGCCATTGACTGTGGCTTTGCCGCCAGCCAGCACAGCCATTGCACGCGGGATGGTCAGGGAATGCGTCACTTCACCTGTCGCCTTGTCCCATGTCCAGTATCCACACTGGTCATGGAATACTTTCTTGTCGGAAATGCGGCTGACAACTTGCCGGTAAAAAACAGCGGCAAGGATTTGCTTGTTGGCATTGGTGGCATCACCCGCCGCTTCATAGGTGATAGTTTCAAAATATGGATTTTCTTCTTTCGGCATATCAGGATCCGGCGCGATATCCATTCCCTTGCCGCCTTCCCAGCATCCGACCAGACCAGCCAGTGGGCCGTAGTCAACGCCGTTAATAACTGTACTGCTCATTACACATCCCTCACTTGTCAGTTTAAATAAGGCTGCAGTTCTTCAGGAAAATACTGCAATGCATTGCGGACCGGTAAGGGCAATCCCCCGCCCAGCGCACACAGTGAACCGCTTTGCATCGTATCCAGCAAATCATCCACCAGCTTACGGTCCAGTTTCTGTTCGCCGTTAATAGCACGCTGTAACATCTCCTTGCCGCGCGTCGACCCGAGTCGGCATGGAAAACATTTACCACAGGATTCCGCAGCAGTGAACGCAAACAAGTGCTCCATGTACGCGATGATGGGGAATTTTTCAGGCACGCAAACCATGCTGCCATGCCCCAGCAGGAAACCATTTTTTGCGAACGTTTCAAAATCGATTGTCAGATCATCTATTTTTGACAATGGCACCAGACCACCGAGCGGCCCGCCTATATGCAGGGCTTTCACAGGAACACGAAAACCCTGACCCAGTTCATCAATCACCTTGCGCAGGGGAAACCCCATCGGTACTTCATACAAACCGGGACGATTAAATAAACCATCCAGACACAACAGTTTGGTGCCGGAGGATTGCGCACTGCCGATAGCGGCGTAGACATCGCCACCCATTTCAAGGATTGCAGGAATCGCAGCAAAGGTTTCCACGTTATTCAGTATCGTCGGTTTCTTGTACAAACCTTCAACGGTCGGGAAAGGCGGACGGATATCCACTTCTGGCCTGCGTCCTTCAATAGAAGCAATCAGTGCAGTTTCTTCGCCACAAATATAGGCC
>DDBK01000170.1:0-7100 GCA_002333095.1 Cellvibrionales bacterium UBA2034
AACTGATGCTGATTTCTGATCAGGGCACGTTGGTTCGTACACGTACCGATGAAATTGCAATCGTGAGTCGAAATACTCAAGGGGTTCGCGTCATTCGTCTTAAGGAAGATGAGCATCTTGTAGGTGTCGAACGGATTGCTGAATCCGATGAAAGCGAATCTGAAGACGACGTTGTTGAATAATTGGTTGCTGGATAATTGACAGGTAAGCACTTGCATGACTAGAAAATTCAATTTTTGTGCCGGGCCTGCAGCGCTGCCTGAAGTTGTATTGGCGCAGGCGCGGGATGAGATGCTGGATTGGCATGGCCGCGGACTGTCCATTATGGAAATGAGCCACCGTGGCGACGAAATGGTTAGTATCGCTGCTACTGCTGAACGTGATTTGCGTGATCTGTTACATATCCCGGATAACTACAAGGTGTTGTTCCTTCAAGGGGGCGCTTCCATGCAGTTTGCTGCCATTCCGCTAAACCTCTTGCCGGCTGGCGGCAAAGCAGATTATCTGAATACCGGGCAGTGGTCTAAAAAAGCGATTGAAGAAGCCAGGCGATATGGGGATNNTACACGCCGAATGAAACTATTGGGGGTGTAGAGTTTCACTGGGTTCCGGAACTGAATGGTGTGCCATTGGTGGCAGATTTGTCATCAACAATACTGTCTCGCCCGATTGATGTGTCAAAATTTGGCGTTATCTACGCAGGTGCACAAAAAAATATTGGGCCGGCTGGTTTGACAATTGTAATTGTCCGTGAAGATTTACTGGGTAATTCTCGGGCAGAAATTCCGACAATGCTTGATTGGAAAACAGCAGCAGATAATGACTCGATGTACAACACTCCCCCTACGTATGCCTGGTATCTGGCTGGCCTGGTTTTCAAATGGCTTAAATCACAGGGTGGTGTTGAAGGTATTGCCACGATTAATGAAAGAAAGGCCCAAAAACTTTATGGCTACATCGATAAGAGTGGCTTCTATAAAAATCCTGTTGAAGTGCATAGTCGCTCCTGGATGAATGTTCCTTTTACATTGCCAGATGAAACGCTAGATAAACCATTTCTTAAAGAAGCAGAACTGGCAGGTTTGCTAAACCTTAAAGGACATCGGTCTGTAGGTGGGATGCGTGCCAGTATTTATAATGCTGTTGGCGAGGATGCAGTGGACGCATTAATTGCCCACATGCAGGATTTTGCCAAACGCCACGGCTGACAGGGCCTGCATATGACCATAACATTGCAACAACTTCGCGAACAAATAGATATGCTGGATGCAAAAATCCAGGAATTAATTTCTGAGCGTGCTCGCTGTGCCCAACAGGTTGCAGAAGTAAAAAAGGCAGAAGATAAGGATGTGGTTTTCTATCGTCCTGAGCGTGAAGCACAAGTATTGCGGAATGTGATGGAGCGCAATCAGGGGCCGTTAGACAATGAGGAAATGGCGAGGCTGTTTCGTGAAATCATGTCAGCNNGCTTGAGCAACCTGTACGTGTTGCCTATCTCGGTCCAGAAGGAACATTTACGCAGGCTGCTGCCATAAAGCACTTTGGCCACTCGTGCGTTTCTATACCGATGGCTGCTATTGATGAGGTTTTTCGTGAAGTGGCAGCAGGCGCGGTCAACTATGGCGTTGTGCCAGTTGAAAATTCAACGGAAGGTGTCATAAACCATACGCTGGACAATTTCATGGATTCCAGTGTGCATATTTGCGGTGAAGTCGAGCTGCGTATTCATCATCATTTGTTGGTATCAGACATAACCAAAACTGAAAATATTACCCGAATTTATTCGCATGCACAGTCTTTAGCGCAATGCCGGAAGTGGCTGGATTCACATTTTCCCAAGGCTGAACGTGTGGCAGTATCCAGTAATGCCGAAGCAGCAAAACGTATCCAGAGTGAATGGAACTCTGCTGCTATAGCAGGCGACATGGCTGCTGAATTATACGGCCTGACAAAACGCAGTGAAAAAATTGAAGACATGCCAGATAATTCCACGAGATTCCTTATTATTGGCACGCAGCCTGTATCTGCCAGTGGAGACGACAAAACATCCATCATTGTGGCGGTAAGCAATAAGCCTGGCGCTTTATATAATTTACTTGCACCTTTTCATAGTAATGGTATTGACCTGACGCGTGTCGAGACGCGTCCTTCACGCAATGGCGCATGGAGCTACGTATTTTTTATTGATTTTGTGGGGCATGCTGACGAGCAGAAAGTTTCCTCAGTACTCTCGGAGATTGCCGATCAAGCTGCTGATGTACGCGTACTCGGGTCTTATCCGCGAGCCGTAATGTGATCATTATTCCAAAGTGACTTTGATGACAATTTTTACTTCTCTTGCTCTGCCAGGCATTCGTGGACTTTCGCCATATCAACCCGGCAAACCTATTGAGGAGCTCGAGCGTGAGCTGGGTATCAGCAATATCATAAAACTAGCCAGCAATGAGAATCCACTGGGTGCGCCTGCGTCTGCGATAGCTGCAATTGGAAAAGCCCTCCCTGATTTGGCCTTGTATCCAGATGGCAGCGCATTCGGTTTGAAGCAAAAGTTAGCTCTGCAGCTTTCAGTGAATGCCTCCCAAATTACCGTTGGCAATGGCTCAAATGAACTGCTGGATCTTATCGCGCGCGTTTTTCTTTCACCTGATAATAATGCAGTGGTATCTCGCCATGCATTTATTGTCTATCCGATTGCAGTCAACGCCCTTGGCTCCGCACTGAAAGTGGCGGAAGCGAAAAATCTGGGCCATGATCTGGAAAAAATGGCGGGGCTTGTAGATGAGAATACCCGGCTAGTATTTATTGCCAATCCCAATAACCCTACAGGTAATTGGCTTGGTATAGCCGAAATAGAAAAATTTCTTTCCAGTATTCCTGAAAGTGTCATAGTGGTTCTGGATGAAGCCTATCACGAATATGTTGACAAGCTTGATTATGCGAGCGGCCTGACTATTCTAGATAAATTTCCCAACCTGATTATCACGCGAACCTTTTCAAAAGCCTATGGCCTTGCAGGTTTGCGCGTTGGGTACTGCATTTCAAATCCTGAAATTGCTGATTTGCTCAATCGTCTTCGTGAACCATTTAATGTGAACTCGCTGGCGCTAGCTGCTGCGGAAGCTGTTCTTGATGATATGGATTATCTTGATCGGGGTCTGATTATTAACCGTGAAGGGATGAAACAGCTGGACGCGGGTTTGTTGCAACTCGGTCTTCCCTTTATAGAGTCTGCCGGAAATTTTTTGCTTGTGGATTTTGGTCGGGATGCCATGCCAATTTATCAGCAGTTTTTGCAGGAAGGCATAATTTTGCGACCAGTCGGTGTATATGAATTGCCAACATATCTCCGGATTTCAGTCGGATTGCCAGATCAGAATGCCAGATTTCTGGCTGTTTGCAAAAAGGTGCTGCAGGAATGATTGCAAATAAAATATTGGTAATTGGTCTGGGGCTCATTGGAGGCTCTCTTGCACGCGCTTTAAAAGACAATGACTGCTGTTCAACAGTGTTGGGCAATAGCCGGAGTCTGGATACAGTAAATAAAGCCATCCAGCGTGAAATCATCGATGCTGGCAGCCACGATCTGCCAGTCTTGTTGCAGCAGCTTGAAAAAGGCGATGTAATTGTTATTGCAACGCCTACACTGAGTGTCAGGGCCGTGCTTCAGCACTTGCATGATGCTGTGTTGCGCGGCGTGATAGTGACTGATGTTGCCAGCGTCAAAGGCTCTGTGGTTCAGGATGTTATTGATGTATTTGGATCAATTCCTTCTGCATTTATTCCCGGTCATCCCATTGCCGGCTCTGAAAGAAGTGGCATTGATGCAGCCAACCCTGCATTATTCTTGCGTCATCAGGTTATTCTCACGCCGCTGGAAAATACAGACCAATCTGCGGTCAATGTAATTACGAGGTTATGGCAAGCGGTTGGCGCCGAGGTTTCACTAATGACAGTGGCAGAGCATGATGGCGTTCTGGCCTTGACGAGCCACTTGCCCCATATGCTTGCTTATACGCTGGTTGATACCTTGGCGCAGCGTTCACAAAATAACGATATCTTTCGCTATGCGGCGGGTGGTTTCCGGGATTTTACCCGAATCGCCAGCAGTGATCCGACCATGTGGCACGATATCGCACTGGCTAATCGCAATGCGCTGTTGAATGGCATTAATGATTTTACAACCCACTTGAAAGATTTGCGGAATGCCATTGAAAATGGCGATGGAAAACATTTGTATGAAGTTTTTTCACGGGCGAAAGAAGCGCGGGACTATTTCGGTGATTTATATTCCCGCCGGCAGCCAGAAAAAGATATTTGATCCAGGGGTTCTATTGTGAAATTTATATTGCAACCGGGCGGGGCTCTGCATGGCGCTTTCCGTGTACCAGGTGATAAGTCTATTTCTCACCGCTCTATTATGCTGGGATCGCTTGCCAAGGGAATCACTGACGTTGAGGGCTTCCTTGAAGGTGAGGATGCGCTGGCTACATTGCAGGCTTTTCGTGACATGGGTGTTGAGATTGAAGGGCCTGAACAAGGCAAGGTTCGCATTCATGGCGTGGGTCTGAATGGTTTGAAAAAGCCGCAACATCCACTGGATCTCGGTAATTCAGGCACATCCATGAGGCTACTGAGTGGCCTGCTTGCTGGACAAGACTTTGACACTGTGATGGTCGGGGACGAATCATTATCAAAACGTCCTATGGAGCGCGTTGCCAAACCATTGCGTATGATGGGTGCAGTAATAGAAACAACCGGTGAAAAGGGCACGCCACCAATTACAGTCCGCGGTGGAAAACCATTGCATGGTATTCATTATGATATGCCTGTTGCCAGTGCGCAGGTTAAATCCGGAATTCTACTGGCAGGTTTATATGCTGATGGTGAAACATCAGTCACTGAGCCCGCGCCTACGCGTGACCACACTGAACGCATGTTGAACGGTTTTGGATATGCAATTAGCAGTCAGGGTTCAACTGTCTGTTTGCATGGCGGTGGTGATTTATTGGCCACCAGAATTGATGTGCCTGCTGATATATCTTCCGCTGCGTTCTTCATGGTCGGTGCCAGTATTGCGCAGGGCTCTGACATCACTATCCAGCATGTGGGCATCAATCCCACCAGAACGGGTGTCATTGATATCCTCAAATTGATGGGCGCAAATATCCAGTTGTTGAATTGCCGCGAAGTGGGTGGAGAGCCAGTTGCGGATATTCGCGTGTGTTCAGCACAACTTCATGGCATTGATATTCCAGAAGCGCTGGTGCCATTGGCTATTGATGAGTTTCCCGTTCTATTTATTGCGGCTAGCTGCGCATCGGGCAAAACGGTACTGCGCGGTGCAGAGGAATTGCGTGTAAAGGAGTCTGACCGGATTCAGGTGATGGCGGATGGTTTACAGATATTGGGGATCAAGGCCGAACCAACGCCAGACGGAATCATCATCGAAGCGGGGCAGTTAGGGTCTGGCACGGTCGTTAGCCATGGTGATCATCGTATTGCCATGGCGTTTGCAATGGCTTCCCTGCGTTCATCCGGGGCCATTACTGTGGAAGACTGTGCCAATGTAGCTACCTCTTTTCCGGGGTTTGTTGAACTTTCCACCAAGGTTGGCCTGAATATCAGGGCAGTAAATTGATGGCGACTGTGCCAGTTATCACCATTGATGGCCCTGGTGGATCTGGCAAGGGCACCATCGCCCACCGGGTGGCTGATTGTCTGGGTTGGCATTGTCTGGACAGTGGTGCGCTGTATCGAATCATGGCAGTGGCTGGTCTGGCTCGCGGCTTGGGCCTGGATGACGAGGCAGGGCTTATCCAGCTGGCCAACGAACTTCAGATCCGCTTTGAACCTGACCATATATGGGTCGATGGTGATGATCTGGTGGAAGCTATCAGAGGGGAAGTGGCGGGAGCCGGTGCGTCGCAAGTGGGGTCGTTACCTTCTTTGCGGGTGGCGCTACTGCAACGCCAGAGAGATTTTGCAGTAGCACCTGGTCTGGTAGCGGATGGCAGGGATATGGGGACGGTAGTTTTCCTTGATGCGCCACTCAAGGTATACCTCACCGCCAGCGCTGAGGAAAGGGCTCGTAGGCGCTATAACCAGTTGATAAATAAAGGGCAGGGTGTTAGCCTGCCGTCCCTTCTCGAGGACATCTGTGCCCGTGATGACCGTGACATGAATCGTGCTGTAGCGCCTTTGCGTCCAGCGGCCGATGCAGTAGTCATAGACAGCACGCAGATGAATATTGATGAAGTAGTGAAGGCGGTGCTGGATCTTGCTGCGCAACGCGGTTTGACTGTATAGCACGTCTTTTGGTCAGTGACTGTTTTTTAACCAGATCCGACTCGTTGTCGGAGTGAGACAGTGACTGTTTTGATGCTGACCCGTATGAACTGGCGTGCGGTGATATAAAGATTGCGAACGCGATCATTCATAGGTGTATTAATGGAAAGTTTTGCAGAACTGTTTGAACAAAGCCTGAAAACCGTTGAAATGAGCCCCGGCTCGATTGTTACTGGCGTAATTATTGATATTGACAGTGATTGGGTCACCGTGCACGCGGGACTGAAGTCAGAAGGTGTCATTCCACGTATCCAGTTTTTGAATGATCGCGGTGAATTTACCCTGAATATCGGTGATGAAGTGCAGGTTGCACTGGAAACCGTTGAAGATGGAATGGGCGAAACCAAACTATCGCGTGAAAAAGCCAAGCGTGTTGAAGCCTGGAAAGTTCTGGAAAAAGCATTTGCTGCTTCTGAAGCTGTTGTTGGTCTGATCAACGGCAAAGTCAAAGGTGGTTTTACTGTTGATGTTCAAGGGATCCGTGCATTTCTTCCCGGATCACTGGTTGATGTTCGCCCAGTGCGCGATACAACCCACATCGAAGGTAAGGAACTGGAATTCAAAGTTATCAAGCTCGATCAAAAACGCAATAACATTGTTGTCTCTCGTCGCGCTGTATTGGAAACTGCCAATAGTGCTGAGCGTGATGAACTGCTCGCAAATCTCCAGGAAGGGTCACGCGTTAAAGGCGTGGTTAAAAATCTTACTGACTACGGTGCATTCGTTGATCTGGGCGGCGTTGATGGTCTTCTGCA
>DDBK01000170.1:7124-13911 GCA_002333095.1 Cellvibrionales bacterium UBA2034
CTTGTCCATGTGTCAGAAATGGATTGGACAAACAAGAACATTCATCCTTCCAAAGTTGTTCAGGTTGGGGACGATGTTGACGTAATGGTTCTTGATATTGACCAGGAGCGCCGCCGTATTTCTCTCGGNNAGCTGTTCGCAACTTCAAGAAAGGTGATGAGCTGGATACTGTGATTCTTGCTATTGATCCCGAGCGTGAGCGCATTTCGCTTGGTATCAAGCAAATGCAAAATGATCCGTTCTCGAATTATGTGGCTGAAAATGACAAGGGCAGCATAGTTAAAGGCGTAGTTATTTCCATTGATGCAAAAGCAGCCACTATCAAGTTGGCAGATGATGTTGAGGCTGTATTGAAAGCTTCCGAGATCAGCCGCGACAAAGTAGAAGATGCACGTAACGTACTGAAAGAAGGCGACGAAGTTGAAGCCAAAATTATCAGTGTGGACCGTAAAACTCGCAGTATCGGCTTGTCTGTCAAATCAAAAGATGTTGAAGATGAAAAAGATACTGTGCGTGACCATGGCAAGAAAGAGGCTGAACAATCGTCTCCAACGACCATCGGTGATCTGATCAAGGCGCAAATGCAGAACCAGTAACCCTAATTTTCGGGCGGGAGTGGTTGTGGAAAGAAACACTGTTACCAAATCAGAGCTCATCGAGAGCATAGCAGATCGATATGAAATGCTATCTTCAAGAGACGTTGAGCTGGCGATTAAGACGATGATAGATTCAATGGCTCAGGTGCTAGCAACCGGNNGATTCGTGGTTTTGGCAGTTTTTCTCTTCACTACCGCGCCCCACGAATTGGGCGTAATCCAAAAACAGGTGACACTGTTAAGCTTACGGGAAAGCATGTCCCTCATTTCAAGCCAGGGAAAGAACTCAGGGATAGGGTTAATAGTAGCTTGGGTAATTAATAAATGGCATGGCCTAATAAGCCATGCCATTTTTCTTTGCGGTAAATATGGGCTCATCATATGCAGTGGCTGTATAGAATACTTTCAGCGTTGGTTGTAATTGCAGGTGCAATTTTAGGCGTCTGGTTTTATCTGGATAATATGGCATCTGTTACCGTAATATGGTTCGGCAATCCGATTGAAGGTGTGCAGCTGGCACTTTGGCTATTGATTTTCTTTGCGGCTGGAACGTTGCTTGGTTTGAGTGTCAGCGCAATACAGGCGCTCCGGCATCAGATGCACGTGCAAATTATGCGCAAGCAAATCAAAGCGATGAAACAGAAGTCTGCAGTTCGCACCCCTGCATAATTTAAGCATTATCAGAGGGAACACGTTGTTTTGAACAATAAGCCTGTCATTATCGCCTTGGACTTTGATAGTGAACGTGATGTTTTTAATCTCGTTGATCAGCTATCCCCGGAAAATTGCAGGCTTAAGGTTGGTAAGGAGCTTTTTACCGCCTGCGGCCCAGGAATAGTAAAAAATCTGGTGGCACGTAATTTTGATGTGTTTCTGGATCTTAAGTTTCACGACATCCCCAACACTGTTGCAAAAGCGCTAATGGCAGCCAGCGATCTGGGTGTATGGATGGTTAATGTTCACGCCAGTGGTGGTGCCAGAATGCTGGATGCGGCTCGCGCGGCATTGACAGGAAATAATGCTCCTCTGCTCATTGCAGTTACTGTTCTTACAAGCATGGAACAGCGGGATTTATTGCAGATTGGGATTGCTGATTCGCTGGATCAGCACATTCTTAAACTTGCTGCGCTTGCAGCAAACGCAGGTCTTGATGGCGTTGTCTGCTCTGCGATGGAGTCTTCTGCTTTGCGGGAGGCATTCGGTAGGGATTTCTGTCTGGTTACACCTGGCATTCGCCCGGCTGGTAGTGCGCCAGACGATCAGCGCCGTATTGTTACGCCTCGGGCAGCTATAGAGTCGGGCAGTCATTTCCTTGTTGTTGGACGGCCTGTGACGCAGGCTGCCCATCCAGCAGAAGCGCTTCAGGCAATTAATGCATCCCTATCCTAGTATGGTGTAGGAAAAATCGCACAGAAAAATCAGTTAACGCTGACATCAACATGTTGCGGGAATAGGTAATAATTCTACTGCAGGGATAGCGCAAAACATAAAAGGAGTTATTAAATGAAAAATATTCGTATGGTAATGATGTCAGTTATAGCTGCTGGTGCAATGCTTTCAGCGCCAGCTTTTTCTGAACCAGCAAAACAGCAAGAAGCAGTACAAAAGCCTGTAACCATGCAGGTCGCTGACTCCCCATCTGCCGCTGCAGTTAACATCAATACGGCAGATGCAGCTACCCTGGCTGAGCGCCTAAATGGCGTGGGGCTAAAGAAAGCGCAGGCGATTGTCAGTTTCAGGGAGCAAAATGGCCCTTTTAAAAGCGTTGACGATCTGGTGAATGTAACTGGAATCGGCGAAGCTACGCTGGAGAAAAACAAGGGTCTTATCAGCATAAACTGACAAGATATATCTTAAAAAATTAATGAACTCCCTGCAAAGCCCGTTAAGCGGGCTTTTTTATTTTTGTATATTGCTATTTATGGTTTCCATAATTGATTTTATCTTTGTCATTGATTCCTTGTATTCACTTTCGCATCTGGAATCTGAAACAATGCCTCCGCCGCCCCATAAATAGATATTTTTATCCTTCATCAGCAACGTCCTGATCATTATATTGCTATCCATTGTTCCGTGCGAAGAAAAGCATGTGATACTTCCACAATATACACTTCTTCTTGTTGGCTCCAATTGCTCTATAATTTGCATAGCCCTGATTTTTGGTGCGCCAGTGATAGACCCCCCGGGGAAGCAGGCATTAAGGACATCTGCACCATTTAATCCATCTTCAAGTTTTCCTTCTATTGTGCTTACTAGATGGTGAACATTTGAAAAACTTTGTAATTCGAACAATTTTGATACTTTTATTGTTCCAATGCGACAAACCTTTCCAAGATCATTTCTAAGCAAGTCTACTATCATGAGATTTTCTGACTTGTTTTTTTCATCAGTAGCTAATTGGTTAGCTTGATTAATATCAATATCTGGATGGCTATGGCGCTCCGCTGTTCCTTTTATAGGTTGGCTGATCACTGTGGAATGTAAATCTATCTGGATGAAGCGTTCAGGTGAAAGGCTGATAATACAGTCATCACTTTCTTCGCCCAATATAGGCAAAAATGCCGAGAAGGGTGGTGCCATGGATTTTCTCAGGTTTTCATAAATACTTCTTGGTGCTTTTTCACATTGCCCGACAAATCTCTGGGCGAGATTTACCTGGTAGCAATCTCCTGCATCAATATATTCCTGAATTCCCCTGAATTTTTCCGAATACTCACTGTATGTCATGTCATTGGATAAGCTGCTGCTCATTCCAGGTCTTGCAGGTTTTTCCTCTGCCGTAACCTCCCGTAACATATCTGGCAAAATGGCCGCCAGCTCTCTATTACAATCCGGATGGATAACCAGCCAGCAACGACGTGTACGGTGATCCTGAATGCAGGCCCAGCCATAAAACCCGAATTGCATGTCGGGAATATCTATATCACGAATGGCAATGCTGTCGAGTGGAATATTTTCCCTTGCCAGATCGTAGCTACAATATCCGATTAGTCCACCGCAGAAAGGCAATTCTGCAGCTATGCATTCACTGTAGTTCACAGCTGGCTTCTGGACCGCATCCAGTAATTTGCTTAGTGATGAAAAACTGGATCGCTCATCCAGTGGAAATTGTGGTGGATTATTGCCACGCCATGATTGACGCCCATTATGGGTCTCCAGCCAGTATTCCGGGGCTGCAGTAATAATGTCAAAACGCCCTTGGGGGAGACTGCTAACAATATTATTGCTATTTGCCTGTGGCTGGATATCACTCTGGAGCACCAGCGCCATTGGCAGTCTGGATGCAATAATGTGAAAATACGCGAGGCTATCTTCAGTATAGGGAAGTGATAGTAAGATTGGGCTTGGTGTTGGGAGCTGCTTCATGGCGACATTAGAAATTCACAATCGATAGGGGCTTATGCATGCGCTTTTTGGCTCTGGAAAAACAACACCGGATGCATGATGGTTATCGTCGTGTGATTGCACTGGAAGGACGCAATCTACTCCTTTTCCAGCATGATGGCCAGATTCATATTATCGACAACGAGTGCCCTCATGCTGGTGCCAGTCTGGAGAAGGGTAGTATTCAGGGTGGTGAATTGCGTTGTCCCTGGCATGGTATTGCTTTTGATATTGAGTCAGGTTATGCAGCAAATTGTGGATTGCAGCTTGTAAAGTACAAGGCTGCCTTTGAGCAGCAGAGCGTTGGCATTGTTATCGAGTGATGTGAGGTAAAAATGATTTCTACACCAGATTTGTGTGATGCACATGAGAGTGATGTCCTTGTGCTTGATCCAGTATTTGTTAACTATGGCGGCCGGGAGGCCTTTGGCGGCGAAGTGGTGACCGTCAAGTGCTTCGAGGATAACTCTCTGGTGAAAGAGCAGCTTGCCATGCCGGGCAATGGCAAAGTGCTGGTTGTAGATGGTGGCGGCTCGATGCGTCGCGCGCTAATGGGCGACATGATTGCAGAGAGTGCTGTAAAAAACGGGTGGGGCGGGGTTGTGATTTATGGCGCCATCCGCGACGTAGATGCCATTGCCAGTCTGGATCTAGGGGTGCAAGCCTTGGGAGTGATCCCTCTAAAAACAGAGAAGCGGGGCATAGGCGACCTTAATGTTCCCGTACGGTTCGCAGGCGTGGACATTAATCCTGGCGATTACCTGTATGCAGACAACAACGGCATCATTGTTTCAGCGGATTCGCTCACCTGATCTTTTAGTTGACTATTAGCACCCAGTACATAGAATGTGCAGCCTTGCCTTGGTGTACAGGGGCAGTGAGTTTTGCGGAAATAGCTCAGTTGGTAGAGCGCAACCTTGCCAAGGTTGAGGTCGCGGGTTCGAGTCTCGTTTTCCGCTCAGTTGTTTGCACTAAAACCCCAAGCTTTAAAAATAAGCTCGGGGTTTTTCTTTTTTATGTTATTGTCCTGATAATTGCCTGACTGTCTATGCTTGTAAAGAAGCAAAATATTACTCTATGGCCTCACCTTAACTCATTTGTTAAAAATTGGCTGCAAAATTTAAACCCAACGCTGGCAAGTTTAACCCCCTACCCTGCCAACTCTCATGGTCTAAATAACGCAATTATTGCTGCCACCCAACATCAACAAAACTATTGGCCACATAGGCAAACACTAAGCCAAACCCTTGTCAAACAATATTTGCAAATAAATGTAGCACAAAACGATGTAGTTTACAAGCAAATAAACCTGCTTCAACAGCCCAACACGTTTGCTATTGTTACCGCCCACCAGCCTGTTTTGTTTGGGGGGCCATTGTATTTTATTTACAAGGCGATATCGGCAATAGTATTGGCAAACGAGTTAAATACGCAGTATCAAAGTGAGGGTTTGCAGTTTCTACCTGTTTTTTGGATTGGTGGCGAAGACCACGATTTTGAAGAAATAAGCCACATCCGGTTGTTTGGCAAAAAATACCAATGGGAACATGCGCCAACACAAGGCGCAACCGGCCAAATGCCCCTTGAAACGCTAACACCCTTAGTAGCCGAAATAATTGCCGTTTTAGGCAATCAAAGCCTACATGCAGCCGAGTTGGCAAACTGGCTACAAAAAGCCTACGCCCCACCCCATAATTTAGGCCAAGCGACACAACTTTTTTTGCATTTTTTATTTGGGCAATACGGTTTAATTGTGCTTAACCCCAACGAAGCAAATTTTAAGGCAATGTTTGCCAATACAATGGCCAGCGAAGTGTTACACCAAACCAGTTACAAACAAGTCGGTAAAACCAACCAAATAATACAACAATTAGGTTATACACCACAGGCATTTGTACGCGAGGTAAACCTTTTTGAAATGGGCAAGCATTTCCGGAGTCGTATCTTATACAACGCAGGCACTAAACAATATACTTTGCCATCTGCACCCCATATTAGTTACAGCCCAACACAACTTAGTGCGTTAATTGAGCAAAACCCTCAGCAGTTTAGCCCTAATGTTATAATGCGCCCTTTATATCAAGAAACAATTTTGCCTTGTATTGCCTATATTGGCGGTCCCGGCGAGGTTAGCTATTGGTTGCAATTGGCTGAAAATTTTAAAGCCTTCGATGTGTTTTATCCCGTAGTTTTGCTGCGCGATATGGCTATTTGGGCTGATAAACAGATAGGGGGAAAAGCACAAAAATTGCAATTAAATCCGGATGATTTATGGCTTAGTTATCCGGAATTAGCGCAAAAATTCCTGCGAAAATGGGCAAATACCGAACCCAATTTGCTTGAAAGTGAAATATCTAATATCAAGCAGATACTGACAAATATTAGCACAAAAGCAAATACTATAGACGGCAGCTTAGCTACCACAGTTGCCGCCGAAAGCGCCAAAATAATATCGGGGCTTGAAAAATTGCAAGAAAAATTGTTTAAAGCCGAAAAACGAAAGCACGAAATTGAACTTCAACAATTGGCCAACTTGCACCAAAAATTATATCCGGAAAACAATTTGCAAGAAAGAATAGACAATTTCATGCCTTTGTATTTACAATATGGCCGCTCGTTTTTTGACTATCTACTTGAAAATTTTAATCCAACCGAGCAAAAAGTTAAACTATTTGTAGATGTGTAACGACCTAATAATTATAGCCTTTTGGCGTTTTCTTATTTTTTAATAGGGCAAATAAAAAATTATAGACTAACTTTGCATAAATAGTAATTGCCTTAATTACAATTACACTAATACATAAAAA
>DDBK01000046.1 GCA_002333095.1 Cellvibrionales bacterium UBA2034
TCGCCAAGCGGTAAGGCAGCAGGTTTTGATCCTGCCATGCGGTGGTTCGAATCCATCTACCCCTGCCACTTTTCATTTGCACCGCTTACAAAACCACGACCTTAAAAACCAGAGCGTCTTCTATGTCCAACTTCATGGTTTTTTCCGGCAACGCCAACCCAGAACTGGCACAGCGCATTGCACAGCGTCTCGGAATGCGCCTTGGCGACGCAGAGGTCAGGACTTTTTCTGATGGTGAGATATCGGTTGAGCTGAATGAAAATGTGCGCGGTGGTGATGTGTTTATTGTTCAACCGACTTGTGCGCCGCCCAACCGCAACTTGATGGAATTGCTCTTCATGGCAGATGCGCTGCGCCGTGCGTCTGCCGCACGCATCACCGCTGTGGTGCCTTATTTCGGCTATGCACGCCAGGATCGCCGCGTGCGATCCGCCCGTGTGCCGATCAGCGCAAAAGTCTGCGCTGACATGCTGACAGGTGCTGGCGTGGATCGTGTATTGACAGTTGACTTGCACGCAGAACAAATTCAGGGATTCTTTGACGTGCCCGTAGACAATGTCTATGGCTCCCCCGTGTTGCTGGATGACATCCGCGCACAAAAATACGAAAACCTGCTGGTAGTATCGCCCGATATCGGCGGTGTAGTCCGGGCGCGCGCAGTGGCGAAAGAATTGCAGACCGATCTAGCCATCATCGACAAACGCCGCCCACAGGCGAATGTCAGCGAAGTTATGAACATCATCGGCGAAGTAGAAGGCCGCACCTGCGTACTGGTTGATGACATCGTGGACACTGCCGGCACATTGTACAAGGCAGCCGACGCCCTGAAAGCACATGGCGCTGGCAAGGTTGTCGCCTACTGTACGCACCCTGTCCTGTCTGGTCGCGCACTGGAAAACCTGAACAGCTCGACACTGGATGAACTGGTCGTCACCGACACCATTCCACTCAGTGCTGAAATGAAAAATTGCACGAAGATTCGCCAGTTATCCATGGCAAATTTACTCGCCGAGGCGATGCGTCGCGTCAGCAACGAAGAATCCATCAGCGCCATGTTTTCGTAATAGAACATAGTACTGGGGTAAAGCGCGCCGCACTGGTCGCAAGTGCAGCGCATCACTAGAACGCAAAAATACTGGCTTAACACCGTTTTTTGCAAAATGAGGTAATAACCATGTCCAGCTTTACACTACAAGCCCATGCTCGGGCCGACAAGGGGAAGGGTGCGAGCCGCCGCCTGCGTCGCCTGAATGACCAAGTGCCCGCTATCCTGTATGGCGATGAAAAAGAACCCGTGATGCTGAGCGTCCCGCACAAGGACCTGATGAAGTGTCTGGATGCCGAGGCGTTCTACAGCAGTGTTATTACGCTGGATGTAGACGGCCAACCACACAAAGTGTTGTTGCGCGATTTGCAGCGCCATCCTGCTGCGCCACGCATCCTGCACGCTGACTTCCAGCGCGTATCCGGCACCAAGAAAATCCACATGCGCGTTCCACTGCACTTTATCAATGAAGACAACTGCGCAGGCGTGAAGCAACAAGGCGGCGCCATTAACCACAGCATGAACGAACTGGAAGTCAGCTGCCTGGCTGCTGACCTGCCTGAATTTATCGAAGTCGATCTGGCTGCGGTAGAAGTAGGCCAGATCGTGCACATCTCCGATCTCAAACTGCCAAAAGGTGTTGAGTCGGTTGCATTGTTGCACGGCGCAGACCACGACCTTCCCGTTGTGGCTGTCCACGCAGTCAAAGGCGACTAAGCGTTTGCTGTAAAAAAGGCCAGCGCTGCTGGCCTTTTTTTTAGCTGGCGGTTGATGCACATGAGCGAGAAAATCCAGTTAATTGTTGGCTTGGGAAATCCCGGCCGCGAATACGAAAATACCCGGCACAATGCCGGTGCTATTTTTATTGCACTACTGGCCAATACCTGTCGCGCCAGCTGGCAAGAAGAAAAAAAGTTTTCCGGACTCACCACACAGGTTAACCTCAATAACCAGCCAGTCCGGTTATTGCTTCCATTAACCTATATGAACCGCAGTGGACAGTCCGTTGGCGCGATCGCCAACTTCTACAAAATTGCACCAGAAAGTATCTTGGTTGTTCACGATGAACTGGATCTTGCACCTGGCACTGCCCGCCTGAAGCTAGGTGGCGGTCACGGTGGCCATAACGGTCTGCGCGATATCATCAGCGCGCTTGGCAACCAGAATACCTTTACGCGTTTACGGATCGGCATAGGTCATCCTGGCAATGCCAAAATGGTCGCCGACTACGTACTGAAAAAGGCACCCACTGCTGAATACAGTTTGATGGAAGACAGCATCACACGCGCATTGCACATAATGCCCGATGTTGTAGCCGGCCAGCTGGACAAAGCCATGCTCTCCCTGCATTCAGATAAAAACTGATCCAGAACACCATTAATAGATAAACACCACCGAGGCACAACACCATGGGTTTCAATTGCGGTATCGTCGGCCTGCCCAATGTCGGTAAATCAACATTGTTCAACGCATTAACAAAAGCGGGAATCGATGCACAGAATTTTCCCTTCTGCACTATTGAACCTAACACTGGGGTTGTAGCGGTGCCTGATCCTCGCCTTGATGCACTGGCTGAGATTGTGAAGCCGGAACGCGTGCTGCCTACCACCATGGAATTTGTCGACATCGCTGGCCTTGTAGCCGGCGCTTCAAAAGGGGAAGGCCTCGGCAACAAATTCCTTGCCAATATCCGTGAAACCGACGCGATTGCCCACGTGGTACGTTGCTTTGCAGACGACAACGTCATTCACGTCCACAACCGCATAAATCCGATTGATGACATTGAAATCATCAACATGGAACTGGCGCTGGCCGATCTGGATACCGTGGAAAAAGTGCTGCTGCGATCACAGAAACAAGCCAAGAGCGGCGACAAGGATGCGCAAACACTGAAAGCAGTTCTTGAAAAGGTACAACCGGTTTTATCTGAGGGAAAACGCGCCAGCACTGTCAAACTGGATGCTGATGAACTCGCATTACTGAAACCGCTGTGTCTTATTACAGTGAAACCTACAATGTATATTGCCAATGTGGCCGAAGACGGTTTTGAGAACAACCCGTATCTGGATGCCGTAAATACACTGGCAGCAGAAGAAAATGCCATCGTAGTACCTATCTGCAACAAGATTGAATCTGAAATTGCCGAACTGGAAGAAGATGAGAAAGAAGAGTTCCTCTCTGCGCTTGGCATGGAAGAACCGGGGCTCAATCGTGTAATCCGTGCCGGCTATCAATTACTGAACCTGCACACTTATTTTACTGCCGGCGTAAAAGAAGTGCGTGCATGGACAATTCCCGTCGGAGCGACTGGCCCTAAAGCCGCTGCAGTTATCCATACCGATTTTGAAAAAGGTTTTATCCGCGCAGAAGTTATGTCATACGATGATTTCGTGCAGTACAAAGGCGAGCAAGGTGCAAAAGACGCGGGGAAATGGCGGCTGGAAGGAAAAGATTATGTCGTCAAGGACGGCGATGTCATGCACTTCCGTTTTAACGTCTGATTATTTGCGCGCTATAAACCTTACGCCTGCCCGGGATTAGCACCATATTCGTTGTCGCGGGCAGCGCTACCCAGTGTATTCAAACCGGAATGATGGTTAGGATAGCCAAAACAATATCCAGCGGAGTCCGTCATGTCGATCAACACCTCGGATCACCACCTGTACCCTGTACCGGCATCCCTAGCTACCAGCGCGCACATCAACCGCGAACGTTATGAAACCCTGTATCGCCAGTCTGTCGAGCAACCGGATGCATTCTGGGCGGCACAAGCCAGCCAGTTCCTGACATTCGAACGCTTGTGGGACACCGTTGTCGACTACGACATGAAAAGAGGTCATGCCCAATGGTTTGCAGGCAGCCTGCTGAACGTCAGCGTCAATTGCATTGATCGCCACCTCGCCACGCGCGGCGAACAGACTGCCATTATCTGGGAAGGCGACGATCCGTCGCAAGACAAGCGTATTACCTATCGTGAACTACACAAACATGTTTGCCAGCTGGCCAACGCATTGAAAGTCCGCGGCGTGAAACGTGGCGACCGTGTGTGTATCTACATGCCGATGATTCCGGAAGCAGCCTATGCCATGTTGGCTTGTACACGCATTGGCGCTGTGCATTCGATTGTGTTTGGCGGTTTCTCACCCGAAGCACTGAAAGACCGTATTCTCGATTCCGATTGCCGCGTCGTCATTACTGCGGATGAAGGCATGCGCGGCGGCAAGTCTGTTCCCCTGAAAGCCAATGTGGATACAGCGCTACAGCACTGTGTAAATGTTCACACGGTTTTTACGGTGAAACGCACTGGCGGCAATATTGCATGGCAAGCATCGCGCGATGTCTGGTATCACGAATTTGTCGACGACCAGGATGAACAATGCGACCCGGAATGGATGGGCGCAGAAGATCCGCTGTTTATTTTGTACACATCAGGCTCTACCGGAAAACCAAAAGGTGTTTTGCACACTACTGCCGGTTATTTATTGATGGCGGCAATGACGCACAAATATACATTTGACTATCACGATGGCGATATTTTCTGGTGTACCGCCGATGTCGGCTGGGTAACCGGTCATTCATACACTGTCTATGGTCCTTTAGCCAACGGCGCCACCACGCTGATGTTTGAAGGCGTACCAACGTATCCGGATGCGTCACGATGCTGGCAAGTATGCGACAAACATCAAGTCAATATTTTCTACACTGCGCCCACTGCGCTGCGCGCATTAATGGCACAAGGTAATGAATTTATCTCATGCACGTCACGTGCGAGCATTCGTTTGCTGGGCACCGTTGGCGAACCCATCAACCCGGAAGCGTGGGAGTGGTATCACCGTGTAGTGGGTGAAGGTCGCTGCCCGATTGTCGACACATGGTGGCAAACTGAAACCGGCGCACACATGATCACGCCACTGCCCGGCGCAACGGCATTAAAACCCGGCTCCGCCAGCTTGCCTTTTTTTGGCGTACAGCCTGCTTTGCTCGACCAGAGTGGCAGCGAGATCATCGGTGCCGGTGAAGGCATGCTGGTGATAAAAGCTTCATGGCCAAGCCAGATTCGCACCGTATACGGCGATCATGCCCGCCTGGTTTCCACCTACTTTTCCCAATACCCCGGTTACTATTTTACTGGCGATGGCGCGCGGCGTGACGAAGACGGCTATTACTGGATCACAGGGCGCGTTGATGACGTACTGAATGTTTCCGGACACCGTCTCGGCACCGCAGAAATAGAATCCGCACTGGTGTTACACCCGAAAGTTGCAGAGGCCGCTGTCGTGGGTTATCCACACGACATCAAAGGCCAGGGGATTTATTGCTTTGTGACGTTGATGAACGGCGAAACCGGCAGTGTCACGCTGGAAAAAGAACTGGTGAACTTTTGCATCCAGGAAATCGGCCCGATTGCCAAACCGGATATGATCCAGTGGGCACCGGGGTTACCCAAAACCCGTTCCGGAAAAATCATGCGGCGCATTTTGCGTAAAATTGCTGAAAATGAATTGTCAAACCTTGGCGACACGTCAACACTCGCAGATCCATCTGTAGTAAAAAACCTGATCGAAGAAAGAAAAAATCGCTGAAAATCAAACCGGCTCAGCTGCGCGAAATACTGAATGGTAACGGAATGTATTCTTTTCAACTTTTGCTTTATACATTGCGTCATCTGCCAGACGACACAGCACCAGCATGTCGCGGCTGTCTTGCGGGAAAATAGCAACCCCTGCACTGGCATGTACCTTGACTTCCCTGCCTTCGATGTCGATAGGAATCGATAACGTATACAGCAATTTATTCAGCGCAAGATCAATATCACTCCGTTTCTGCACGCCATGCAGGATGAGCGCAAATTCGTCTCCGCCGATCCTTGCCGCCACATCGGTATGCCTCAACACTTCACGCAACCGCTGCCCGGTAATTTTTAATACCTTGTCACCTGCATAATGGCCATGTGTATCGTTGATAGGCTTGAAACCATCGAGATCGATATACACCAGCGCCATTTGCAACCGCTTCTGTGACGATTCACGCACAGCGGTATCAAGCCGCGCATAAAACTCTTCACGATTGGGCAAGTCTGTCAAGGAATCATGACTGGCCTTGAAAGCAAAACGCTGGCGTTCTTCCTGTAGCCACTGGTTCAACTTTTCATTGACGCGCTCATAAATGATCAGTGCCGTTACCACCATAAAACACAGGACAACCGGCAACACCCGCTCTATGACATCCAGCGTTTCCTGATCAGACAACTGCCAGGCATTGAAACCGGCCAGATGAGAAACCAACAAGGCAATCATTGTCAGGAAAATAGCAATCGCCCACACCATGCCAGAACGCGGACCGGCTAACGGAAAGACAAACACAGGCACTACAATCCACAGCGGCATAATCGGCGACACGTTATAGCCGCCGGTTAACAACACACCTGCCAGTACAGCACAGTAAACGGCAGCTACAGCAATGTTACCCGCCAGCAAATAAGAATGTCGCCAGCGAAAAATTACCAACGCCGTCACATAAAAAACAGCAGAGATAACTGTGATCGCTGTGCCTGCCACCATGGCTTGCGGTGAAAGATTGGTGGCCCACAGTGCCATTCCACTCAACGCACAGATGGCGAGGTTGATCAGGATAATCCCGATCACAATATAGGCTCGGGTGCGCTGGGCTTTATCCGTGCGAACAGACAGGGGAACAAACCAGTCCAGCGCGGCCAACGCAAATGCAAAACGTTGACCTTGCCGGTACAGCTTCACAGGATTCTTATCCCTTGTTGCCACGCGTAGAACATGCTGACTGCCGATATCACACTCACTACCACTGTCAGTACCAGCAGCAGCGTCCAGGGCCTGAAAGGGGCGCGTTCACGACGGTGGGATGGCGAGTTCAGGTATTCAGCAACCCGCGCCATGTCCTCTTCAGACAATTTTGGCGGCACATCATTGGCAGACGGTTCAGTCATGGCTGTTCTTGATCTTCTGTTAGTTATTATCCGGGCATATGATCCCCACGCTACTGCGAGAGGCATAGCAAGTCAATCCATGTTCCCGACTGCACCCAGGCAGGTTTTTATCGTTAAACTGGGCAGCATTGCATAGCGAGATGAACACATGCGTCTGGTAGTGATCAGCGGCAGGTCTGGCTCCGGTAAAAGCACGGCCTTGCACGTATTGGAAGACGAGGGCTTTTACTGCATCGACAACCTGCCGGCCGGACTGCTGGGGCCGCTGGTCGAACAGATGCAGCAGGAGGGATACCCGACCCTGAAAGGAATCGCCGTCAGTATTGATGCGCGAAATACCGGTCGTGACCTTGCGCTATTCCCAGCCATGCTGGCGAAAGCCCGTGAGCTGATGGACTGCGAGATCATCTATCTGGATGCCCGCCGCTCCACCCTGATCAAGCGGTTCAGCGAAACCCGGCGCAAGCATCCACTGTCGAACAATGACACCGACCTGACGCAAGCGATTGATGCCGAGAAAGATTTACTGGCCCCGATCGCTGACCTCGCCTCCCTCACCATTGATACCAGCAACCTGAATCTCTACCAGCTGCGCGACCTGGTACTCGGGCGTGTGGCACGGCAAGCCAATGCAGAAGTGTCACTGCTGTTCCTGTCTTTTGGTTACAAGCACGGCATTCCTGTGGATGCCGATCTGGTCTTTGACGTGCGCTGCCTGCCAAACCCGTACTGGAAGCAGGAGTTGCGGGCATGGACGGGGAGAGACCAACCCGTGATCGAGTTTCTCGATGCAGAACCTGAAGTACAGGCCATGCTGGAAGATATCCGGAATTTCCTGCAAAAGTGGCTGCCTTCATTCAAGCAAAACCGGCGCTACTTGACAGTTGCTATCGGCTGCACCGGCGGGCAACATCGTTCCGTATACCTGTGCGAAAAGCTGCAGCAACAATTCTTGCAACAGTATGAATACACACAGGTTCGCCATCGTGAACTGGCGGCTACAAGATGAAAGAAAACACGTTGGATATCATCAACAAACTGGGGCTGCATGCGAGAGCCGCATCAAAACTGACCACGTTATGTGCGCGATACAAAAGCAAGATCGTTTTTTGCAAACTGATCAACAATGAAAAAAAACAACCTGCAGACGGCAAGAGCATTATGGCGCTGATGCTACTGGCTGCAGGCAAAGGCTCGCAACTTCATGTCAGCTGTGAAGGCACTGATGAAGATGAAGCCCTCGCGGCTATCAGCGAGTTATTTGCCAACCGCTTTGACGAGGCAGAATAGCCCGGCGCGATTATAATCGCGTGTAGAATCCATGCTGTTGCACCACCACGCCTTCCATTTCCAGATCCATCAATGCTGCCGCAATAACATCCACTGGCAGCTGACAACGATTTATCAATGCATCCAGTGTTACCGGCGCATGATCTATCAACCGGAACAAGCGCACAGCCTCCTCCGACAATGATGCCGTCTTGTTGCCCAGCGTATTGATCACTTCACATTCGCGCTGTTTGAATGCCAGCAAGCCAGCGAGTTCATCGACAATATCCTGTGTGGTTTCCACCAGTTTTGCGCCTTGCCGGATCAATGCATGGCAGCCTCGGTGAAAAACAGAGCGCACAGAGCCTGGAAGTGCAAACACTTCACGCCCCTGCTCATTGGCATACCGGGCAGTAATTAATGAACCGCTTTGCAAGCCGGCTTCAATTACCAGCGTCCCCAGACTGAGCCCGCTAATAATGCGATTACGGCGCGGGAAATTTTGTGCGGCTGGCGGGGATTGCGGGGCAAACTCACTGATGACAGTTCCGCCACTGGCGATAATGTCATCCGCCAGTTTTGTATGGCGGCGTGGATATGTTTCATCAATACCCGTTGCAATAACAGCGATGGTCTTGCCTCCCGCATGGATTGCACCGCGGTGTGCTGCACCATCAATACCCAAAGCCAGACCACTGGTAATCGCCAAGCCATGCATAGCCAGCGCCATGGAAAATTCCTTCGCGAGATCAAGCCCTCCCGGAGATGCATTACGGCTTCCAACCAATGCCAACTGCGGCAAATGCAAATTACCTACCTCACCACGCACATATAACAATGTGGGCGCAGAGTGTGTCTGCGCAAGCAATGCCGGGTAATCCTGGTCCTCTGCATGCACTATTACTGCTCCAGCCTCCAGGGATTTTTCAAGATCGCGCATGGCGTGTTGCCGCAATGCACTGTCGGCGCGCCCTTCACGATAATCCAGCCATAAAGTGGCCTGTTCATGCGCCAGGAGAGTGTGCAAAACTGCCGGTGACAATGAAAAAAGTGACTGCATACCACCCGCTTTTTCAAGCAGCATGCGCTGGGAAACCGGGCCAAGTTCCGGAATACGGTTAAGTGCAAGCCAGGGAATCAGTACCGAAATATCGTCCATAATAAAATCCTTTCCGCTCATCCTTGAGTCGCGACAGTTTAACAAAATAAAACAATAAGCTCATCCCGCTTATAAACCCATCGCACCACGCATAATTTTTCTCTTCACCGCAGGTAGCGCGTCTATTCCACGCATACCTGTATTGCGCAACCAGCGCAAAGGTAATTCTCGGCGCGCGAACAGGCGCTGGAACAATTCCATCGTGGCAGTCATGGATAAATTGTCGCCACGCCGACGACGCTGATAGCGCTTCAGCACAACCGGATGTGCCAGCGGCAATTGCCGTGTCATTGCATCGAGCAACTCCTCTGCCAACACTTTGACATCCATAAAACCGAGATTCACACCCTGACCCGCCAGCGGATGAATCGTGTGCGCAGAATCACCGATCAACACCACGCGCCCCTGATGATACGCGCGGGCATGACGTTGCCGCAATGGAAAACCAGAACGGCCGCGCACCTCGATGATATCCCCGAGTTTGTGTTCGAATGCATTTCCCAATTGTGCCGCAAACTCTGTTTGTGACATTTCCAATAGCGACTGCGCGCAGTCAGGCGCAGTTGACCAGACAATCGAACTCCAGTGCTCATCGCCACTGTTATCACGCAATGGCAAGAAAGCGAGAGGACCACTCGCCATAAAACGCTGGCGAGCTGTGCGCTCGTGTGTGTGTGCTGTTCTGACGGTTGCCACAACAGCCGTATGGCCATAATCCCATTCAACCGTCTTGATTCCAGCCAATGTACGCAATGCAGATTGCGCTCCATCCGCAGCGATCACCAGCTGGCAATGCACCGTATTGCCGCTTTGCAACACCAACTCACACTGGGGTGCTTTCTCGTCATCATGCAGGCCGGTTACAGTATCCGGGCACAAGCAATTTACATTGGAAGCGTTCTGCAGGCGCTGCTGCAATGCAGCTACAACAAGACTATTCTCGACAATGTAGCCAAGGGCTGGCTGCTGCACTTCCGCTGCATCAAAACAGACTTGCGCCGTACCTTCTGCATCCCACACCTGCATGCGCTCAAATGGAGACACGCGTTGTGCGAGAATAAATTTCCATGCGCCGAGTTGCTCCAGAAACTGCTGCGAGGCCGCGCTTAGCGCGACAACGCGCGGATCAAAAAATGCATCCGGTTTAAACGGCTTGTGCTCTGTATTATCAATAAGAACGATACGACAGGCGGAATCTGCCAACGCACAGGCCAGCGCACTTCCCGCCATTCCACCACCAACAATAGCGATATCACATTCAATCCTGTTCATAATCCGGTAGCCTCACGCGCAAACCATTCGCGCGCGCCTGGCAAGAAATCAAGCCCCAGCAAAGCAGCGCTGCGCAACAACATCTGCGGGCGATCCCGATTAGAAAACAGGCGCGGCAACCAGTCGCTGGCTGTAACAGTTTTCTGCTGATCCCACTGCTGCCTGGCCACATACTGCTGTAAGACAGCAACATCCCCGATGTCACCGCCTTTCATCACCACCGGCTTCAATGTTTCAACCAGCCCCATGCAATCACGCATAATCAGGTTAAATCCCTGCCCCGCTACCGGATGCAAATGGTGCGCAGCACTGCCCATCAGCACAATGCGTGAACGCACCTGCTCCCTGGCCTGGATCAGTGACAATGGATAACAGTAACGCGCGCCCACCGATAACAATTTTCCACAACGGCCACCGATCCGTTGCTGCGCCCGCAAAAGAAATCCGGATTCCGGCAGCTGCATCACTGCCTGGATTTCACTGTCTGGCAGCGTCCAGATCAGGGCAGCTCGATGCTGCTGTTCATGATCTTGTAACGGCAACAAAGCGACCGGTCCTGTATCGGTAAAACGCTCATACGCAATACCATGATGAGGCAATTCAGTTACGACATTCGCCACCAGCGCATGCTGGTCATAAGGAATATCATCCGAAGCGATACCTAATTGTTGGCGCAATGCAGATTGCGCACCATCCGCCACAATCACCAGCTTTGCATCCAACGAAACATTTGCAGCATTGTTTATCATCAACGTTGCACAGTCGCGGGACAAGGTAACGCTAGTCACCTGCGCAGGACTGATGGTGCGAATGCGTGATGATTGCGCCAGAACGGCTTCCAACAATGCATTACCCAGCAGACGGTTCTCTATGACATAACCCAATGCAGGCAACCCGGTATCTTCAGCACGCATCAACATACCCAGCGGCCTGCTACGCTCAGACACATGCACCTGTAAAATAGGTGCTACTTGATGCTGGAGTTGTTGCCATAAACCCAGTTGCACAAGAATTTGTTGTGTACTGCATGACAACGCCGTGGATCGCGCATCAAAACTGGGAACCTTCAAATCATCCTGGCTAGCCACTTGAATGGCGTGCTGTTCAATCAATGCAATCGACGCTGCTGGCAATTGCTGCGCCAATAGCAATGCAAGGCCAGCACCAGCCATACCGCCACCGACAATAGCTACATCAATCGCCAATGCATTCATGCTTTTTTCTTATGTCCCGCTTTTTCTTTTCCTTTCTTTCTGGCGGCTTCCATCTCTGCTGGCAAGTGCGGATGCTGCAATGCCATCCATGACTCGATTTCTTCGACCGTTTTTGGTGCCAATGCCGTCAATACCTGATTGCCATCCCTGGTCACTACTACATCATCTTCAATGCGAATGCCGATACCGCGCCACTTCTTGTCTACCTTCTTGTTATGCGGTGACACGTAAATACCAGGCTCAACAGTCAGCACCATGCCGGGTTCAAACAGACGCCATTCACCACCGCATTTATAATCGCCCACATCATGCACATCCATGCCCAACCAATGGCCGGCCCGGTGCATATAGAAATCCCGGTATGCCCCTTTCTTGATCAAGGCACTTACTTTGCCTTTCAGCAATCCAAGCTGCACCAGACCTTCTGTAATCACCTGCACAGTGATGTCGTGTGGCTCATTCCAGTGATTGCCGGGCTTGATTACGTTGATCGCTGCAAGCTGCGCTTTCAACACCAGTTCATACAATGCTTTTTGCTCACGTGAAAATTTCCCGTTTACAGGGAATGTCCGGGTGATATCTGACGCGTAATGATCCAGCTCACAACCGGCATCAATCAGCACCAGATCTCCATCACATAACACATCACGATTTTCTACGTAATGCAGGATGCAGCCATTGTCACCGCCACCAACAATCGATGGATAAGCTGGAAAACGCGCACCATTTCTGGCAAAGGCATGCAGCAACTCCGCCTCCAGTTGATATTCCATCATGCCCGGCTTGCATATGGCCATTGTGCGGCGATGGGCTTTTGCAGAGATTTCACCCGCACGCTGCATCAACTGGATTTCTTGCGCACTTTTAAATAACCGCAACTCATGCAAGAAGTGGTTCAAGTCCAGAAATTCCCCCGGAGGAATTGCACCGGAACGCACTTTATTACGAATGGTATTGACCCACTCCATAACATGGCGATCAAATTCACTATCACGTCCCATCGCATAGTAAACACGCTCACGACCTTCTAACAGGCCAGGCAGTATTTCATCCAGATCATCAACGGGAAATGCATCATCCGCACCATAATCCTTGCAAGCGCCTTCCGGGCCAGCGCGATACCCGTCCCATAACTCACGCTCAGGGTCGCGATCACGACAAAACATGACGAACGCACCGTGCTCCCTGCCAGGAATCAATACGGCGACTGCATCAGGCTCATTCAATCCCGTCAGATAATAAAAATCACTGTCTTGCCTGAAAGGGAAATGCGTATCGTTGTTACGGATAATTTCATGCGCTGATGGAATGATAGCGATGCTATTCGGCTCCATCATTTCCATCAAGCGGGAACGGCGCGCTGCAAATTCCTTACGGGGAAGCAGTGACTTCATGCATGACCTTCCAGAATATTTGCCTGCCCGGCATTTTTTTCCTGGCAACTATCGCGATACAGATCCATAGCAGCCAATCGCACGTATTCACACAACTCGATAAAATCACGTTCGTTGCTATCGGCATTTTCAGGATTGTTCAACTCGGAACGGTTGCGATCTGTCTGCTCCTCCGATTCACCATCATCAATCTGGCTGATAGCAGCAATATCATTGAGGACTTCACGATCGTCTTCCGACAATTCACGCGTCACCGCAACAAAACCGCACACAAAACTTTCACTCCAGCGCGCAAGGGCTTGCGCACGCACTGACAAGAACTCTTCACTATCCGGCAACAACAACTGGAATCCCAATTCACCGTCAGCAAGATCACGCGCTACCAATGTTTGCAGCGCAGACATTGCATCACGATGTTCATCCAGCTCGGCGCCATCGAGGCATTCTGACAAATGCTCCAGCCAGATGGCATGGCCAGGATCAATGCCGGCACAGGCCAAACCGGTGATCGTGCCATGCAGCGCATCCGCCGCCATGGGTAGCTGCAATTCCTGTAGCCGGGCACTCAATTGTTCATGGGTAATCGTCGCCACACGGGCCTCTTTTTAAAGCAGAAAATAGCGCGCCATGCTACCACCCGCCCCCGACTTCTGCACGGATGCATCCGCCGTGGCCAGCCTGCATCCGGCCTGAAAAACCTTGCGCATCAGCAGGTTGCAGCGCTAAGTTCACAATTTCCTTCATTGACCATTTGCCATCTGCTCACTTATAGTACCTTGTCAAATCCACCGCCGGGCCGTGGTCAATGAGCGCAGAACAATTCAGGGCACTTGAACACCAGGTAGATCAGCTGATCTACCGTTGCCATCAGCTGGAGCAGGAGAACCGTACGCTGCGCAGCCAGGAAAACACCTGGCGCAAGGAGCGCACCCGGCTGATCGAGAAAAACGAGCTGGCTCGCACACGCGTCGAAGCGATGATTCACCGGCTGAAAGCACTGGAGCAGGAATACGGCTCTGGCATCACCCAAGATACCCCATAAGAGGAAGCCGAGATGAGCACACCGTCTACCGTGCGCTTGCGCATCCTTGATAACGATTACCAGGTGGCGTGTCCGCCGGAAGAAAAAGAAGGGCTGCTGAATGCCGCCCGCTATCTGGATGAAAAAATGCGTGCCATCCGTTCTGGTGGAAACGTTATCGGCACAGAGCGCATTGCTGTGATGGTCGGGCTAAACGTTGCCCATGAACTGCTGCAGCAAAGCGGACGCAGCGTGGGCGATGATCGTGAGTTGCAACGACTCAGCGACAAGATTGCCCATGCACTGGGCAACCAGTCACAACTGGAGCTGTAACAGCCCCGGTTCCAGCCACGCCAGAATCAATCAATATATTCAAACGCCTTGACGATGCGCTGTGCGCCACTGGTATTCTGCGCTACAGCTGCCGCACGGTCTGCTTCTGTCTGTGTCACCAACCCCATCAGGTAAATCACACCATTTTCGGTGATGACCTTGATACGCTGACCGTTCACGTCATTGTTGAAGGCGTACTTGGTTTTGACCTTGGTGGTCAGCCAGCTGTCATGACTACGCGCACCAAATGAAATATTCGGCCCCACAGTCAAGGCATTCTGCACCTGTCTCACTTTCTGCACTTTGGCGGCCACAGCTGCAGCCTTGCTGCGCAATGCATCAGAAGGCACTTGCCCCACCAATAACACTACGCCGTTAAAACTCACCACCGTAAAGTGACCTTTGCGCATTTCCGGGCCTACTTTCTTGATGTTGACCAGAGTGACATCTTCAATGCGGTCATCATCCAGCACGGTGCCTAAGGTGCGTGTACCAGGATTCTGGCGAATCGGGCCGTCGCTGGTGGCATCCATCACAGGTGCACAAGCACCGAGCACAGTCACCACAAGAACCAACTTAAGAACTAATTTAATAAAAACAGCAAAAAACCGCATGATCATGATCCTCCAAACATCTGGTATTCAATCAATTCACAGAGCGCAAACGATAGCAGCAAATGATTTTCATAGATACGGAAACGCGATGCCAACGGCACACGGATCTCGATATCACGCTCAGCCAATAACACCGGCAAATGACCTCCATCCTGCGCCGTGATGGCAATCACCACCATGTCCCGCTCGTGAGCAGCGGTCACCGCGTTGAGCAGATTGGCCGGAATGCCGGTGCGCGTAAAAATGACCAGGCGATCACCTGGCTGGCCCAACGCGCGGATNNCGGATCTGGCGGGCGAATGCATCGTTGAGGCCGTAGTCATTCTCGATCGCAGTCAGCATCGCGCTACTATTGTCGAGCACAATCGCAGGCAAACCCGGCCGTTCACGCTCTCCCTGGTTCATCAGCGTCGTGGCAAAGAATTGCGCGTTCAATGAAGACCCCCCATTCCCACACACCAGTACTTTGCCTTCAGCCAACAAGCTTTCAGCCAGCACCATGCCGGCGCGAACCAATGATGGGGTTACCGCTTCCACACAATCAATCTTGGCATTGATGCTGTGGTGGAACAGCTGCTCTACCAGGGTTTCGTATTCCATCAAGCACACCGGTCATATAGGGTCAAAGTGGTATTCTAATGCGTATCGTGCTGATGGCGGATAAACATGTTCACCCACCGGAAAGGCCCGCTGCCTGTATTCCTGCTGCCGGGCATACTACTTGTCGCCAGCTGCGCCTCAGAGCCTAAACCCGTTTCCCCCGATTTGCGCGAGCGCCTTGGCAAGGTATACCTGAACAGTGCCGGATCAACCGGGGAAACATTTTTCCACGCTGACTTCGAGAGCAACAGCATGATGGGCAAGAATGCAGTCGAGGCACTGGACCAGTGTCTGGGAGGGGCGCTGATGAGCGGCTCGCTCGCGCCTGTGGTATTGATGGTCTGCGCGCCGATAAATGTTCCAGCAGCCATGATGAAGGCGCGCAACCCCAACAGTAAACCCGAGATATCTGAAGAAACGCTCGCAGACATTGAAACAAAAACCAATGCATTCCTGAAAAATGCTGACCTGAGCCCTGCACTGGTGGCGACGATTGATGAGCAGAGCCAACACAATGCTTATCTGGCGAAGTATGAAATCAGTCACGGCACACTGCCATTACCTGAAAATGGTGAAACCATCGTTGAAGTAGCGGCACAATGGGATTACCAGACCGTGGCAGAGATCCGGATTATCGAAGCCGGATTCGAGAGCGATGCGGGCAAGGCACCATTGCTACATTTTTCCATGACAGCAGAAGTAAAACTGGTCGAGACAAAATCCGGATCGGTAATGGACAAACAGGAATACCGTTACGATGGCACACAACAGCCTTATAACATCTGGTTTGGTGATGATTTACAGAGGTTGCCTAAAGAAATTGCGACTGCCAACAGAACACTAGCCAGCAATATCCTCAGTGCTATTTTCATCAAATAACTCATTACTTTAAACCTGATACTCGAACAAACAAAAACCCCGGCACATGGCCGGGGTCTTGTACTGCTTCTGTAACGATTATTTCAAACCAGCCGCATCACGCAATGCTTCGGCCTTGTCAGTTTTTTCCCACGTGAACGTAGTGCACTGTTTTCCGTTGACGGTAATGGCTTCCGGCGTACGGCCGAAGTGGCCGTAAGACGCAGTGGCGCGATAGATCGGGTGCAGCAGATCCAGTTGCTTCGTCAAACCATACGGACGCAGGTCAAAAAACTCACGCACCAGCTTGATGATGGTTTCGTCTGACACTTTGCCTGTGCCGAACGTGTTGATTGATACTGAAGTAGGTTCTGCAACACCGATTGCATAAGACACCTGGATTTCACAGCGATCCGCCAAGCCTGCAGCGACAATATTTTTTGCCACATAACGGCCTGCATAAGCAGCCGAGCGATCCACTTTCGATGGGTCTTTGCCGGAGAATGCACCGCCGCCGTGACGCGCCATGCCGCCATATGAATCCACGATAATCTTACGGCCGGTCAAACCACAATCACCCATCGGGCCACCGATTTCAAAACGGCCAGTCGGGTTGATATAGATCTTGGTTTCTTTTGACATCCACTGCGCGGGGATAACGTGTTTGATCACCAGATCCATTACACCATCGTGAATATCTTTATCGCTTACGTCAGCGGCATGCTGCGTGGAAAGCACAATGGCATCCACAGCAACAGGCTTGCCGTTTTCATAACGGAACGTGACTTGCGATTTAGCATCAGNNCAGGGCAACAAACCGGATTTACGCGCTTCGGCCTGACGCTCCACCAGACGGTGTGCATACTGGATCGGTGCCGGCATCAGCACATCGGTTTCGTTCGCGGCATAACCGAACATCAGACCCTGGTCACCAGCGCCCTGGTCTTCGGGCTTGGCGCGGTCAACACCCTGCGCGATATCCGGTGACTGCTGGCCGAGCAGGTTCAACACGCCGCATGTGCTGCCATCGAAATACACATCGGAACTGTTGTAGCCGATATCGTTGATCACGCCGCGGATAATTTTTTCGTAATCGACCACTGCAGTGGTAGTGATTTCACCGGCAACAATGGCCACACCGGTTTTTACCAGCGTTTCACACGCCACACGGGCGTATTGATCCTGTTCAAGAATCGCGTCGAGGATGGCATCAGATACCTGGTCGGCCATTTTATCCGGGTGGCCTTCAGAGACCGATTCGGACGTAAACACGGAATATTCAGACATTAACGAGACTCCTGCTATCTAGAATTAAATAAGTGTGGAAAAAGACGGCAACTTGCGCGCCGCATGGATCTGGATCTGGAAGCCGTTACGCAGCGCCAGATACTGGCTGTGCTCGCACGCCAGGTTCGCTTGCGCGAGCCAGCCGGTGAGCTCATTCGGGTCAAAGCCTAGCCAGATGTCACCGCAAGACTCGCGCACCCAGCTCTGCTGGTGGTGGGAGAGTTCGCAGATGAGCAACACGGCATCAGCGGGTAATAACTGGCCGACGGCAGCAATCACCTCCGCCGGTGACGGCGTGTGGTGCAGCACCATATTCAACACTACACAATCCGGGTGCAGGTTGGCCGGAAGGTGATCAATCTCACCGCAGCGCAATTCAACATTCTTCAGTTTGTGGGCGCTGACATAATCAGCAGCTTGCGCCAGCATGGGCTGGTTGTTATCCAGCCCCAGCACTTTTTCAAAACGTGTCGCCAATTCGCCGAGAAACTGGCCATTGCCGGGACCGATTTCCAGCGCCAGCTTTTGCGCGGGCAGATCGAGATTATCCAGCAACTGCGCGACAGCCAGGCCATACAGTTCGTAGTCAGCAATCTGTTCCTGCTGTTGGCGAAACAGCGCGGCATTGTCTTCGAAGAAACTGTGCGAGCTGGCAATGCGCTCGCGCTGCACTTCCAGCAGGCGCGCGGCCACGTCAATATCCAGCGGCATCTGGTCGATACGGGCAAACAGGGCTTGCTGCACATCCGCATGGTCTTGCAAGCCACTGTCGCTATCTGCAGCGGTGGCACGACGATAGAAGATGGTATTGCCTTCCCGGCGTGTGGCCACCAGATCCGCCTGTGCCAGGATTTTGAGGTGGTGACTCATACCGGATTGCTTCACTGCCAACAGGTGGCACAGCTCCAGCACGGCGAAGGAATCCTGCTTCAACAGGCGCAACACCGAGAGCCGCAGCGGGTCCGCAGCGGCTTTCAGGTAGCTGGCCAATGACAGTACATCGCTGTTAGCGATGTGGCTATCACTGGCTGGCCTCTTTATTTCAAGAGAATGGAGGGGATCGGTCGACATAGGCCGGCGATACTAGCAGAGCTTCAACCTATATCAAAGAATTTTGATATAGAAAGATGCCGGCCCGAAAAGTCTGCCTCAGTGCGCGGTAACGCCGGCTTCCGAGCCCTGTTGTTCCAGCACCTGCTGGAAGAGCGCGTCAAAATTGATAGGCGGCAACATCAGCGGCGGCAAAGTGCCACGCGCCAGCAGGCTGTCGATCACTTCACGGGCATAGGGAAACAGAATCGTCGGGCAGTTGGCGCCAGCGACCTGCCGCACCTGCTCTTCACTCAAGCCCTTCATCAGGAATATGCCAGCCTGCTGCACTTCCACCAGAAAGGCGGGCTGGTCGTCCAGCTTGCCAGTGACGGTGATCGTCAACACCACTTCATAGCGGTCATCGCCCATGCCGGTGGTGGTGGTGGAAAGTTCCTGCTGGACTGCAGGCTTCCACGCCTTGCCGAATATCGCCGCACCCTGCGGTGATTCGAAAGACACATCCTTGATGTAGATACGCTGGATACCGAATTGCTGTTCTGGTTGTTCTGAAACTAACTGTTCCGACATAAAAACCCCTTTTAATTAAAAATTCAGGACTAGCTGGCGAGCAAGCTATCCAGCTCGCCGCACTGTTCCAGCGCATAAAGATCATCACAGCCGCCGATGTGTTGGCCGTTGATCCAGATTTGCGGCACGGTGGACCGTCCGGCGCGCGCTGCCATTTCTGCCCGCAGGTCAGCGTGACCATCGACGCAAATTTCCTCGACATTGACCTGGAAATTGACTGACTTGCTCTTCAACAGCGCCTTGGCGCGCCTGCAATAAGGGCACCAGTCCGAGGAATAAATAGTGACATCCGCCACGGCTGCGCTCCGGCTCAATCGCCTTTGACGACGGGTAAATTGGCGGCCGTCCACTCACTCATGCCACCGGTCAGGCGCATCACCTGGTAGCCGGCCTGCTTGAGATTGCGGCCTGCGGCGGCACTGTGCTGGCCAATCTTGTCGACCNNACCAGCGGGCGGGCTTTGTCCAGTTCGCCCATGCGTTCGGCGATCTTGGCGAAAGGGATATTGAGCGCGTCGACCACGTGGCCTTCGCGGAATTCCTTGGGCTCACGCAGGTCAATGACCAATGCGTTGGCGTTGTTGACCTGATAAGTCAGCTGGTGGATGGAGATGGTATCGCCGGCACGGCGGTTCTCGTTCCACATGAACAGGCCAACCAGCGCCAGCAAAGTGCCTGCCAGCGGCCATTGCTCGGACAGGAAAATCAGGAATTGGGTCATGTGTTTGCTCGGTCAAGACAGGGTGAATCGGGAGGCCGGCAGTATACACGGCAACCGTCAGGCACAAAAAAGCCGCCCGAAGGCGGCTCATTGAGCAGAATACGTCAGACAGGAGGTACTATCGAGAAATCCTTACAGCTAATCACAGTGAAAGCCGAGGAGCCATTAGATATTCCATCCATGTTATTGTCATAGTTGTAGGTTCCCTGAAAGCTGGTATCAAGTCCTACAGCATCCCACGCCAATGGATACCCACCTGGCGTCATATTCTGCACTTGAAAGCCAAGGGATATCGTGCCATCTGCATTGACCATCGCACTACCTTGCATAGCAGCTACATTATTTCCCTCTCGATAAACGCCCACTATGGGCGAATAAGTACCCGGCTTTTTTAACGGTTTCACAGTCATTTTCATTTGCCCATCTCCACCAAACAGAGACATGCAGACAGTCTTCGCTTGTACAGAAACTGACAAAGGCAGCAGGGCAGCGGCAACAGCGGCAATCACAAATTTCTTCATAGCAACTCTCCTTGAGTTAAGAACAGGTAGGAATGGGTAGTCTAGGCACTCACGCTGGAATAGCAAACCTAAAAGCCTTCCGGCTTTGCCTTGTATCAACAGATTGCCCGCTTTCCCACACCGCCCACCTTCCGTAAGATAGCCAGCCCACATGACAGTTTGCTGACCCCACATGCCCACACCCCCCAAGCCGCTGGTACTACTGATCCTCGACGGATTCGGCCACCGCGAAGAGAAAGAAGACAACGCCATCGCCGCCGCACGCAAGCCGGTATGGGATGCCCTCTGGCAGAGCTGCCCGCACAGCACCCTCTCCGGTTCCGGCCTTGATGTCGGTCTNNAGGATGGCCAGTTCGGCAACAGCGAAGTCGGCCACATGACGCTCGGCGCCGGCCGCATCGTGTACCAGCAGCTGACCCGCATCGACAAGGACATCAGCGACGGCACTTTTTTCCAGAACCCGGCCTACTGCGAGGCTATCGACAAGGCTGTAGCCTCCGGCAAGGCAGTCCACATCTGGGGCTTGTTGTCCGACGGTGGCGTACACAGCCACGAGAACCATATTCTCGCGATCCTGGAGATGGCCGCCCGCCGTGGCGCCAAACAACTCTACATGCACGCCTTCCTCGATGGCCGCGATACCCCGCCGCGCAGCGCACAATCTTCCATCAAACTCGCGCAAGACAAACTCGACACTCTCGGCGTTGGCCGTTTTGCCAGCCTCTGCGGACGTTATTACGCCATGGATCGCGACAAGCGCTGGGAGCGTGTTGAGCCTGCATACGATCTACTGACGACCGGTTCAGCCCATTTTCAAGCGGGCACGGCCGCCGCTGGCCTGGCTGCCGCTTACGCCCGCGACGAGAACGACGAATTTGTGAAACCAACCGTGATCGGCGAGCCGGTTCGCTTGCATGATGGCGACGCGGTGATTTTCATGAACTTCCGTGCCGACCGTGCGCGTCAACTCACCCGCGCATTTACCGATGCAACATTCAGTGGTTTTGCGCGCAAGACAATACCGGCACTGGCCGCCTTTGTGATGACCAGCGAATATGCCGATGACATCGCCGCACTGTGCGCATACCCGCCAGCCACCCTGAAAAATTCGCTGGGGGAATACCTGGCCAGTATGGGCAAAACCCAGCTGCGTATCGCGGAAACCGAAAAATATGCACACGTCACGTTCTTTTTCAGCGGTGGCCGCGAAGCGCTGTACAACGGTGAGCAGCGTGTGCTGGTGGATTCACCCAAGGTGGCCACCTACGACCTGAAGCCGGAAATGAGTGCGTTTGAGGTGACCGACAAACTGGTCGAAGCGATTGGCAGCGGCCTGTTTGACGTGATTATCTGCAACTATGCGAACGGCGATATGGTCGGGCATACCGGTATATTCGCAGCGGCTGTCAAAGCAGTAGAAGCGCTGGACCAGTGCGTGGGGCGCGTTCGTGATGCTGTACTGGCTGCAGGCGGTGAATGCCTGATCACTGCTGACCACGGAAACTGTGAACAGATGCACGACCACGAGGTTCAACAAGCCCATACCCAGCACACTTGTGAACAAGTTCCGTTTTTGTATATCGGCCAGCGCTCTGTGCAGATAAGCGATAATGGTACACTGGCCGACGTCGCCCCCAGCATGCTGGCCTTGATGGGCTTGCCACAACCGGAAGAAATGGACGGCCGCAACTTGCTGACCCTCCAATAGCTTTGCGACCTGTATATTTGATGTAAGGAGAAGCTTTAATGAAAGCACCCCACATGATTCTGGCAACTGCCTTGATTGCCCTGGCGTTCAATGTCGCATCCGCCGCCGACAACAACAAGAATACAAAAACCAAAACAGAGAAACCTGTAGCTGCGCAGCAAGCAGCGACAGTGAGCAGCTATGAACAGAAAATTGTTGAGATGCAAAAAGCCATTGAACAATTGCGCATCGACATTGAGCACATCAAAGCAGCCCGCAATGAACTGCAGGTGAAGCTGGAGCAATCGGATAAGGACATTGCTGCCCAGACAATGAAGGTGGAAGATATTAAAAAAAAGCTGGCTGAAAAACAGCGCGCTGTCGAGGCGTTAGCCAAAGAAAAAAAGCGGTAAGCGATTCCATAGCCGATCAGCGCGAGCGTATCGGCCAACAATTACGTGCACTGTATCAAGCAGGTGCACAATCCCAGCTTCGGCTACTCCTGAATCAGGATGAAGCAGATTCCCTCTCCCGCAATGTGCGCTACAACGAATACCTGTTTGCTGCGCGCCGTGAAAAAATGCAGGTGTACGTCGACACCATCAAACGCTTGAGTGATATCGAGCAACAAACCATCGCCACCATTGCCGAGCTGCAGGACATCCAGAAAAACATGGAAGCAGAACAGGCACAACTGGTTTTACAACAACAGCAGCGCCAACAAATGGCATTAGAGGCTGATGCAGCCCTGCAAAGTAAAGGTGATGCATTAACCACTATTGAACGTGAACGTGCCGGCCTGCAAAAAGTTATCGACCAGATAGAAAAACAACGGGCACTAGCCAAAGCACAAGAAGAAAAACGCCAGCAAGAAGAAGCAGCACGACAACAGGCCGAGGCACTGCGCCAGAAGAAAGAACAGGAACGACTTGCTGGCCTGGAAACACACCCCGAAAAAGCCATACAAAAACCCGTTACGGACGAACGCGAACAAGCCATAAAACCACGTGAAAAATCCAGCACGCCGGCTTACAGCGCGGAAGACCTGAAACGGCTTCAATCGACATCATTCACACAGCGAAAAGGCAACCTGATGTGGCCCGTGCAAGGCAAAGTGATCAACAGTTTCGGCCAGCAACGTCAAGGCAGCGTCACATGGGATGGTCTACGCATTCAGGCACAGAGCGGCAGCGACGTACGCGCAATACATGGCGGGCGAGTCATGTATGCTGATTCATTGCCTGGCCAGGGATTGTTGCTGGTACTGGATCACGGTGACGGCTTCATGAGTTTGTATGCACATAATGATGCGTTACTGCATGAATCAGGTGAATGGGTGCAACCGGGTGATGCCATCGCACGCGTCGGCAACAGCGGCGGCGAAAAAGAACCGGGATTGTATTTTGAAATTCGCCAGAATGGTGAACCCGTTAATCCACTGCCATGGCTGGCCAAACGCTAGCCTGGCAAATATCGAGACAATCCCTGTATGTTTCCCGACACCGNNCACACAGCCGCTGAAACCCGCGCACTGGATGCTGCCATTATCGCGGCTGGCACACCTGGCATCACGCTGATGAAACAAGCCGCGCGTGCAGCACTGGATACGCTACTGGCGCACTGGCCGGAACCTGCCAGCATTGCTGTGTTTTGTGGCAGTGGCAACAACGCAGGCGATGGTTACCTTCTTGCTGCACTGGCACAGGAAAAAAATATTCCGGCGCATATTTTTTCTGTCGGTGCGATTGAAAAATTATCCGGCGATGCATGGCGCGCGTGCCAGTATGCACAACAATCTGGTGTAGTGATGTCGCCGTGGGCAGCAGGCATGGATCTGCCGGTTGTCGGTGTGATTGTTGATGCGCTGCTCGGTACAGGCTCTATTGGCGCGCCACGCAATGGTTTTGTTGATGCCATTACCGCGATCAATGAAAGCGGCTTGCCAGTGCTCGCTATCGATATCCCCTCCGGGCTGAATGCAGATACTGGCTTCGCTGAAGGCGCAGTGGCAGCGGCAGATGTCACCATCACGTTTATCACCCTGAAGCGTGGATTGTTCACCGCCCATGCTCCTGATGTCACCGGCATGATCGAATACGCCAGCCTGGGTGCTGATGATGCCGTCCTGCACGCAGAAGGCCACTGTGAGCGGCTGGAGCTGACGACGCTGCTGGATCTGCTGCCCCCGCGCCAACGCACAGCACACAAGGGGCTGTTTGGTCATGTCATGGTAATCGGTGGCGATAAAGGCATGGGCGGCGCAGTGGCGATGGCGACGGAAGCGGCAGCGCGCACCGGCGCTGGATTGACCAGTGCTGCCACCCG
>DDBK01000160.1 GCA_002333095.1 Cellvibrionales bacterium UBA2034
TGGTTTGCCCTGATCGTTAACCCCGTATGGCGTCACCATGCCTGTGTCCGGCTGAGTGCGAAGGTAATCAATACCTGCCACTAATGCATCCGGTGCCAGATAAACATCGGGATTCAGGATCAGGTGAAAGTCGCTGCCCTGATTAAGGCACAAATTATGTGCGCGGCCATAGCCCAGATTTTCTTCAGGTTGGATAAAGCGTAAGGCATCAATACCCTGCAATCGGGTAAAAATATGTGAATGGCGATCGCCATCCAGACTGGCTGCATTGTCGACCACGGCAAGGCTGACGCGTGCAACTAGCCGCTTGCTACGCAGTTGGTGAATGCTCTCGAGCAGACAGTCGCGAAAACGCTGTATTTGGGCGATGTCGCTTCGAAACAGCACAGTCGTGATCGACAGGTATACTGGTGTGTGGTTATTATCTGAAAGCATAGTGTGATTGTAGAGTATTGATACCGAATGAAGAAGGACAGACCCCAGAGAATTATTTGCATCCTAGGCATGCATCGCTCGGGCACCAGCTGTTTGACTGGTTCTTTGCAACAGGGCGGTTTGTTTCTGGGGAAGCATCACACATGGAATGAATACAACCGCAAGGGAAACCGTGAAAACCAGGACGTGGTCAGTTTGCATGAAGCCATCTTCAAGGCCAATGGCCTGAATTGGAAAAGTCCGTTGCTGCCTGGCTGTGGTGATCTTGTTGCTCCGCCTGCCTCAATGTGGGAGTCACAGCACGTGGCTCGTGCCATGGAGATTCTTGCTGNNCCCTTTCCTGTTTTGTGTTTTGACTGGAGCGAAGAGTATTTCCATGGCGCACTGGACGTATTGCATGAACAGCTTGCGCTGGCTCCGGTGCCTGCTGACGAGCGATTTTATACAAAAGAATTACACAAGCAATCAGCTGACTTGAATGCAGAATTGCCCCGGCATGTCCGTGTACTTTATGAAGAACTTGAACAGATTGTGATGCGCCATGAGTGATACCAGTATTGAACGGCAGCCAACGCCGAAGGGCATACCCAATTCACCACAACCGATAAAGTGGTTTGATGCGGCTATGCCGTCCATCAGGCGAGACAATGTTGATTATCTGACAGGCAAGGAGCCGCGTGTTTCCGTTGTGGTGATGGTATACAACATGCCTGAGCAGGCTAAAAAAACACTGTACTCGCTCAGCGTGGCGTACCAAAGGGATGTCACTGAACATGATTACGAAGTCATTGTGATGGAGAATCCTTCATCGCGAATGCTGGGCAAGGCAGAAGCCGAAAAGTGGGGCGGCAACTTCCGGTATTTTGAATATCCTGAAACATTGCCAACGCCAGTCAATGCCATGAATTTTGGTGCCGCCCAAGCCAGTGGACGCATGATTGCTGTAATGATTGATGGCGCACGGATGGTATCGCCGGGCATCATCAATTACATCATTGCGGCCGAGCGTTTGCACTCTAATGCTATCGTGGCGGTGCCTGGATATCACCTTGGCGAAAAGGTGCAACAGGAGGCGATGCTGGAAGGTTACGATGAAGCATTTGAACAAACGCTGTTGGCAAAAATCCAGTGGCCCCAGGACGGTTATCGCCTTTTTGAGATTTGCTGTTTGTCGGGTACCAGTGCGGGCGGATTTTTAAAACCGCTGGGTGAAAGTAATGTGTTGGCGATACCGCGGCACATATGGGACAAGTTGGGTGGTTACGATCCAGGGTTTACAGAAACCGGGGGTGGCCAGTGCAATCTCGACTTGCACAAAAGGGCAGTGGAGCTTCCGGAAACTGTTCTGGTGACATTGCTGGGTGAAGGTTCTTTCCATCAGTTTCATGGCGGCATTACCACAGGAACAAAAGGAGAGGCGAGACTGAAAGCCATGCAGGATCACTTTAACCAGTATGCGGCACTGCGCGGACAGGCATATACTCCCCCGCTTAACCGGAGTATTTTTCTGGGTTCTCTGCCGGATTGTGCGTTACGATTTGTGCGCCATTCAGCCAGTGTGGTGATGAAAAACCGTGGTGATATTCCCAGGGACTGGAAGTGATTTGATGCGTAATCCTGATCTCTCGATTATTGTTATTGTTTACGATATGCCTCGTCAGGCAATGAATACGCTATTGAGTCTGGCGCTGCCGTATCAGAAAAATGTATCCGATGATGATTATGAAGTGATTGTGGTCGAGAACCGGTCGGCCAATCATCTCGATGCCGTAGCTGTTGCCTCTCTCGGGCCGCAATTTCGGTATTTCTTGCGTGATGAGCAAGGTGTTTCACCCGTGCCTGCTGTTAATTTTGCTTTTTCCCAATGTCGCGGAAAGCAAATCGGACTGATTATTGACGGTGCCCGCATGGTCACTCCACGGGTCATTGAATATGCCATGCTCGGCGCGAGAATATCGGAGAATGCTCTCGTTATGGTGCCGGGCTATCATCTGGGTGAAAGGGACCAGAAATTTCATTTGCAGACAGGCCACAGTGAACAACTGGAAATAAGCCGGTTGGCAGATATGGCGTGGCAAGATAATGGCTATCGCCTGTTTAAATGGGCGTGCTGGAGTTCGAGTAACCAGCGTGGTTATTTGCAGCCGATGCAAGAGTGTAGTGCTTTGTTCTGTTCGGCAGATAATTTTCGCCGTATTGGCTGCGCAGATGAACGTTTTGATCAGCCCGGTGGAGGTTCTATCAACCTTTACCTGTACCGCAAATTAGGCATGTTGCCGGATATCCAGTTATTTGTGTTGCCGGGAGAAGGGTCTTTCCATCAATTTCATGGCGGGATTACCACACAAGAATTGCCGGAAGACGATGTTCGCCGGGCGGTATTGAAATCATTTGATACGCGGCTTGAAGAAGTCTGGGGTTCGCCGTTTAAAGCCTTGACCCGTGAGCCCATGTTGCTGGGTGCGGTGACACATTGGGCGCAGCCATTTCTGGAGAAAGCCTCTGATATGGCCAGCCAGCGTTTTACACGGTTAACGCTCAATAAAAAGCCATTCTGGGATGATGATGCATTATTCACGCGTTTTACTGAAAACAGTGTCAGCTGTCTGGATGATGGCTATCAGGTTCCCGATATCATGCGAAAAAACAGTCAGCAGGGCTTCCATGATGACTGATGTATTTTGAATCCATCATCCTGCATGGTATTAGCGGGTGTTTTGTAGGAAAAAATCCGCTAGAACCCGTTCTTTTTTCCAGATCAGTAAATTATCAACCGCTTGATTAAAACGAATTACCACATCGGGGAGATGCTCTGTCATTTTCTTCTTGATAAGTGTTTCCATCGCACTGCAGCAGTTTTTGAGATCGGTCACCCCGCAATAACAACTGGCGCCATGCAGTTTGTGTATATATGTTTCAGCCAGTGGCATATCATCCCGCTCAATCGCGGCATTAATCAGATCGCGCTCATCGGCTAGCCTGCCCAGCAATATCTCAAGCATCTCGATAGCAATATCTGCCCGGTTACCACTGGCTTGAAGAGCCGCATTACGATCAACGCATTTGTCCAGCTGGCTCTCCAGGGTGTTGTGCTTTGGAGTGGTCATCTTGCGGTGACGCGTTTCAGCAGAGCCATGCCACTTTTCCAGCATTTGCATCAGTTGTTGTTCACTGGCAGGTTTGCTGAGGTAATCATCCAGTCCGGATGTGAGCATATGTTGGCGTTGTTCTGCCAACGCATGTGCTGTCAGCGCAATAACCGGTGTGTGCTTGCCGTCTATCGTTTCCAGCTGCCTGATTTTACGGGTAGCTTCAATGCCATCCATTACCGGCATCTGGATATCCATAAAAATCAGTGAAATATCCCGGTTGTGCTTGAAGATTTCTACAGCTTCCTCTCCATTGCAAGCCTCTATAACCACTGCTCCCAGATCCTGCAACATCGTGCTGATCAGCTTGAGGTTAGAAGGGTTGTCATCTACAGCCATCACGATGGCAGAATGATTTGGCGTGTGCTTGATGTTCGGAGTAATTTCAGCAGCTCTTACAAACGTTTCAAGTTTTAGTGCATCGCAGAGCGCTTCAGAAAGCCTGTTTTCTGTAATGGGTTTCGGAAGCAGTTTTATATGATTACCACAAGCAACAGCCAGCTCCTGTCTTGCAGACGCGGGAATACATAGCATCACAGGGCAGCGATGGCGTTGATCAAGAAGTGTGGCTGTTTGTATCAGTTGCTGGATTTCTTGCGGGTCATACCGTACAGGCAAACCTAGCAGAATGGCATCAACGGGATGCTCGCTGCCGGCATAGCGATCCAGAGCGGGCATGATCTGCTCCATGCTGTCAGTCAGAACCGGTTGGGCACCCCAGGCTGTCAGGGAGTGACTGATAGTCAAGCGACATAATCGCTCCTTGTCATACACCAGCACATGACAATTCTTGAGGAAATCCGCTTTTTTATTTGTGGCC
>DDBK01000101.1 GCA_002333095.1 Cellvibrionales bacterium UBA2034
GGTGACGCGTGTGACTCCACGCCGAATGGTGATACCGATGGCGATGGTGTTGATAACAACAGTGACAACTGCCCACTGATTGCAAACCCGACCCAAATTGATACGGATAGCGATGGCCTTGGCGACGCATGTGACGCGACACCAAACGGTGATGATGACGGTGACGGCGTTGATAACGGCATAGACAACTGTCCTGCAGTAGCAAATGCTGATCAACTGGATACGGATAACGATGGCATCGGTGATGCCTGTGATGCATACCCGAATGATCCGGGCGTTCTGGTTCGTGGTTGGGGTGAAGTGAAAAAAGATGTGTTCGGTTTTGCAGTAGCAAATGCTGGCGATGTAAATGGCGATGGCCATGATGATGTTGTGGTAGGCGCATATCGCTGGGATGTCGCCAAAACGAAAATTCCGAAGCAAAAGAAACTGGCTGATATCGGCAAGGTGTATATCTATTCCGGTGCGGACGGTGCATTGCTACATACCATTAAAGGCCAGAACGCCGGTGACTGGTTCGGTTACAGCGTGGCGGGCGCTGATATCAACGGTGATGGCTATTCAGACATTATTGTCGGCGCACACCGTGATGACGTGCTGAACACCACCACGAGCAAGTTGATGAAAGATGCTGGTTCGGTCTACGTTTATTCTGGAAATCCTGCAGATAACTACATTGAACTGCGAGCATTCCGTGGCGAAGCGGCGGGTGACAACCTCGGCTTTACAGTTGCAAATGCCGGTGATGCCGACAGCGATGGCTGTGAAGATGTAGTCTACGGTGTGCCAAAAGCGGATCCGGATAAATTGACCAACGCCGGTATAGCTGTAGTGCGCTCTGGGGCTACAGGTAACGAGCTGTTCCGCATCAAAGGCGAAGTTAAAGGGAATTTGCTGGGCCGTGCTGTGGCAGGCGCAGGCGATGTGAACAACGATGGTAATGACGATGTCATTGTAGGCATGCCGAAAGATGATGTGTTGGGTCTGACTGGGAAGATGATGAAAGATGCAGGCGCGGCAGCGGTTTACTCGGGTGCGGATGGCAGCAAACTGTTCAGGATAGAAGGTGAAGGCGCTGGCGACTGGTTCGGCTTTGCGGTCGCAGGTGCCGGTGATCTGGACGGTGATGGCCAGGCAGATGTGGCGGTAGGCGCTTACCGCTACGACCCACTCAGTAATGGCAAGTTGCTGAAAGATGCGGGCGCTGTTTACGCCTATCGCTACGATGGTACAGCTGTTGGCCAGCGCTTGTTCAAAGTGCCGGGTCAGGCAAAAGGTGACTGGCTGGGCTACAGCATAGCTGCAGGTGCGGATCTGGATAACAACGGTGATGCCGATATTGTTGCCGGTGCGCCGCGCCGTGACCGTATCAATCCGCTGACTGGCAAACCATTAAAAGATGTGGGTGCAGTATTCGGTTTTGATGGAACGGGTGCGCAGTTATTTGAGCTGAAAGGTTACAGGAAAGCTGACAACTACGGTTGGTCGCTGGCCAGTGCGGGTGATATCGATCTGGATGGTCATGCAGATATCATCACTGCTACACCGCGTGCGGATAGACAGGATCCGGTGACAATGAAGTTGTTGAAAGACATCGGCATGATAGAAGTGATTTCTGGAAAAAATGCGGTCGAACTCTGACCGCCTATTATCAATTAGCTGGCACAGTGCGATGCTGTGCCCAGCTACGCAGCGCAGCAATATCCTCAGCCATGACCACAGCGATAGGTCTGGTGCGGGATAATTCTTCCAGTAATTCCGCAGTGTGCAACGCCTGTTGTTGTGCCAGCGTTGTGTAAGTGGCTGCGACAATGGCTTGCTCGATCTCCGCCCCGGAAAATCCATCAGCGGCAACCGCTAGTGTGGTTAAATTAAATGCTGCGGGATCGTGTTTGCGCTTGGCGAGATGGATAGAAAAAATGTCTGTGCGGGTTTTTTCGTCTGGCAGATCAACAAAAAATATTTCATCCAGTCGGCCCTTACGAATCAATTCGGGAGGCAAGTTGGCAATGTTGTTGGATGTGGCGACAATAAACACGGGCTGTTTCTTTTCAGCCATCCATGTCAATAAGCTGCCGAGTACGCGTTGGCTTGTACCGTCGTCGTTGCTTTGGCCGGCAATGCCTTTTTCAACTTCATCAAGCCATAGTACGCAAGGCGACATATTTTCGGCCAGCTTCAGGGAATCACGCAGGTTTTTTTCAGATTCACCATAATACTTGTTGTAAAGGGAGCCAAAATCCAGCCGCAGCAATGGCAGCCCCCACAAGCCGGCCACAGCTTTTGCAGCAAGGCTTTTCCCGCTGCCCTGCACGCCAAGAAGCAGTATGCCTTTTGGTATATCCACGTTAGCAGCGGGCGATAAAAAAGCCTGGTGGCGTTTTGTCAGCCAGTCCTTCAGATTTTTCAGGCCGCCTACCTGTGCAAAGTTTTCTGTGCTGAATTCATAATGAAGCACACCATGCATATCCAGCAATTGCAGTTTTCCCTTGCTGACCAGTGGCAGGTCATGATCAGAAATAGCACCATCAGAATGGATGAATTGTCGTGCCAGCGTGCGAATATCCGAGGGCGACAGGCCGCGTAGATGCATGATAATGCGATCAAGCGACAGCTTGTCAGTTTTTACGCGCTGCTGGTTGTTCTGGCTGGACCACGCCATTGCCTCTTCGCGGATGATGGAAAGAATCTGCTCATCACTCGGTGCAGATAGTTGAAATTCTGCCGCGTGTTTACGCAGTTCCGGGGGCAGGGTCAGTGCATGGCTGAGCAATACAATAGTGCGATTGATGTTGTCATATTGCAGCGCAATGTCTTTGAGGAGCCGAACCAGTTTCGGGTGCTCAGGCGTAAAAAAACCGTGTGTGTCACATAGCACAAACAGACCTTTGCCACGCATGCGTTTTATGGAGAGCAGAGCCGCTTCCAGCTCCAGTAACTGGTCGCCATCCGGTTCGGCCATGCTGAATCCCATCGGGCGCAAGCCATCAGTTGCCGTCCAGACTTGCATGGGCAACGTGCGGGTGTTGCTCACTTGCATCAACACATCCAGAACACGGGTTTCTTCATGTGACTGGATGACAATCAATGGCACGCGTGAATCAATAATCAGGCCAAGATCATGGGCATCCTGCATACATAATCTCCTAGACTGATCCAGCCAGTACCATTGCTGCCGCGCGGAATATAGCGCGCGCCTTGTTCATCGTTTCATCCCATTCTGATTGCGGAACAGAATCTGCTACCACACCAGCGCCTGCTTGAATGTACAGCATTTTATTCTTGATGACGGCGGTGCGAATGGCGATAGCTGTATCCATATTGCCGCCCCAACCGAGATAGCCGACGGCACCACCATAGATGCCACGTTTCTCCGGTTCGAGTTCATCAATAATTTCCAGCGCGCGGATTTTGGGTGCGCCAGACAATGTGCCTGCAGGCAATGTAGCGCGCAATACATCCATTGCATCAAGGCCATCGCGCAATTCGCCAGTAACATTTGATGTAATGTGCATCACATGTGAAAAGCGCTCGATAACCATTTTTTCTGTCAGCTTCACGCTACCCACTTGCGATACACGCCCGGCATCATTGCGGCCCAGGTCAATCAGCATCAGGTGCTCAGCAATTTCCTTGGGGTCAGCCAGTAATTCTTTTTCCAGCGCAAGGTCTTCTTCCGGTGTGTGTCCGCGTTTGCGTGTGCCTGCAATGGGGCGGACAGTGACAAGATTGTCTTCCAGCCGTGCCAGAATTTCTGGTGAAGAGCCGGCAATATGAAAATCGCCACAATCCAGAAAATACATATAAGGCGAAGGATTCAGGCAGCGCAATGCGCGATACAGGTTTAACGGTTCGGCATCAAACGGCAGCGAAAGGCGTTGTGATAAAACAACCTGCATTGTATCGCCGGCAAGAATATATTCCTTGATAGCATCAACGCCGCGTTTGAATGCCTCTTCACCAAAAGAAGATAAAAACTGTTGTTCCAGGTTTGCATCCGCGGCATGTGGCTGGGCAGCCATGGGTGGCAATGTGGGTGTTGCTGCAGCCAGTTGTGCCTGCAGCGTGTCGAGGCGATTTTTAGCTTGGGCAAGCGCATCAGGCTGGCTGGTGTCGGCATGGACAATCAGCAGGATCCTGCCAGACAAATTATCAAATACCAGCACTTCTTCCGACAGCATGAGCAGAATGTCTGGTGTGCCGATTGGATCGCAAGCGGGCTGGCTGGCTCGCAAGTGCGGCTCAACATAGCGCACGGTGTCGTAACTGAAATAGCCCACCAGGCCACCGGTAAAGCGTGGTAACCCTGCTATGTCCGCCACGCGGTACTGTTGGCGAAAAGCATCTACAAAGACGAGTGGATCAGCGCACTGTTCACGCCGTATTTCGGCGCCATCGCAGCACACCGTCACGGTGTCGCCGCGAACATGCAGCACGGTACGGCAGGGCAATCCGATAAAGGAGTAACGCCCCCATTGCTCGCCGCCCTGCACAGATTCCAGCAGGTAGCTGTAGGGCTGGCGGGCCAGTTTAAGGTAGCAGGACAGCGGGGTTTCGAGATCGGCGAGTAATTCGCGCACCACAGGGATGCGGTTGTAGCCTTCAGCGGCCAGTGCCGCAAAATGCTCGGGTGTCAGGGTCAACATGGCAATACCTCAATCAATGCTTACAGTTCAGGGCGGGAAGCGCGCACGCGTGCGCAGTGGCTCAAGTGCGCCATCGCCAGGCTTGCATGACTGTACTGATCGGGTAGATCACCATTAACTCCAGGTAAATTGCTCTGCACAGTCTAAGCCATCCATAAAACAACACCAAGAGTCGCTTTATTGCCGTGACTGCCGGATCATTGTCGACCATGAAAGCCACTCTGCCCATCCATGCTGTTTTGCCCGCTTTGATTGATGCTGTGCGTCTGTCGCCTTGTGCGGTGCTGTCTGCGGCGCCCGGCGCAGGCAAGACAAGTTGTGTGCCGCTGGCGTTGCTGGCATCCGGCGCCGTTAACGGCCGCGTTGTCATGCTGGAACCGCGCCGGCTGGCGGCTGTGCGGGCAGCGCAATACATGGCGCAGCAGCTGGGTGAAAAAGTGGGTGAAACGGTCGGTTACCGTATTCGTGGGGACAACCGTGTCTCTGCGCACACAAAAATTGAAGTGGTGACGGAAGGCATACTGGCGCGCATGATCCAGCATGATCCGGAACTGTCTGGCCTCGGGCTGATTATTTTTGATGAGTTTCACGAACGTTCCTTGCACGCCGATCTGGGTCTGGCGTTGGCGTGTGATGTGCAAAAAAACTGGCGCGACGATCTGAAAATACTGGTGATGTCTGCCACGCTGGATGGCGTTGCCGTGTCAACGCTGCTGGATAATGCACCGGTAATAGACAGTGAAGGCCGCAGTTATCCTATCGACATCCAATATCTTCCGCGCGATAAAAACCTGTCGATTGAAAGCCAAACGATGCATGCTGTACTTCGTGCGTTGAAAGAACAGGTTGGCGATATCCTGGTTTTTCTGCCCGGCCAGCGTGAAATACGTCGAGTGCAAACATTGCTGGACAATAACGATGCAACTGCCGGGATAAAAATACATGCGCTATTTGGCGACGCATCATCATCACAGCAACAAGCGGCGTTGCAACCAGACAAAGAAAGGGCCAGGAAGGTAATTCTTTCCACCAGTATTGCGGAAACATCACTGACTATTGACGGTGTGTCTACAGTGATTGATGCAGGACTGGTGCGTACGGTGCGTTTTGATCCGCGCCGCGCCATGGCGGGACTGGTCACTGTGAATGTATCAAAAGCAACAGCAGCGCAGCGCGCGGGTAGGGCTGGCCGCCAGCAAGCCGGAGCGTGTTACCGCTTGTGGAGTGAAGCACAACACAATGCGTTGGCTAATTTTCCTGTCCCGGAAATATTGCAAAGTGACTTGATGCCGCTTGCGTTAGACATTGCGGCATGGGGTTCAGATGAATCAAAACTGGTATTCCTGGATACCCCGCCTGTATCGCACTTGCAACAGGCGCGGACAGTTTTACAACAGCTGGGTGCACTGGATGAAAATGTCAGGATCACAGCACACGGCCGCGCCATGGCCGATCTGCCATTGCATCCGCGCTATGCACATATGTTGTTGCGCGCACGAGAAAATGGATTTGGCGCATTGGCTTGTGATGTGGCTGCGTTGTTGGAAGAGCGTGACCTGTTGCGCAGTACAGACCGTGATGCGGATCTGTATTTGCGGTGGCAACAGTTAAAACATGGCAGCACTTCTGATCGTGCAGCGCGTGATCGTGCAAAACAGCAGGCTGCACGTTTGCGCCAGCTGGTAGACGTGCAGGACGACAGCGCCAGCCACGATGAAAAATTAGGGCTGATGCTGGCGCTATGTTATCCAGAGCGTGTGGCGAAGCGGCGCGATGTGCGGGGCGAACGCTGGCAACTGGCAGGTGGTGCAGGTGCGACGTTATACCCGGGCAGTGCATTAGCGAATAACGAATGGATTGCCGTAGCAGATCTGGATGGCGAAGGCCGCGAAGCGCGTATTTTTCTTGCAGCAGCCCTGGATCCTGATGACCTGCCGATTTTTTTTCCGGAACAGTTTTTCAGTGGCGAAGAGACAGGCTGGTCTGCGCAGGAATCAGCAGTCGTGTCGAGAGATGTGAAACGTTTTGGTGCGATTGTATTTGCTGAAAAACCGTTGCCGGCGCGTGGTGAAAAAGCGGTTGCTGCATTGTGCAAAGGGTTGCGCAGTCTGGGTTTTCAAGCGCTTCCTGTACCAGAGAATACGCGACGCTGGTTGACGCGCGCGCAGTGGCTGCAAGCGCAGGATCTGGTGAGTGATTTTCCCGATTTCAGTGAGCGTGGTTTGATGGAAACACTGGAACAGTGGCTGGCGCCCTTTCTCGTGCAAGTCAGTCGCCACAGCCAGTTAGTGAATGTTGACTGGCACACTGCACTCACGTCGCAACTGGATTATTCGCAACAGCAAACACTTGATGCCTTGGCGCCAACGCATATTGTTGTGCCGACGGGTACACGTATTGAGCTGGAATACAGTGGTGAACAGCCGGTGTTGGCTGTGCGCTTGCAGGAAATGTTTGGTGCGCAAGAAACGCCGCGTATTGCTGGAGGCAAGATTCCGGTGCTGGTGCATTTGCTGTCGCCTAAACGCAGCCCATTAGCGGTCACGCAAGACCTTGCCAGTTTCTGGCAGAACGCTTACAAGGATGTGCGAAAGGATATGCGCGGCCAGTATCCGAAACATTATTGGCCGGAGAACCCATTGGAAGCCCAGCCAACAAGCCGTACAAAAGCTGCTGATGATCGTGCCCGAAAACGGCAAATCTAGTTCAACGAGGGCGCATGTCGTGCAAGTGTTGTCCAACAGCCAGCCACGCGCCCAGCATGCCCAGTGTGACGCCCACAAAAATCAGGCTGGCCGCCGTGAAAAAATCCAGGCCAAGTAACACAAAATCAGAATGGTAAAGCGCCGCAAGCTCTGCAACAGGACGAATAACGCTGTAATAGCCCGCCACCACCAGCAATATTGCAACGATGCCGCCAGACAGGCCAAACCAGAAACCGCTGTATAAAAAAGGACGACGGACAAACGCATCGGTTGCGCCTACCAGTTTAGCCACAACGATTTCCGCGCGCCTGTTTTCAATTGCCAGCCTTATGGTATTGCCAACGGATAGCAATGCACCCAATCCCAGCAATGCTGCCAATGCGATGGTGATGCGCTCGCCCAGTTGCATCATCCGGAACAACTTCTGTACCCACTCCATATCAATCTGGACGCTGTCTACATAAGGCAGTTTCTTCCAGTTTGTTTGTAGTGTTTGCAAAGTTTCTGCGCGAGTCTCTCTGTTCAACTCAACAACCAGCAAAGGCGGCAGGGGATTTTCATCCAGTAATTCGAGCGTGCCTGACAATCCTGCGCTTTTTTCAAACGAGGCCAATCCCTGTTCTGGCGTAATCAGGGAAATGCGAACCACGTTTGGTTGTTGCTGCAAACTGCTTTGTGTCTGCTGTATTTCTTCAGTAGAAATTTTGCGTTGCAGGAAAACAGACAGGCGAGGCGCGCTGTCCCAGCGTTCGCCCAGTTGCTGCAGGTTTCCGATAGCAATGTTAAACAGGGCAGGCAGTGCCAGCGTGATGCCGATCACCAGCGCAGTGAGTATGTGTTGCAGTGGTGCACGTCGTTGCCTGACAAGACTGTCACGCGCCGATTCACGGTGGTGGCTGATCCACGCATCCAGCAGTGCGCGCCAACCTATAGTGGTGGTACTGGCGCCCCTTGTGGGTTTTTCATTACGAGATGGTTTTTCATTGCGCGCGCCTGATTTTGCCATGTCTACAGACTCCGCTCGCCGCCGCGGANNCGATTTCCCGATGCCCGAAACGGTTCACCAGATCAAGATCGTGTGTCGCAATCAGTACCGTTACACCCACTTGGCTGAAATCTTCAAAGATGCGCATAATTTCTGCCGACAAGTCAGGGTCAAGGTTGCCTGTCGGTTCATCGGCTAACAAAATGGGTGGTTTATTCACCACAGCGCGCGCAATGCCTACCCGTTGTTGCTCGCCACCTGACAATGCTATCGGGTAATACTGCTCGCGTTCTAGCAAGCCAACCTTGTCGAGCGCTGCGCGCACCCGCCGCCCAATATCTTTTTCAGGAAAGCCACAAATTCGCAGTGGCAAGGCAACATTATCAAAAACGGTGCGGTCAACAAGCAATTGGTGATCCTGAAAAACTACCCCGATGTGGCGACGATAATAGGGAATGCGTGATGCGCCGAGTTTGCTGAGATCTTGCCCTGCCACCACTACTTTGCCTTGTGTTGGGCGCTCCATCAACATCAACAGTTTCAGCAGAGTGCTTTTTCCCGCGCCAGAATGTCCGGTCAGAAAAGTCATTTCTCCGGAAGCCAGTTCGAAGTTCACATGCGTCAGTGCTTCGTAGCCGTTCGGGTAATGCTTGGCGACATGTTGGAATTCGATCATGGTTTTTTAAAACATCATGGGTGATTGTCAAATAATGCACGGATAAAATCACGTGCGCTGAAAACCTGTAAATCTTCCATTTTTTCACCCACCCCGATAAAACGGATGGGCAAACCCAACGCCTGGCTCATGGCAAAAATAACACCGCCTTTGGCGGTTCCATCCAGTTTTGTCAGTGCAATGCCGGTGACATGAATGGCATCATGAAACAGCTTTGCCTGGTTGATAGCGTTCTGGCCAGTACCGGCATCAAGCACTAGCAGTACTTCATGCGGTGCAGTGGAATCCAGTTTGCTGATGACGCGTTTGACCTTTTTCAGTTCTTCCATGAGGTTGCTTTTGTTATGCAAACGTCCGGCGGTATCTGCAATTACAACATCAATGTTGCGTGATTGTGCAGCTTGCACCGCATCAAAAATAACAGAAGCGCTGTCCGCACCTGTGTGTTGGGCTACGACAGGTACGTTGTTGCGTTCGCCCCATACCTGGAGCTGTTCGACAGCTGCAGCACGGAATGTATCGCCTGCGGCCAACATCACGCTGCGTCCCTCTTTTTGCAAGCGCATCGCCAGTTTGCCGATAGTGGTGGTTTTGCCTGCGCCATTAGGGCCGAGCAGACCAAAACAGATGCCTTCTGCAATTGAAAAACTGACGTCTTCAACCGCTACAACGCTGCCGTATTGTTTGCGCAGATGTTCAATCGCCAGTATGGGTTGCATCACTGTTTTCCTGCGCTATATCCGCCAACCTTGGCTGCAACCAGAAAAACAGTAGCAGCGCTGGTGCTATAGCGAACGTGGAAAAAACAAAAAATACCGGATAGCCCGCGCTGGCCACCATAAAACCGGAAAGCCCCCCGATTAACTTGCCTGGCAACGCCACCAGCGAACTGAACAATGCATATTGCGTGGCGGTATATTCCCGGTTCACCAGCGAGGACAGCCATGCCACCGCAGCAGTTCCCAGGAAGCCGCCGGAAAGATTTTCGCCGGCAATGACCGCTGTGAATACAGCAATATCTGCTGGAAACATTGCCAACAAAAGATACAACAGATTACTGAAAGCCCCGAGCAATATGGCTATCAATAAACTGCGCTGCACACCCAGCCACACAACCACTGCACCGCCGAGAAACGCACCCGCAATACCAATCCATACGCCAAATAATTTAGAGACNNTAAAACGGCAGCGCCATCACACCGATCATCTGGTCTGAAATCTTGAACAGCCCCATGAATACCAACAGCGCCACGCCCAACCATCCGCTGTAGCGCAGGAAAAAATCACGGAATGGCCCAACCACACTATGCCTGATCGCGCTGCGCAGCGATTCCTCACGCACCGCAACATGTTCCGGCTCCTGCGCAAACAGCGTGACCAGCATCACCAGCATCACCGCCGCCGCCATGCTGCAATACACCAGCGACCATGACACACGGTCCGCCANNCCCTGCGCTTCAGGTGGTGCAATCTCGATACGGTAGGCATCCACCACCACATCCTGCGTAGCGCCAGCAAACGCGGCCAGCGCAGCAATGGCAATAAACAACCAGAATGATCCCGCAGGCGTAACCCATGCCATCAGCAGCAAGGACAGCGCCAGCAAACACTGTGCAACCAGCAGCCAGCTGCGGCGTTGGCCGAGCCTGCCGAGCAGCGGCAAACGCAAGCGATCCACTGCAGGTGACCAGAGAAACTTGAATGAGTATGTGAGACCGATCAGGCTCACCAGCCCGATATGCTCCAGCGGGANNTTTCAACCAGACCGACAAGGTGCCGCCCACCAGTAAAAAAGGTAAGCCCGATGTGAAGCCGAAAAAAAACATCGTGTACGCGGCCGGCTGGGTGAATGCCTGGCGCAATGTGATACGGGATGAACGGCTCATGCGGCGACCCGGGTAACGGTAAGCGCTACGATAACGGAATCACGCCTTTGCTGCGAGTTGAGGGGCGTTGAGCTGCAACAGTGTTTTCGCCAGATCCATAAAATTGTCGCTATCCACCCGCATATCAAACAACTCCTGGATCTCGTCAGATGATGAGTTGAATGCAATGGTCTTGCCCGCTGCGTCTATCAGGTGTTTGTCCACAAAACTGCTGCCTATACAAATACTTTGCGCACTATGCACCCCGTACAGGCTACAGAGATAACGAACTGCATCCGGCTTGCGCTCAAAATTAAACGGTGTTGGCACTATTTTGAGAATACGGCCTTCTGCATCAAACTCCATACGATTGATGAACACTTGGTCAAACCACCGCGCATAATCCGGTATCAGTGTTTGCAGGAATATATCCAGCCCGCCGGATACCAACGCCAGACGGAAACCGGCATCGCGTAGCAGCTGTAATCCTTCAGCCAGATGGTCAATCACGGTATAGCGTTGCGCCAGCGCAACCAGTTGGTGTTGACGCACATCGTGACTGCGGTAGATATCACAACACCACAGACACCAGTCTTCATAAGACATACGCCCGGCGTGAAACAGCTTCAGGCCCTTCTTGCGCTGCTCGCCCGTATGGTCGAACAAACCCCACACTTCTTCCCAGGAGAACTGGAATCCACGCAACAACATGCCATCCAGTGAAAAACAGATCAGGCGGTAGGGCAACGCTTCGCTGCCTGACTGATCAGTTTTCGCTCCTTTACTTTCCACCCCTTCCCTGCCCATGGGCAACGGCTGCCGGAAATGGGCGTTGTAGAAAATCTGCAAGGCAGCATCTGGTGATTCACCCGGTTTCAGCAGGATCTCATCCACACTCCCGAGCCCGAAACCCTTTGCAATCGACAGGCATTGTGCGGCGCGCGGCAAACGCGTCTTGCCCGTTTCCCACAAGTGGTATTGCTTCTTGTCGGATGCTGCGCAATGAACGGCAGCCTCTTCCTGCGACCAGCCTTTCTGCAGGCGCAACCACAACAGCTTTTCCTTGTTCAGAACCGGCTTCATGCCACACCAGGCCTCAAAGTTCCCCATGAACACCGTGGATTGTAGCGTGTAAATGCCATCGGCTTTGCCATCGTTTATGCCGCCGGTAATCGGTGTAATGATCCCGCCAGCCGAGCTGTAGGCACAGGGATGCGGGAAGTTTGCAGTACGCACCCTGTTTTCTATCGCAAACAGGAGAACAGTGATGTTGATATTAACAAGACGTATTGGCGAAACCATCATGATCGGTGACGATGTGGCTATCACCGTACTCGGCATTCAGGGCGGGCAGGTACGCATCGGTGTGGACGCTCCCCTCGAGATCAAAGTACACCGGCAGGAAATCTATCTCCGCATCCAGCAAGAAAATGGCGGGCACCAAGAAAATAACGGACACAATGAAGCGGTTGACCATCCTGCAGACGCACCTGCCAGCCCGCGCACGCATGAACCGGTCATTACTGTGCGACCACGCACACGCCTTGGCACGACAGGTGTGGGATAATCCCGACCTGTCTCGCCCACCCGAAAGGCGTTGCCCCGCACGATGTTCAAGAAACTGCACTTCAAGCAAAATCACCAGGATAGCGACACAGCACTGCGTGCTGTAGAGGATGCACTGCAAGCAATCCATGCACAGCCCGATGCTGATCCTTTAGGGTTGGTCACCTTGCTGGTAGCTGCACTGCGTCCGCAAAAACACGCAGACAGTGACGACGCTACCCGGCGCTGGCAATACATGAACCAGTTGTTGGCCACCACGCCGGATTACCGGCAATCCCTGCGACGGACGATTGTGCAACTGCTGGCCAGCCGGCACCAGGTGAGTTTCTATACCGAGTCCGGCCTGCTGCCCAACAGCGGTTTTTTTTCTGAACTGCATCGGAAAGTAGTCCACAAACTGTTGCCTGAACCGTGTGATGACAGCGACCTGCGCAGTTGCGTGAGCCGCATTTTCTCACGCAGCGACGATGACGAATGGATTACCGCTATTCCCACCGAAGCACGGCACGCTTTCTGGGCGCTGCTGGAAATCCATGCTTCGGAAGATGTTGCATCATTGCAAATGATTATCGAGCAAATGATTGAATCGTTACTCGTGCTATCACACCGTATCTGCTCAATGGGACTGGAACCGGAATTGCTGCGCGCCTATCCTCGCCTGCGCGACAATGAATCACCTTTTATTGCCATGAACATCGAACTGATCGACTTCATTGCCGATTTTCGCAGGGGAATGAATGGCGAACCAGATTGTGATGATGGCAGCCATCTGCTGGTACTGCTTGACCAATGTGTAGAGACTGTAAAAAAAGCGCACCATTCATCCATGCGCCTTGGCACCAGCATGCCACTATCTTTTTTGCTCACGCGCTTGTCACAACATCTCGATCGCCTGCGTTTGCTGGTGCAGGTGTTGACTGTGCGTTTCAGGCCAGATGCGCCGGAAGAGCTCGTACAATGCTGGACAGAGTTTCTCTCGGGGTCACTGGAGGGCGAACGCCGGCACAACAGTATTTCGCACCACTTTTCCAACTTGCTCAGCATGATGGCGTTGCGCATTACCGATAACGCAGCGCGCACTGGCGAACACTATATCGCTAACAACGCAGTGGAATGGCGCAGCATGTTGCGCAAAGCCAGCGGCGCGGGTGTTTTTATTGCGATACTCGCCCTGTTAAAAATTCTCAGCGGCAACCTGCATCTCGGCTTATCAGCACAATCGTGGCTCAACGCGACAATCTATGCGGGCGGCTTTGCCGTGATTTATATGCTGCATTGCATTATCGCCACCAAACAACCGGCGATGACGGCAGCAACGCTGGCTGACAGTATCAGCCAGACCCGCGGCCGGTTGCGGGAAATTGAAAAAATAGTCGATCTGGTTGTCGATACGTTTCGCAGCCAGCTGGCCGCGATTGCAGGCAACATCGGCATTGCATTTCCCCTGGCAATTCTGGTCAGTGCAGGGCTGGATATGCATTCCGGTACCCATATCATCCCGCAAGAAAAAGCACTGCATCTGTTGGAAGACCTGAACCCTCTACACAGTCTGGCGCTATTCCATGCAGCAATTGCAGGGGTGTGGCTGTTTCTCACCGGCCTGGTGTCCGGTTACTTTGATAATCGTGCCGCGTATGCACAGCTCAATCTCCGCATTGCACAATTGCCGTGGTTACGCGCGTGCATCGGCCAGCGCGGTGCAACTGCAACAGGCGAATACATTGCCAACAATGCGGGCGGTCTCGGTGGTAATCTTTTCTTCGGTCTGATGCTGGGGTTGACGCCGCTGTTTGGTGCTATGCTTGCATTGCCTCTCGACATCCGGCATATCGCTTTTTCATCTGCGAATCTGGGGTATGCACTAGTGGCACTGGATTTTCATATACCGTTCAGCGCGCTTTTTTTCTCGGTCTGGGGATTGGCGCTGGTCGGCCTTGTCAATCTGGGCGTGAGTTTTGTACTGGCGCTCTGGGTGGCGATGCGTTCACGCAAAGTCAGCATGCACATGCTGGCACCGGTGCTGCCGCGTTTATGGCATCGGATACGCCAGCAGCCGAAAAGTTTTCTGTTCCCACCGGCAACAGAATAAAATCACACAATGGTTATTCAGGAGAACGTCGATGGCCACTGCATTTCACCGAATACTGCTGGGTGCATTTCTGCTGGCTATCGTCGCCAGTTGCGCAAATAAAAGTGATGTTATTGCCAGCCCCACGCTGCAAAACATTTACTGGAAGCTGGTGGAACTGAATGGCAAACCGGTGACAGTGGCTGACAACCAGCAGGAACCGCACATCGTCTTGCGCGAAAGCCAGCCGCCAGCACTCGGCGGCTCCGGCGGCTGTAACCGTTTGCGCGGGACTTATGCACTGGAAGGTGACGCTATTATTTTTGATCGCATCGCCATGACCATGATGGCATGTCCGCAGGGCATGGATACTGAACAGGCATTTGTTGCCGTGCTGGAAGGAAGGAAGTTCTGGTCTATCCACAACAACGAACTGACGCTGAAAGACGCAACCGGTAAAACTGTGGCCCGATTTTCGGTGCAGTATCTGTAGGAGCGCTGCCATGACACAAGATGAACTGAAACAGGCTGTCGCCAAAGCCGCACTCGACTATGTGATGTCACGGATCTCGCGGGATTCCATCATCGGCATCGGCACCGGTTCTACCGCCAATTGTTTCATTGATGCGCTGGCAAAATACCGTAACGATTTCAAAGGCAGCGTGTCCAGCTCCGATGCCTCGGCCGAACGGCTGCGCAAGCACGGCATTGAAGTCTTTGACCTCAACCACACCGGCACATTTGATATTTATGTCGACGGCGCTGACGAAGCCAATGCACAGCTGGAACTGATCAAGGGCGGCGGTGCCGCTCTGACACGCGAAAAAATTGTCGCTGCCTGCGCACAGGAATTTGTGTGCATCGCCGATGAATCCAAATGGGTCAAGACACTCGGGCAATTCCCGCTACCTGTAGAAGTGATTCCTATGGCGCGCAGTTATGTCGCGCGCGAACTGGTAAAACTAGGGGGCGATCCGGTCTATCGTACGGGCGTGATCACCGATAATGGCAATGTAATTCTCGACGTGCATCACCTGCAGATTACCAGCCCTCGCCTGCTGGAAGAAAAAATCAACAACATCACAGGCGTCGTCTGCAACGGCTTGTTTGCACTGCGCCCGGCCGATGTATTGTTGTTGGGTCGCCAGAACGGTGTCGAGATACTTCACGCGGCATCCTGACGATTATTCATGATGTATAAACTGTTTTCTGTCGTCCTGATATTTACCTGTGCAGGTTGTGCCTCTATCGCCACCTGGCATTACAGTGATGCCACACTGGCGTCGTTCCTGCAGAATCGCCGCACGCATTGCGAATCGCTACCGCGCATCTACAGCGGCGTTTATTTTGATTATTGCTGGCTGGACAGTGACCCGCAGCGCATCTATGGCAGCGCGCCGATCGCGCTGCTGCTGGTGGATGGTTTGTTTTCCGGCATCGCCGACACCTTTGCCCTGCCATTCACCGTCGTGCAACAACAGGAGCGGGGGGGCATTCCGCTCAAACGTCCAACAGGCATATCGGTGTCCAAGTGAACAGGCACGCAATACAAAAACTGCATGTGCGCCCGCCCTTGCCTTTGCATCAGTGGTTAATGGATCGCGGATCGCTCACACGTCGCCTGCAAAGGAAAAGCCGGGGACATTTTGCAGTGACCGTATTGAAACAGGGTTGGGAAATACCACAACTGGATGAGGCGCGTGCACTGGCCATTCCATCTGGTCAACTTGCACTGGTTCGTGAAGTGATTTTGTACGGCAACAACCAACCCTGGGTATATGCCCGCAGTGTTTTGCCCCACCAGGCGCTCAACGGGCGGTTGCGTTTTCTGCGACGACTCGGGAATAAACCGCTAGGCGCATTGTTATTCAGCAATCCTGTGATCAAACGCGAGCCGGTGGTGTTGCAGCGTTATGCGCAATCCCGTTTGCCTCCTGCACTGCAATGCAGCGNNGCAGCGGCGAGCCACCACTGTGGGGGCGCCATTCCATATTCCGTTATGGCAAGCAGGGCATTCTGGTATCCGAAGTGTTTCTGCCAGCGTTCGTTGATTCCGTTATGCTCTCTCCATAAATGTGATCCCCTTGTGAACATACTCGCCTGATGAAACAGACAGCCCCCGTGAAAAAAGTATCCCGCCAGCAGTCACCACACTCCAGCCTGATCGACTTTATCCAGTTGATGCGGCTGGATAAACCTGTCGGCATCCTGCTGTTGTTATGGCCAACGCTGTGGAGCTTGTGGTTGGCAGCGGCGGGTATGCCGTCGCTCAGGAATCTGGCGATATTCACCCTGGGCTGCGTGCTGATGCGCTCAGCCGGTTGTGTCATCAATGACTATGCGGACCGTGATTTCGACAAGCATGTCAGCCGTACGCACCAGCGCCCACTCACTGCCGGACGCATCAAACCCGCGCATGCCTTGCGCTTGTTTGGCGTTCTGTGCCTGTTGTCACTGGGTCTGGTGCTTCTGACCAATGCGCTCACCATCAAACTGGCCTTCGGCGCTGTGGCGTTGACCGCCATTTACCCCTACTGCAAACGCCACACCCATCTGCCACAAATCGTGCTCGGCGCAGCCTTTGCCTGGGCCATTCCCATGGCGTGGACGGCAGAAAAAGGGAGCCTCGCAGCATCGGTATGGCTGGTGTATTGCACTGCCGTGTTGTGGACGCTGGTCTACGACACTTTCTACGCGATGGTGGATCGCGAGGATGACCTGAAAATCGGCATCCGCTCCACTGCCATCCTGTTCGGCGAATCAGATCGCGCCATCACCGGCGTATT
>DDBK01000049.1 GCA_002333095.1 Cellvibrionales bacterium UBA2034
AGCAGGCAGCAACATGCCATGGCAATCCATGCCAAGAGTGGTTTGTGTTTAGCGAGCATGTCTGGAACTCAGGTTAGCCAAGCGAAAGCTTATCAGTTCCAGCGGTGTATGGCGTATCAGGTAGCGAATAGCACCGATTTGTGAGTAGTAATGCGCTAGTCGTGATCCCCGGCATCGTGTTTTTCGCCAGCGTGTTCTCCGTTATGTTTTTCACCTTCCTGCTGTTCACTGTCAAACGGGTACGCCGAGGCATAAATCCAGAAGCCGATGACTGCTGTCAGCAGTAATATGCCGAGCGGGGTATACGTTTTATGGATGCCCTGTTCGGCGCTGCCTTCTTTCAGGCCCGTTACCATGGCTCGTGAAAGATTTTCCTTGTGCAGCTTGCCGCTGATGATCACACCGGCAATGTGTAGAACCACTAGCGCCAACATGGCATTAGCAAACAACTCATGTGGCTCTTCCAGCCAGTCACTACCGGACAAATACATCAGCCAACCGCTGCTGGCGGTAGCTATCCCCAATCCCAGCAACAGAAATACCGCCATGCTGCCCAAGGGGTTGTGGCCAATAAAATGGCGTGGGTTGCTGCGCAGGCTTTTGATATAGGCAAGCACTGCTGATGGGCCGTAGCAGAACTCGCTGAACCGCGCATAACGGCTACCAACAAGCCCCCAGACCAGACGGAAGGCGATCAATCCCAACAGGGTAAACCCGGCGGTGTAATGCACGTTCTCCCAGCCCTCTGCTTCGGCAGTGAGGTAGGCCACGGCAAAGCTACCTGCCAATAGCCAGTGAAACAGACGGGTAGGGATATCCCAGACCAGAATTTTTTGCGGGCTCATTTTTTCCCATCCTTCCGGGGGTGGCTGTATTTCTTGCAGGGTAGCCCGTCAGCCTTAAAACCAGCTTAAGCGTAAAAGGGTAGTGGTATTGCCTGCTGTGACTGGGGGCAGGCCTGCAGTAGAATGCGCTGCGATTTCAGGGTCTGTTATTTGTGTTTTATTCATTGAGGAGAACAGCATGTCAGTGTTAGACGGTAAGGTAGCAATTGTCACCGGCGCAGGCCGTGGTCTGGGTCGTGAAGAGGCCATTGAACTGGCGCGCAATGGCGCCCGCGTTGTTATCAACGACATCGGTATTCCTGCTGCAAAAGAAGCGGCAATGGAAGCTGTGGAGATCATCAAGGGGTTTGGGGGCGAGGCTATTGCTGTATTCGGCGATTGTGCTGACAGTGCTGATGCACAAAACCTCCTGGAAACTACACTGAAAACGTTCGGTGACCTGAACATCATGGTCAACAACGCCGGTTTCTGCCGTGACAAGACTATTTTCGGCATGACGGACGATGAGTTTGATTCGGTGGTGCGTGTGCATTTGCGCGGCCACTTTGTGAATATGCGCAATGCCACTGCCTACTGGCGTGAGAAAGCAAAGGCGACAGGCTCGCATTACGGCCGCCTGATCAGCACATCGTCAGAAGCTATGCTGTTCGGTTCTGCTGGCCAGCCTAACTATGCTGCTGCGAAAGCAGGCATCACTGCCATGACCATGGGTGCTGCGCAGCTGATGATCAAATACGGCATCACTTGCAACGTCATCATGCCTCGTGCGCGTACTGCCATGACTGACCAGGGCGCAACGGCAGCAATGTTTGCCAAGCCGGAAGCCGGTTTTGACGCGTTTGACCCTGCTAACGTTGCACCGCTGGTGTCATACCTTGCCTCACCGAATGCGGGACATATTTCTGGTGAAGTTTTTATCGTGTGGGGGCCGCGTGTCACGATCGTCCAGCGTCCGACTATCGACACACACTATGACAATCCGCAGGGCGGCAAGTGGACGCAGGATGGTTTGCACAGTTCACTGTCGGCATACTTTGACGCGAACCATGTGCCGGTATGGGGTGGATTTTCTGTTCCGCCACAGTGATGTTTCAATAAGACATAAAAATCCGCAAGACATAAAAAAACCCGCATCATGCGGGTTTTTTTATTCTGGGGCATTGATCAGAAAAGTGTGTAAATAAACGGTGCCACTGCTGAGCCCTGTGCAAACACAATCAACACACCTAACAATACCAATACAATCACAATAGGGGCAAGCCAGTATTTTTTGCGTTGCCCCATGAAGCCGGCGAAATCTTTCAGTAATTCAAACATCAGTAGGGTTTCTCCATGTGGTCTTTGGATGGGTTTTCACGGGTGATTCGATAGCTGGCCAAGCCGGTGTCAATCTTGCGTTGCATCGGATCCTTGCCAAAGAGTTGCATGACAAGTCCCATAGGCAGAAACATGCCATAGAACACGATAAAGAGAATAATGCGTGTGTTGATGTAGCCGAGGCCTTCAGCCAGTTTCATCCACGGCTTGTAGAAATAGACCATGCTGGCAGGATGCACCAGTGCCCAGACAATCAATACGCCACCAAAGGGTAATGTCACCTGTTGCCACTGCAGGATGTTCTTGTCCCACCACCATGGCACAAATGCGCCAATAAACAGGATGATAATTGCGCCGGTCACTAGCCCGAATTTACGCAGCTCAGCCGGTGTCATGTCAGAAGTTGTATGCGTCATCAGTCGAGCTCGAATTCATTTTGCCAATTGTCATTGCGTTCCCATACCGGTTGATCCGGTTTGGCGAGCAGGTAATTTTCCAGCACCAGATAATCCATTTCACAGCGCATGAAACAGCGGTACGCATCTTCCGGTGTATTCACAATGGGTTCGCCACGTACGTTGAATGATGTATTGATTGACACTGGGCAGCCGGTCAGTTTTTCAAATTCGTCGAGCAGTGTATAAAAACGCGGATTGGTTTCTTTATGCACTGTCTGTATGCGGGCAGAATAATCCACGTGCGTCACTGCAGGAATTTGTGAGCGTGGCACATTCAGTTTGGCGATGCCAAACAAGTTCTGCTGTTCTTCAGTCATCGGAATGCGTTTGTCTTCAGCCACGGGTGCCACCATCAGCATGTAGGGGCTGACAGCTTTATGCTGGAACCACTCGCCTACCTTGTCTGCCTTGATGGCTGGCGCAAACGGGCGGAAGGATTCGCGATACTTGATCTTGAGATTCATCACGGATTGCATTTTTGCACTGCGTGGATCGCCGATAATCGAGCGACCGCCCAGTGCGCGCGGGCCGAATTCCATGCGCCCGGCAAACCAGCCGATGACGTTTTCGTTGGCCATGATCTGTGCCAGTTGTGGCAGCAGTGTCTCGTCATCAAGCCGTTGGTATTGTGCGCCAACACTATCCAGGTATTGTTTGATTGCGTCATCAGAAAAACGCGGGCCGAGGTAACTGCCTTTCATCGAATCGCCGGGCAATACAGCGCGGGTGTTGCCGAGATATTGATACCAGATGGCGAGCGCTGCACCCAGCGCGCCGCCGGCATCGCCAGCTGCTGGTTGTACCCAGATGTCTGAAAAGGGGCCTTCACGCAGCAGGCGGCCATTAGACACGCAGTTGAGCGCCACGCCACCGGCCAAGCAGAGCTTATCCACACCCAGTTCTTTTTGCACTGTGCGCGCCAGTTTCAATACGATTTCTTCAGTCACAACCTGGATAGATCGCGCAATATCCATTTCTTTTTGCGAGACGTCCGATTCGCGTGCGCGTGGCGGGCCATTGAACAGGCGATGAAATTTTTCATTCGTCATCGTCAGCCCGGTGGCGTAATTGAAGTAACTCATGTCCAGCCGGAAGCTGCCGTCTTCCTTGACATCAATAAGGTTGTCGAGAATAAGGTCAACGTATTTTGGCGAACCGTAAGGCGCTAATCCCATCAATTTATATTCACCAGAATTGACTTTAAAGCCGGTGTAATAAGTGAATGCGGAATAGAGTAATCCCAGTGAGTGTGGAAAGTTGATATCCCACTGTGGAGTGAGTGTGTTGCCATCGCCAAGCCAGACAGAGCTGGTTGCCCATTCGCCAACGCCATCGAGACACATCACAGCAGCTTTTTCGTAAGGGCTGGGAAAAAAAGCAGAAGCCGCATGGGATTGGTGATGTTCGGTGAACATCAGTGGCGGCAATGCGTTTTCTTCCATTTTGCCCAGAGCTGCCAGTTCACGGCGCAAGGTTTTTTTCAGGTACAGTTTTTCTTTCAGCCAGACAGGAATGGCTTTGATGAAAGAGAGAAATCCCGCCGGTGCATAGGCGAGATAGGTTTCAATCAGGCGCTCGAACTTGATCAGCGGCTTGTCATAAAAAACAACGTGCGTGATATCGGTCAGTTGCAATCCAGCTTCCTGCAAGCAGTACCGGATGGCTTCAGCCGGGAAATTGGCATCGTGCTTCTTGCGTGTGAAGCGCTCTTCCTGGGCGGCGGCAATGATCTCGCCATCGACTACCAGGGCGGCAGCACTATCGTGGTAGTAGGCAGAAATGCCGAGGATGGCAACGGGGGAATGGTTGGGGCTGGACACTGCGTCTACCGGATAATTGTGAAGGGGCGATTCTAGCCCAAGTAAGTGCCCGGCAGTACCTTTCAGGGAGGAGGGGGAATCAGCCGAAAACCTCAGTCATCATCAAACAGGTTGCTGGGCAAGGGGCGGGTGCGTGGGCCGCCAATGTTGCTGCTGGTGTACCTGGTTGGGCTTGCCGGGGTTCGGGTAGTTTTGGCATCCGTGGCTCTTCTGCCCGTTTTGTTGTAAGGAAGATCCGGGAGTTCGATCTGGTCAATATCATCAGTCGCCAGCAGCTTGTAGGCTTCAGCCAGAAACTCATCGTCATCGCTGGCGGGAAGCACCAGTTTTTCCTTGTTGCTGGTGACATGGATGGTGGCAGGGCGAGCGGGTGCAGGTTTTACCGCAGCGGCTTTTTCTGTAATAGCTGCACGCGCTATGGGTTGATACGGTGCGGCAGTTACAGCGTCCAGTGCCGTAGACAAGTCGTCCATTGATGCAAATCGTTCTTTGGGGGTTTTCCCCAGCATTTTATTGAGCAGTGGCTGGAAGCGGGCCTGATTGCCCTGCAGGCGGGGGATATCCAGCTGGATATGGTTCATGGCTGTGTTGACAAAGGTTTCTGCCTTGAACGGGTTTTTTCCTGTCAACATTTCCAGAAACAGCACGCCAACGCTGTAAATATCTGTGCGTGTATCCAGTGTGAGGCCTTGCATCTGTTCCGGGCTGCCATACGCCGCACTGCCTACAATCATCCCGGCTTGTGTCAGGCCCACATCATTGTTGATGGTTTTTGCAATGCCGAAATCAGTCAGTACCAGTGTGCCATCCTGGCGAAACAGGATATTAGCAGGCTTGATATCACGGTGAATAATGCCTTTGCTATGGACAAAACGCAGCGCATTCACCAGTTCACGCAGAATCCGCACCGCCGTATCTTCCGGAATTCCCCGCGTCAGGCGTTCTTCCAGGTCGCCGCCCTGCAAGTACTCCATGCTGAGAAACAGCCGGCCGCCGCTGAGTTGGCCAAAGTCATAAATGGTGACCAGATTGGTGTGGTTGAGTGCAGCCACCAGACGCGCTTCGTGCAGGAAGCGTTCAGCAAAGTCATGGTCGCCCGTGTGTGCATCCATGACTTTGATAGCCACTTCACGGCCCAGGGACAGTTGCTCCGCCAGATACACTTCCGCCATGCCGCCCCTGGCGAGCAAGCGCTCGATCCTGTAACCGTGGATGTGGAGTGGCGTGGTGTCTGTCATAAGTCAGGGCATGGCCTTGGCAGGGAAAGTTTTTCAGCGCAGCAGGGCAGCAAACGTGCAGCCCGGTGGCGCTGATTATATCGCGTGCCACCGGATTGTTGCAGCGCTAATCCTTGAGCTTCTCCCGCCACAGCCTGTGCCAAGCTAATAATCATACAGGTGTTCCAGTGTGGCCTGATGCTGGGAAAGATTGTTGAGAAATTGATGCAGGCGTTTAACATGCACGGGTTGTACGATGCGGACGAGCTCTGGGTTGGAGACGAATTCCGAGGTAAACCAGTACTCATATGGATAGTTCGGCAACGCATTGGCAGGCAGAGTAATTGTTGCAGCGATCAGTGAATTGCCAGAAATGTCATCAAATTGCAGGCCAGCTTTCACCAACAAGGGGATAGTCTTTGTAAAAGCCTGCCACCTAGGTATTTGGATAAGCCAATGCCTGCCCTGGATGGCAATGATGCGGGTATTGGCAGGCAGTTGTTGTGGCGAAAAGTTTTCAGGCGCAGTGGCTGTGAGATTTACTACACCGGAGCTGGCTTCATAAGAGTTTTTTGCGGCATAGCCAATGGCTTTTGCATAAATTGCCTTTAAGCCAAATTCCAGAGTGAAGAACAGCTTTCTTTCAGTCTTGCGAATAAAGTTTTTGCCAAAAAAATCACAGTCTGTCCAAATACGTTTTACCCAGAAAAAAAAATTAAATTCATACCATGCCTTGTCATAGATAAGATCACTGTAGGCGCGGTAGGCCTGTCGCATCAGCTTTTCTTCTGGTGTTTCTTCACTGGCTGTCCAACGAGAAAAACGTCCTGCAGTATTTTCATAGGCGCTCTTGAGAAGATATTCAAATGTAGTACTGATGCCAATCACATCCAGCATGGTGATGTATTCGCTGTTGTGTGCCTGGTTTATTTTTGCAATTGCAACTACGCGGTCGTACAGGGTCCAGTACTCATTGATACTCGCTATGAACGGGAAGTCGCTCGGATTCCTGCCGGCTTCCAGGAATTCGGAATATTCCTTGGGGTTGAATACCAGGTACCACTCGGGAATTGTCAGGTAAGTCTGTTCTTCCGGCTTGTTATAGTCGCGGATTTCGCTGCGAGCGCGGGATAGTGCGTCCTGATTGCCTGGATAATAGGTCTGCCAGAGTTTATTCGTAAAGCGGTTATTCGGATCCAGTATTTCCTTCAGAGAAAAATACTCATCGGCACCAGGGTATGCTTTAGCAAATTGCTCAGTTGTGGCAAATATCTGGTAAGGCAGGTAGTAGGAACCTCCCACACTCAGGGCGGCATCTGTCATTTCCCTTGTCCATTGCCCAACTTTGGCGCGCGCTTCCTGTGTGGTTTCCTGCTGGTAGTATACGACAAAGGCGAAAACCTCTTCACGTGCCCATGCCAGCAATGTTCCAGTGTCTGGTAAAGCATGCCGGATGGAAACGTTGAGTATGTTGGCGTGATGACGCTGGAAAATATCGCGCATCTTTGGAATGAATTCATTGAAGCGTGCTACAGGCACAAAATATTCCCTGAGCCCATAAGCGGTATCGGCATTTGGGCCGCTTTGTAACTCGCTGATGTTATAGCTCGCTTCCCAATTGCGCCACACTACACGGGGCTGAGTGTAATAGATTGGCTCAATGACATGCTGTCGCAGCCATTTACCGAAGGAAAATCGCGCAGTAAAGTCAGCTAGCCATGGTAGCAAGATATAACGCTGGTCGGCGGCAATCATCCTTTCCGGATTGGTAAGCGGTTTGGTGGAAATTTCCCAGTCCACATTGTTGACCAGATCGTAATTTGGGGGGTAAATGTCCCCGTTTTGCATAACAACATTTTTGTTGTCACGGATATTTTTAACAAAAAACCCTGGATAATCATTGATTGGTATCTGAGATACCGATCGCTCGATTGGAGTGTTATCTGCGAGTGACAGGGTGGCCTCGACAATAACGCCCAGCCCACCGTAGCCCCCGATGGCGCCATAGAATATGTCTCTGTTTTCATCAGGTGATGCAGAGACANNCTGCGGTGACCATTTTGATGCTGCGAACCGATCGTACAAGTGGTCCCTCCCCGATGTAGCGACCATGAACGTTAACACTCAGTGATCCGCCTATCGTAAAGTTGGCGTAAGTTTGCATGATCTTGATGGAAAGATTGTAGGGGTCAATAAATTCCTGCAACTGTCTCCAGGTTACGCCAGTCTGCACAGTTACTTCTTTCTTGTCCTTGTCCAGATGCAGGATTTTATTAAAATGACGCATGTCGATATGCAGTGTGTCGGTTGCGGATATTTGCCCGCCCTGGCTGAAACGACCTCCGCCAATAGATAACTTGCCAGGAGTGAATTTAATGGCGGNNAATGATATCTTCCACGGTTACTGGCTCAATAACACTGTTTACGCGGGTGGCATTCAGGCCGGTAATATCATTGATGAGTAGTTTGTCTGGTGCGGGTGCGTAGGTTTTGTCGCCGCTAAAGTGAACCGCGATAGCAGTAGCAATCATTGAAAGCAGCAGGAAATATCCCAGTGTGCGGAAGACAAGCATAGCGCATGAACGGGTTGATTTTATTGGTGGCATGCCTGTTAATCCTTTTGCAATAGCGGCTATGATACGCGCACAGCATGATGGTGGGCTTATGGCGACTTCCAGAAGGGATCTATTAAAGCATTTGAGTATTCTTTTTTCTATTGCTCCGTTTCAAGTGATGGCAGATATGCTGCAGAGTATCGATCTGGCGCCAGGTGCAACAGGTCTCGGAAACTTTGAATACATTTATGCGAATTTGCAAAGGCGTCAGGCTTTCCAGCCGTTCCTAACCAATGTCTTTCATTTGTATCCTGATGAAGCGCTGCAAGACTTGATAACCCGTATTACTGCAACCGGGCTGGATGACAGCCAGATTTACCAGCAATTGCAGCGAGAGTTGCCGGCAATCAAGCCATTTTTATCCGAATTGACGTATGCGATTCCGGCACTGGCCAAACAAAAACACATTATCGCCGGACAGACTCGCGAGCTGCTAGGCGATATCAAGCAGATTGATGGATGCCTTGAATTCGGTTCTGGCGGCCGATATCTTGATGCGTTGGAGGAAATTTACCAGATTGGTGATCGTCGCTATTTTGTTGCAGAGCGAACTCCCGGCAATTCACTTGCGGACATTGTTGATCGTGGGCAATTGTCATTAGCAGGTGAGTTCATGGAACTTGATAGCTACAAGGTTAATCTGCAGGAAAAAATTGCATCGTCCTCGCTTGATCTCGTCACGGTTTACATTGGTTTCCACCACTGCCCACTTGCACTGCGCGACACTTTTATTGATGGTGTGCGCGATGTTCTCAAGCCGGGAGGCCTGCTGGTGGTCCGGGATCATGATGCCCATAACGAGGATATGTTCCGCAGTGTTTCGCTGGCGCATGACGTATTTAATATGGGGACTGGTGAGCCCTGGGCATACAACGCTGCAGAGCTCAGAAATTTTTATTCTCTGGCGATGCTGGATGAAATGTTGTCATCACATGGATTCAAGAGCGATGGTAGAAAGCTATTCCAATCGGGTGACCCCACCTTGAACGCGCTCATGCTTTACCGCAGGGTGTAGCTGTACCCTGTCAGTGGGTCATTCATTTCGTAACCTCTCCCGCCACTGCCTGTGCCAGAACTGCACGACAGGCTCATTCTTGCCGATGTAAATAGTATCCCGGCCAGTGGTCAGGCCTTGTTGGCATTCAATGGCGGCGGGCAAGTCTTCCTGTTCAAACGCCTGGCCTCCGAAATCATAGGCAGCACGTGAGGCTTCCATCTTTTCCTTGTGACGACAGACGCCGGTGTAATAAACGATGGATGTGCCGACGCTGTTGCCGGGTTCCGTACGGATGATTTGTGCATCTTCCGGGTTGGTGATGACCACTGTGCCGGGAAACAATGCGTGGCTGACAGCGCCCGGCACGGCATCGGGCCACTCCGCTGTGTCCTTGTCTTTCAGTTTTTCTGTGCCTTTCATGGCAAAAGACCAGCGGCTGTGTTTGTTGTTGAACGTATCGTACACCGCATTGGGACGCAGCCACTGTGCAACAGAGTCGCGGTGCAATGTAGCAAAGTGATAACTTTCATAACTTAATGCGGCGATAATTTTCCAGTTGGCTTTGACTTCAAAGCGACGTGTTTCCAGCGAATACATCTCGTGGAAACCGAAACCAACAAACTGGTCCTGTATATCGGCAAGATGGTTGTCGACGACAGCCTGGGGCATGTCAGGGTTCAGCCCGATAACGATCAGGCCTGAAATATCTGAAACGGGAAGTGGTTTCAGCCCGCAGTATTTGTCTGCCTTGTCAAAACAGGCATCTTGTGGGCGACCATATAACTCGCCGTTGAGTGAATACGTCCAGCCATGGAATTTACAGGTGAAGCGTTGCTTGTTGCCGCATCCATGCGCCACTTTTGCACCACGATGTGCGCAGGCATTGATGAAGGCGCGCAACTGCCCATCGCTGTCACGCGTGACGACGATGGGAATGCCCATGGTTTCAGTGGTGATGTAACTGCCAGGCTCTTTGACTTCCCCGGCAAACCCGATCACTTGGGGTGAATCAAGAAAGAATTGCTGCCTTTCACGCGAAAAACGCTGCGGGCTCAAAAAATCAGCGACCGACTCCGTCATCATATCCGGCGCTTCATCCGTGGTGTTTGTGTCGATGCGCTGGACGAGGCGTTTTATCAGTGAAATAGTATTGTCGCGGTTCATGTTCTGTTCCTGAATAGTCAGAAAAATTCACAAGCCGGCTGATATTTGCAAGGAATAGCCGACCGTTTGTGCTGCTTGCCCTGTTTGATCAAATTGTCTTTCCAGAAATTGAATTTCACCATCGTGTGAGTGCGTCATGACGGTGGAACAGCGCGTGCCGTAACCATCAAAATGGATAAAGCGCGCAGACAAGTGTTTTTCCAGTCCAGCATCGAGGCCCGTGTCGGGCAGGGAGTCTTCACTAGCTTGTTGTCGGTCTGACAAGAGATCAAACAGGCAATCGGGTTGAGGTTCGTGCGTCATCATCTCCAGGAGCTGTTGTTTCCCGCTGATGACTTTTGGCCATGGTGCATCCAGCGGCCCGTTAGACAAACCATAGATACCCGGCCGCAATTCACGCGACTGGCCTTCACTGTTGCTGTAGTAAATATGCTCGCCATCACCCAGCAGCAGGTTAAAGGGGCTGTACTGCTCAAGCGTCGGCTGGAGTGCTTGCAGAAACTGTTCCGGTGTTGCGCAGCTGTCCAGAAAGTTTCTCACCAGCAAGCCGCGTGAATGGCTCCCTGCAACAGCTTGTGGATGGCGGNNAAAGCGCCCGCCTCTTGTTACGCCCAGCCAGCTGCCGCCCTGTTCAAGATCGCGCCCGGCGAGTATATGTGGGGCATCTTCCCAGAAATGTGCAGCTGCAGTTGGTCTTGCATAAAACTCATCGCGATTGGCCGCCACCAGCAATTTGTGTTGTGGGTGGCTGCGCCATGCGAACAGTATCAAGCACATAAAGGCATCAAGCACATATCAGTGTGATTTATTGTGTGGTAGCACTGATAAAAATGCCATGAAAACAGCGGCAAGATACGCGAGCGATTGCATCAGCAGCATGAAAAACCAGGCCCAGGCATCGCCCGTTTCCATGTCGTGTACCCACAACATGCCCGCTGCTGCTGCCCACAGCAGCACGAGAAAAAACAACTCTTCACGGCACTCGGCCAGTGCAAGCATAAAGCCACCCTGTTCCCGCATTTTTGGCGTGCGGAAAAACGGGATGGTTTTGGTGAACAAGCCATAAATAATAGATTTCGCAATGGTATGTGACAGCGCAAGGCCTGCAATAGCAGCGCCGATGGATGTGCTCATCGGTACTTTCATGTGGCTTTTGTAAATATAGAGAATCTTGCCCAGTTTGAAGAAAAACAGGATCAACGGTGGCAGGGCAAATATCAGAGCCGGTGGTAATACTTGTGTGGGTGCAATCAGCATGGCTGATGTCCACAGCAGTGCGCCGCCGGTAAAAAACAGGTTCATGCCGTCTGCTACCCATGGCATCCAGCCGGCAATAAAGTGATAACGCTGGCCGCGTGTCAGTTGTGTGCCTTCACCCTTGAACAGGCTGTTGAAATGGCCTTTCATGATTTGCATGGCGCCATAGGCCCAACGGAAGCGCTGTTTCTTGTAGTCAATAAAACGATCCGGCATAACGCCTTTGCCATAGGATTTACTGACATACGCCGCAGACAAGCCTTCTTCAAATGCGCGTAACCCGAGTTCAGCATCTTCAGTGATGGTCCACTCTGCCCATTTCAGGCGATCCATGACATCGCGACGGATCATCGTCATCGTGCCATGCTGGATGATCGCATCGCGATCATTGCGTGTGACCATGCCGATATGGAAAAAACCTTTGTATTCTGCGTAACACAGTTTCTTGAAGAGCGACTGGTCGCCATCACGATAATCTTGCGGGCCTTGCACAATGGCCATTTTCGGATCGGAAAAATGCGGCACCAGATGTTTCAGCCAGTTCGGGTCAACGCAGTAATCACTATCGATAACCGCGATGATTTCTGCATCAGCTGACGTGCGTTCCAGCGCCCAGTTCAGCGCGCCGCCTTTGAAACCTTCCAGCGGGGCAACGTGAAAGAAACGGAAGCGCGGGCCGAGTTCTTTGCAGTACGCCTCGACAGGTCTCCACACCGCTTCGTCTTTGGTGTTGTTGTCAATAATCATGACTTCGAAATCGGGATAATCGAGCGCAGCCAGTGCGTCCAGTGTTTCCTTGACCATTTCAGGTGGTTCGTTATAACAGGGCACCTGTACGCAGACTTTCGGGCGATAACCTTCTTCGGTAGCCACACCCACAAATGGCCTGCGGCGTTGCGCCCACACAGTTTCAGCGAGTTCGTGCGCCTCTGTGAACATCACCACGAATANNCTGCGGCGTTGCGCCCAAACGGTTTCTGCCAATTCATGTGCTTCTGTGAACATCACCACGAATACGCCGATAGCGGCTATTACGAGTAACACGCCCAATATAATATTGAACCATGTCATGTATTGCTGCGAATAATCGTAGGTGACAATCACAAGAAACGAAGCAAAAAGAAACGCAACAAACGCAAGAAACGTACGGCCGCGCTGCTTGAGGCCAGAGCTGTCAATCAGCAACAATGCCAGCGCCAGCACGGCAAGAATGATCGACATAACGGCGAGCAAACGCCATTGTGGAATCTTGACCAGGCTGCCGGTGAACGGAAATTTTGGTTGGCGATCCACATTGTATACGCCCCAGTATTTTCCCACGTCGCCTTCAGCACCTGATTTCCACAGCTGGTCGAATGCTTCAATTACAAAATAATCGTAGCCAGCGGTGTTCAGCTGGTTTAACAGCGTCCGCAGGTAAATGGCCTGATCGGCCTGGTCTGCTTCGGCCGCGCCGCGATCACGGCCAAATGAGGGCCAGCCCACCTCGCCGAGCAACAAGGGTTTCTGCGGGAACTGCACTTTCAGTTCGCCGGCTTTTTCCAGAACAAATTTTACGGATGCGCGGGCAGGTATCTTTTCCCAAAACGGAAGGATGT
>DDBK01000007.1:0-7418 GCA_002333095.1 Cellvibrionales bacterium UBA2034
CTTGACTTTGCCTCACCCATTTCCGGGCTCGGTTCGAAAATGGGACTCGATGCCACACACAAATGGCCCGGCGAAACAACGCGCGAATGGGGCAAACCGATTGCGATGACAGATGAGGTCAAACAGCGCGTCGATGCGCTATGGCAGGAACTTGGATTAAGTTGAAACTATTTTTCCACCACGTATTCTTTTTGCACATGAGGAATAATCAATGAGCAGCGACAATATTAATCTGGCAGTTCAAGCCAATATCCAGTCCATCACCCTTGCGATGAAAGGTGACCGCGAAGGCTGGTTAGCGTTATATGCAGACGATGCCATAGTGAAAGATCCTGTAGGAAAATCACCTTTTGATGCCAGCGGCGAAGGGCATCGCGGCAAAGCCGGTATCGCAAAGTTCTGGGATACGGTCATCGGGCCATCCAATCTGACTATCAATGTTCACACACGCATTCCCAGTGGTAGCCACAGCTGCGCAGTACACCAGACCGCCATCAATGATATGGGCAAGGGCAAAACTGCAGTCGACATGATTGCTATTTATGACGTCAATGCCGAAGGCAAGATCACTGCAATGAGTGCTTACTGGAGCTGGGCAGACATGGAAGCCCAGCTGAAAAAACTGGGGTTCATGTAANNAAAAATCCGTGGTAATCGCCACGAGGATTGATCACTGTAATGTTTCCGCTGTGCTCCATCAGATAATTGCCACTTTCCATCGGAACCTTGGTAAACCCCGAGTTCAGGTCACCTGCAAACTTGACCAACTCCATGTAATCGCCTGTTACTCCAATAAATGCCGGATTGAAGTAAGCGGTATAGTCACGGAGCTTGTCAGGCGTGTCACGCGCAGGATCAACAGACACCATCACTACCTGCACCTGATCAGCATCCCCGGCTTTCTGTAATTCACTATAAAATTTGTTGAGTATACCGAGCGTGGTCGGGCAAATATCCGGGCAATAGGTAAATCCGAAAAAAACCAGCGTCCATTTTTTTTCAAACGACTGCTTGTTGAACGATTTTCCGTTCTGGTCTACAAGAACAGGATCACGAAATATCCGCGGCTTATCAAAAAAAACACCGCCATATGTTTCCATTTTCGCCTTGCTAAATATAACCGGCTGCATCATGCGATATACAAACCCGGCAACAAGAATCGTCATGAAAACCAGAAGCGTAGCTATAGTCGCCTTCATACGAAGTTTTTCGTTCATGTCATGTGGCTCAATGCAATAGTTGTAATGGTTGCGCCTGTGGCAACAGGTAATGATCCAGCAGCATAATCACAAACAATGCCATCAGGTAAATAATCGAGTATTTGAAAGTTTCCATTCCTGCGCCAGGCTTCTCACGATATAACTGCACAGACCAATACAAGAAACCAGCCCCCAATACCAATGCACCAGCCAGATACAGCCAATTAAACATACGCGTTGCAAAAGGCAATAACGTAATAGCAATTAGCATAAAAGTATAAAGCACCGCATGTAACGCCGTCAGTTTATTGCCATGCGTGACCGGCATCATGGGTATCTCTGCTTTCGCATAATCTTCACGTCGATGAATAGCCAAAGCCCAGAAATGGGGCGGCGTCCAGGCAAAAATAACCAGCACCAGTAGCAAGGCATTGTGGTGCACGTGACCCGTCACCGCTGTCCACCCCAACAACGGGGGAACGGCACCGGCCAAACCACCGATCACAATGTTTTGTGGCGTTGCGCGCTTGAGGAAGCTGGTATAGATAAATGCATACCCGATCAATGCCGCACAGGTTAGCCACATGGTGAGATTGTTAGTAAAAACTTTTAAAACAATCATGCCTGCTGCGCCCAGCAAGCACGCAAATGCGACCGCTTGTTTATCACCGATGCGTCCCTGTGCAACAGGGCGATTGATGGTACGCGCCATCTTCAAATCGATATGGCGATCGACCATGTGATTCACTGTCGCCGCTGACGCAGCACAAAGCGCGATACCCAGATTGCCGAAAACCATAATTTGCCATGGCACTATTCCAGGCACAGACAGCAACATGCCAATTGCAGATGTCATGATCATCAAGGCAACTACATTAGGCTTACATAGTTCCAGATAATCACGCCAAATTGCGCGCGCTGGTATCAATACGTCACTCATAACATTTATTCTCCAGCATCAACGCGCGAGCTGCATAGTGAAGATGCGATGATTAAGGGTGACCATAACCAGCAACAACATCGCCCCAAACGCGTTGTGGGCCACAGCAACAGGCAAAGGCAAGGCAAAAAACACATTACTCAAACCCAGCGCCACCTGGGTCAATAGTACCGCACACAACAGGCAAGCCATAGAGCGTGCAACTTTGGCTCGAGTAAGGAAAAGGGAGACAGCCAGGAAAAGCAGCATACCTGTCGTTACAATCGCGCCAACGCGATGCAAAAAATGAATGGCTGTGCGCGCCTGATTATCCATCTGTCCGCCAAGGTAGTTCGGGCCAATTTTTTGAAAAAAATCAAACCCTGCCGCAAAATCCATGGGCGGCAACCATTCATTGTGGCAAGTAGGCAAATCTGCGCAGGCCAGGGCGGCATAGTTGGATGTTGTCCATCCACCCAATGCGATCTGTAAAATAACGACAAGCAACCCCACCACTGCCAGCCCCCGTAATTTACTGATTGCCTCAAAGGAGACTTGATCCACTCGCCAGCCAAAGTTTCCAAGCCGTTGTAACAACAGCCATAGCAATGACAAAGTAGTAAAGCCGCCTAGCAGATGCAAAGTGACAACTTGTGGCCACAGCAACAAGGTAACTGTCCACATACCAAACAGGCCTTGCAACACAACAAAGCCCAGCATAAAAATTGGCAGTTTTAGCGGCTGGCTTTCAATTTTTCGATTACGTATAGCAATAACTACCAATGCAATCATTAACAAACCAAGGCTGGACGCAAAAATTCTGTGGATCTGTTCTGGCCATGTTTTTTCAGTTTGCACCGGCGTTTCAATAAACACCTGGTTTGCTACATGAATTTCTTCTGCTGTATTTGGCACCCAGTAATGCCCATAGCAAGTTGGCCAATCAGGACATCCGAGACCTGCGTGAACCAGCCGCGTAAACGCCCCTAACACAACAACAATCACAGCAATACAGAATGCAAAAACTGCCAGATAAAACCCCGCTTTGCGTTGCATAAATTACTCAACTCCTTTCAACAGGAATTTCATATCGGTGATAACATCCTTGTAAGTATCTTCTGGCGTGTAATACATCATCACAAAGCCTCGCGGATCCACCAGAAAAAATACTGCTTTGGCATCGCTGGAAATGCCTTCAGGTGATTGTCGCAATAAACTTTGCCAGCGCGCACCGTCTACATATAACACGCTGACATCTGCATGCTCCTGTGCCAACCACTGCTGCGTCGCCACATCAATAGCCCCTTCTGTCACTAGCCATACACGTCGAATATGGCTCTGGTATTTGCCCAGTGCCGTTCTTGTTTGTCTGATTTCCCAGAAATGTTTCCGGCATATTTCATCACAGCTAGCAGGATGCGCGACAAGAAAAGTCCACAGCTGGTCTTTCGATCCATCCAGCTGATACTCGGCAGATTGTGCGTCTCTTAATCCAATTCCATTAATTTGCAATGGAGGAGTGATCAGGATGCCTTTATTCCTTGTGCCATCAGGCATACCTATGCGGGTATAGAACACCAATGTCGCCAACACCACTACAGCAATCGGGATCAACATTAACAGCAACAACAAATACCGGGAGCGTACGGGATTGGCAGGTGGGGATGTTTCAGCCATGTGTAACCTCATTTATAACATCACTTTTCGTCTCGCGGCGAAAAGACAGGAACAGATAAAACAGGACCAATGCCACTGACATAGCAAACCACTGNNGTTACCAGCGCAGACGGCGAGCCCTCCCTTAACCGCAATATCACGGGCAATACATCAAGACCCAACTCATTCGCCAGACCCGGCACGCTGAGCTTGCCTATTCTGCGCGGCCAGCCATTCTCTGCATATACAGGATTCTCCTGTAATACTTGCGAAGAAACATACAGCTCCCCAGACTCAACAGCAGCAGGCACAGTAGCAGGTACGACGGGGAAATCACTGCGCAGTGCCGGGGCAACTATCCACCCCCGATTGACAAGCACATGCCTGCCCTCGTCCAGCTTCATCACGCCAATGACGTGATATCCATTACGGCCTTCGTGCAGCTGGTTTTCCAGCAGGAATACCCTGTCCAGCCACTGCCCCTGGACCGAGACCTGTTGCAAGTGCCAACGCTGCACTTGTTCATCAGCAGTGCCCTGCCCCAACTGATCCACTATCGATCCAGTTAACGCCAAGGGCGGCAGCTGCCGCCGCTGCTCAGCCATACGCATCAATTCGCGGTTCTCGTCTGCGCGCCGCAATTGCCAGAAGCCAAGGCTGATCATGACTGGCAACAAAATAGCGGCCAGAAGCGCGGTGCGCCATTCAAAATGGAAGTTGCGGCTCATTCTCAGCTACGACCAACCTGATAAGCGGCGGTATACTGTCGCCCTTTTACAATTATCGGAGTACACATGTCTGAACCACAACTCAAGGCGCTGATCCTGCTGTTAATGTTTCTGATGGCTGTCAGCCTGTTCAATGGGCTGTATGTGTTATTCAAAGACAACGGTGCACCTGATTCCCGGCGCACATTCCATCGCCTGGTTATTCGGGCAAGTCTGGCGGTAGCGCTGTTGTTGGCCATGGTATACGGATTTTACACGGGGAAACTGAAATCTGGCGCTCCATGGAACCAACCGCCCACTGCCCAACAATCCCAGCAATAACGAACAAACAAAAAAGCCCGCAACGCGGGCCTTTTTCTTTAATGTTTCCGGCAGCTCATCAGAATACGTATACAACAGCCACCAGGAACAGCCATACCACATCGACAAAGTGCCAATACCATGATGCACCTTCAAAACCAAAATGGTCGTCCTTGTTGAAGTGACCTTTAAGGGCACGAAGGAACATGACCAACAAGATGAAGGCACCCAGGCAAACGTGAAAGCCATGGAAGCCGGTCAGCATGAAAAACGTGGTGCCATAAATACCGCTCTTCAGCGTCAGACCCATTTCGGTATAGGCTTCGTGGTATTCCACACCCTGCAAATATACGAAAGTAAAACCCAGCACTAACGTCACTCCCAGCATGAATTTAAACATGCCGCGCTTGTCGGCTTTCAGTGCGTGGTGTGCAAATTCGCAAGTTACAGACGAAGTGACCAGCAAAATAGTGTTCCAAAGTGGCAACCAATGCGCCGCATTGGCAACACCCGGCCATGACATATTCTTTTCTGGGCCAGCAAAAACACCATTGTTTGCTATCAACTGGTTCGCCACGCCACCCACAGCCTGTTGCGGGGTTTCCATCATAGGCCAGCTGAATTGAAACCCATTCCACAACAACGTATTAGTAAAATGACCAACACCTTCACCTGACAACCACGGGCCAACCAATTGACGAACATAAAACAATCCACCAAAAAACGTTGCAAAGAACATGACTTCTGAAAAAATGAACCACTGCATACCGATGCGGTAAGAGCGTTTCAACTGCGGGCTATTCATGCCCTGGTTATTTTCACGAATGGCTGTGCCAAACCAGTTAAACAACACCAGCGCCACAACCAGAAAGCCGCCTATCAAAATAGCGGGGCTGCCCGGGCGATTGGCATGCAAATCATTCAGCCAGGTTGCAACACCCACCAACATGAGCGCGATGCCAATGGATGCAAAAAAAGGATACTTGCTCTGCTCTGGCACATAGTAGGTCGACTGACCGTGTTCGCTTGCCATAATTGCTCTCCAGTTATGACTTTTTGTTTGTAATCTTTACCAACTCTCAACCCTTGGGAGGTTGCTGAGCTGCATTCTTGTCTGGCGCTGGCGTTGCATCGGGCTTCTTGGCATCCGTTACATCAAACAACGCATAAGACAGGGTGATAGTGTGAATGTCGGCAGGCAACGCCTGATCAACAATGAACACCAACGGCATATCCACCGCCTGTCCCGCCTCCAGTATCTGCTGGTTAAAGCAGAAACATTCGGTCTTGTGAAAATACTCAGCAGCCTTGGTAGGCAAAATACTGGGCACTGCTTGTGCCACCATCTGCTTTCCTGTCGGGTTTCGCGCAAAGAACGATGTTCTGGCGACTTCACCCGGGTGCACATCCATACGAACTTCGTTTGGACGGAACTCCCACTGCATGCCTTCATTATTGGAAGCGACAAACTGTACTTTCACAGCGCGCGACCGNNTAATAAAACGGCGGCATGACCCACACGGCAAATGCAAACATGACAGCTGTCAAACCTAACAGCTTGACGACGATAAAACGGTCGCCTTCTTTGTCTACATTTACCATCAGGCTGGCTTTTTCTCCCTTACTTTACTTGCGGTGGAACGCTGAATGTATGGTAAGGAGCCGGACTTGGCACTGTCCACTCCAGACCTTCCGCGCCGTCCCAGGTTTTTGCTTCCGTTGTCGGCTTTCCAGCCACTACAGTGCGAACCACATTGAACAGGAACAGTATTTGTGATGATCCATAAATGAATGCGCCAATCGACGAAACCATGTTCCAATCGGCAAAAATCAGGTTGTAGTCAGGAATACGGCGGGGCATGCCTGCCAGACCAACAAAGTGTTGTGGGAAAAACGTCAGGTTGAAGCCGATGAAAGAAATCCAGAAATGCGTTTTACCCATCGCTTCGGAGTACATCCGGCCACTCCACTTGGGCAGCCAGTAATACACTGCTGCTGACATCGAGAACACAGCGCCAGCCACCATGACATAGTGGAAATGCGCTACAACAAAATAACTGTCGTGGTACTGGAAGTCTGATGGAGCCAGCGACAACATCAAGCCAGAAAAGCCGCCAGTGGTAAACAACACAATAAAGGCAATACAGAACAGCATTGGCGTTTCAAAACTGATAGAACCACGGAACATAGTGGCTACCCAGTTAAATACTTTCACACCGGTCGGCACCGCAATCAGCATAGTGGCAATCATGAAATACATTTCACCAGCAATCGGCATGCCCACTGTGTACATGTGGTGAGCCCACACAATGAACGACAAGAATGCAATGGATGCTGTTGCGTAAACCATCGAGCTGTAGCCAAACAGGGGTTTGCGCGCGAACGTAGGAATGATCTGCGAAACCACACCGAAAGCTGGCAGGACGATGATGTAAACCTCAGGGTGGCCAAAGAACCAGAATACATGCTGGAACAACACCGGATCACCACCGCCTGCAGTACTAAAGAATGAAGTACCGAAGTGAATATCCATCAGCATCATGGTGACAGCGCCGGCGAGTACCGGCATAACAGCAATCAACAGGAACGCAGTGATCAACCAGGTCCAGACGAACA
>DDBK01000007.1:7443-22600 GCA_002333095.1 Cellvibrionales bacterium UBA2034
GCATGATGGCACCAAACACCATCACCAGACCGTGCATAGTAGTCATCTGGTTGAAGAAATTGGGTTCAACCAGTTGCATACCGGGCTGAAACAGCTCCGCGCGAATAACCATCGCGAAAGAACCGCCCAGAATGAACATTGCAAAACTGAACCACAGGTACATCGAACCGATGTCCTTGTGGTTGGTGGTAAACAACCACCGGCTCAAACCTTTAGCTGGACCGTGTGCCATTGTTATCTACCCCTCACTTCGCATTCTTGAACTTGTACACGTCAACAGGCTGCAGCGTGTCACCCATATTGTTGCCAAAGGCATTGCGCTGGTATGTCACCACCGCCGCCATATCAACATCATTCAGGATGCCGCCAAATGCCTGCATCGCAGTACCTGGAACCCCGTTTACAGCCACCTTGAGATGCCCATCAACAGGACCGGTAGCAATCTGGCTGCCCGCAATCGGCTTGCCTACGCCACCTTCACCCTTGGCGCCATGACAGGCTGCGCAGGACGCATCGTAGACCTTTTTGCCGCGTTCAATCTGCTGTTCCAGCGTGAAAGTCTGCGCCATGAGCTCACGCAGCTTTTTGGCTTCTGTTTTTTTGCCATTCAGCCATTTGTCATAATCAGCCTGTTCTTCCACCACCACCACAATCGGCATGAAGCCATGATCCTTGCCACATAACTCCGCACATTGGCCGCGATAAATGCCGACTTTTTCGACCCTGGTCCAAGCTTCGTTCATGATGCCGGGAATAGCATCTTTCTTCACAGCGAGTTCAGGCACCCACCAAGAATGGATAACATCATTACCGGTAATCAGAAAGCGTACCTTGGTATTCACAGGGATATGAATAGGCTCATCCACTTCCAGCAGATAGAACTCGCTCTTCTCTTTTTTGCCTTGAATCTCTTCCTGCGGGGTAGCCAGGTTAGAAAAGAAGCTCACGCCCTCCTCACCCAGATAATCGTATTTCCACTTCCACTGGTACCCGGTGATAACGATATCGATGGCAGGCTCGTCCGTGTCATAGACTTTCAGCAAGGTCTGTATCGCAGGCCAGGCCATAAAGCCAAGAATGACAAAAGGGATAAGGGTCCAGGCCAGCTCTGCACCCAGGTGCTCGTGCCAGTGATCCGCCTGATGTCCCTGGGACTTACGGTGGGCTATCAGGGAGTAAAACATCACGGCGAATACCGCCACACCGATACCCACTGAAATCCAGATAACCAGCATGTGCAGGTTATAGATGTCGAGGCCCAGCGCCGTGGCACCCGGTGACATATTGACTGTGCTGCGATCAACCAGGTCTGCCCAACTGGCAGAAACCGCCAGCGACAGCACAGGGCCAAGCAAGAGCGTTAGCAGCCTTTTTGCTTTGGAATGCATGCCCTTATTCTCCGTCGTTATAAAATTAAAAGAGTGATGCGCACGCGAGAGGGGTGCGACAAAGCGTCGCAATTATAGACACCCCCCCCCATGGGGTAAACAGGCACACGTGAAAAAAACGTCATTAATCGAAGGGAGAAACACCGTCAGCCTGACTTTCCGGAGTCAGGATCAACAAGACGCACCACCGCCGTCTCATCGCGCCTCTCGTCAGCAGTCCGGTTGACCCGCGTCTCAAGCTCACGAAAATTCTTCTCAAAGACCATTTCCTCCTGGTGTCCACAGCTAACACAGGCTTGATACTGAACACCACCCCTGCGAAACATGACAACTTTGTCCACAGCATGGCATTGCGGGCACTTGGCACCAGCAACGAAGCGCTTCGGGGTATCCGGCAACAGGCTCATGCGACCTCCTTTTGCCCTGCAAGGCCAGCATGGCGCAAAAGGGCATCAACACTGGGGTCGCGCCCCCTGAAACGCCTGAACAGACTCATCGCGTCTTCAGTGCCGCCCCTTTCAAGCACCTCTACAAGAAAGCGATGGCCTGTCGCATCGTCGAAAATGTCGCTCTCCTCAAAGGCAGAAAACGCATCGGCAGAAAGCACCTCCGCCCACTTGTAACTGTAGTAGCCGGCAGCGTACCCGCCAGCAAAAATATGGCTGAAGCTATTCTGGAAACGATTGAATGACGGCGGATACAATACCGCCGTTTTTTCCCTGACAGCGTCTATCACAGACTGCACCGAACGACCTTCTTCCGGCCGCCAATGCAGCAGGAAATCAATCAATGCAAACTCAAGCTGTCGCAACATCTGCATGCCAGACTGAAAATTTTTGGCAGCCAGCATCTTGTCCAGCATATCCACCGGCAAAGAATCACCTGTCCTGAAATGCGACGAAATCAAGGGAATGACTTCTTTTTGCCAGCACCAGTTCTCTAGAAACTGGCTTGGCAACTCTACGGCATCCCACTCAACACCATTGATACCCGAAACAGGCGCACAATCAACTTGCGTCAGCATATGGTGCAAGCCATGGCCAAACTCATGAAACAGCGTAGTCACATCATTAAACGTCAGCAGGCAAGGCTGCTCGTTTGATGGCGGCATAAAATTACAGACCAGAAATGCTACCGGTAACTGGATTGACCCATCATCAAGCAATCGCCGAACACGGCAATCGCCCATCCATGCACCACCACGCTTGTTATCACGCGCGTAGAGATCCAGATAAAATCTGGCAATGACATGGCCATTGCGCAAAACACTATAAGCCTCCGCATCAGCATGCCAGAGATCTACCTCAAGATTCCTGACAACATCCACAGAAAACAAACGCTTGATAACCAGGAATAAACCATTCAAAACACGCTGCAGGGGGAAATACTGGCGCAACTGCTCCTGATCTACCGCATAGGACTCCTCCCTCAGTTTTTCAGATAACCATGCAACATCCCAGCTCTGCAGGTCACTCAAGCCAAATTTTTCCAGCGCAAACTGTTTCAACTCGCCAAACTCAGCCAATGCAACAGACCTGGACTGATCCACCAGTTGCCAGAGAAAATCAGAAACATGCTGCGGTGACTCTGCCATTTTAGTAGCCAGGGAATACTCGGCATAATCAGAAAACCCCAGCAGCCTTGACAGCTCAACACGCAATGCAAGCGTTTCGTCAATAATGCCAGCATTGTCAGGCGCACGCGTGACATACGCTTCATACATTTCCTTGCGCAAATCACGATCATCTGCATACGTCATTACCGCAATGTAGCAGGGAGCATCCAGCGTCAACAAAAAACCTTGCTGGTTTTTTTCAGCCGCCTGCGCTCTTGCCACATTCCTCGCGGTCTCTGGCAGCCCAGCCAGTTCATCAGCATCCTGGACCAACTTTTTCCATGCGCGTGTTGCATCCATCACATTGTTTGAAAAACAGCTACTCAATTCAGATAGCCTGGCACTGATTTCAGCAAAACGCTTTTTATTTTCCTCACAAAGATCAACACCTGACAATCGAAAATCACGCAAGGCATTGACTATAGATTTTTTCTGCGCCACACCCAATGCAAAAAAATCATTACTACTCCTTATTTTATGGAATGCATCAAACAAACCCGCATGCTGCCCCAGCCGAGTGTGATAATCAGATAGCAATGGAAGGCAGGCATCATGCGCCGCGCGAAATGCCTCGCTCTGGACTACCGCATTCATATGACTGACCGGTGCCCATGCCTTCTCAAGACGATCGTTCAGGTTATGCAACGGATGAACAAGCGATTTCCAATCAGGCGCCGGATTCTGTAACAGAAGGTCGATAGCCCTCAGATTGTCTTCAACAATAGCCCGAATGGCCGGCTCGACATGTTCAGGCCTGATCGCCGGAAAACGCGGTAATACCTCATCGAGTAATAAAGGATTATCTATGCGGCCAGAATTCATGCGACTTCATCAACATCAGGGAAGAAGCGCTATTATATCCCCTGCCATTATTCACTGGAGTACATCATGGGTGAACATTTCAACGTCCGTCCACATGAAGGCATAACACCTACACTGGGGGAACGCGTTTATATCGACCCGATGGCCGCCGTGATTGGAGATGTTCATCTCGGCGATGACTGTTCTGTGTGGCCACATACTGTGATTCGTGGGGATATGCACAGAATACGGATTGGAGCGCGCTGCAGCATTCAGGACGGCTCGGTGTTACATATCACGCATGCCAGCACTTATGAACCAGAAGGCCATCCCCTGACATTAGGTGATGATGTCACAGTCGGTCATCGTGCTGTCTTGCATGGCTGCACCATCGGTAGTCGTGTTTTGATAGGCATCGGCGCCATCGTCATGGATGGCGCCATCATTGAAGACGATGTGGTGATTGCTGCCGGCAGCCTGGTGCCGCCGGGCAAGAAACTTGAGGGCGGTTTTCTGTATGTAGGCAGCCCAACCAAACAGGCCAGGGCTCTCACAGAGAAGGAAAAATCTTTTTTTGTATACGGCGCAAACAATTACAGCCAACTTAAAGAAAAACACCGCGCCAGCAATGCTGGCCATAGCATCAAAATAACTGGTTAGTAAAACAGCCATGGAATTGATGGGGAATGTGGTGCGGCAACATAACCTTTGCTACCACATCAGAAATTTTCGCAGCATCCATAACCCACAGCTCGCTATTTTGTGATGTAGCGTTATACACCACATCCAGCAGCACGCCATCATCCTCTGCAAAGGATCCGGGCCTGGCAACAAACATAGGTTCCGACGCAAAACAACCGGCTGGTAGTTTAATCACTTGCATACCACCATTCTCTACATCAACGCGCGCAACGCCATTAAAAAAAGAGTTGTCGCCTTGCAGCACTGCTGCCGCATAAATCAAACGGTGCGGACTTCCCGTTTTACGGTTATCCCATTGCGGAAATTCACATTCAACATCGCAGACCGGAGCAGCCACTGTTGAACCACTTGCCAGTTCGATCTTATAACGGATAAATTTTCCACCCCCCAGCGCATCGGCATGCCATATATCTTTCAGTTTGTCGTTGGCATCAAAGTTATCGATAAACATTGCATCAATATGTATATATCTGTCGTCTTCCCAACTATTCCCAAAATGTACGACCGCACCGGGCGCTGTCTGGGTTCGCAACACTACGTCCAGCGAATCCAGATCAACCACAATAATCTGCATGGGGGCAGAGGCATCAAAGTGCGTGCAATCTGCCATGGTGCGCGACCCCAGGATAATCTTGCCTAGATGTTCGACACGGATCGAACTGAGAAAAAACACAGCATGTTTGTCACTCAAGGCAAAGTCATGACAAAACGGAAAACAGTCGACAGAAATAGTTTTCTTTTTTTCCAGCTTGCCGGAAGGTGAGATACGGTAAATCGACAAGCCCGGCTTAATACCCTGCCGGTTAATGCCGGCAATGCTCATGCCAAAATTAAAGTACTGCCCGGTACGCGGATGAATTTTTCCATGCGCGCTGAACATATTGAACTGTGATAATTCACCGGAATAATCAAATTCACCCAGCGTTTCGAGCGAATCCGGATCCAACGCAAATGGACGACCGCCTTCGTTCAGGGCCAATAAATGCCCTCCGTGCCAAACAATACTGGTATTGGCAGGATTAGCGGGCGGTCGCAAAAAATTGGCCAGTAAGCCGCCGGGGCGTTGTGTGCCAAATCCCCTGCAATCAATTCTGTTTAACGCTGTTTCACGCAAGAATTTTGGCGTACGCACAAATCGATTAGCAAAATGTACGCCGTCAGCGCGAAAGGAAAATTTGCAAATCAGACCATCGCCATCGAACCAGTGGCCAAACTTTTCGCCCCCCACATCCAACCGACCAGGACCGTTACGGAAAAATGTTCCGCGCAACCAATCCGGCACAGTCCCCTCTATACAATCTGCGCGGTAACTGAACTCCTCGTTCAATGCGCGCAGACCAGAATGAAAGGTAGCGGAAGTCAACGGCTACTTGCCCATTACATCATCGGCAGCGATATAACCAAATGTCATAGCTGGGCCAATAGTAGAACCTGCTCCCGCATAGGTTGGCCCCATCAATGCAGCAGAGTTATTGCCGATAACATACAGGCCGGGAATCACCTTGCCTTCTTTATCCAGCACTCGCGCTTTTTCATCGGCATTCAAGCCGCCTTTTGTACCCAGTTCGCCAGCATGGACTTTTACTGCATAGTAAGGCGCTTCAATTGGCATCAAACATGGGTTAGGGAAACCGGTCTGGTCATCGCCATAAAAACGGTCGTACTCATTACCGCCTTTGTCGTACTCGAGATCCTTACCTGTCTTCGCATACTCGTTCATATTCACAATCGTTTGCTTCAGGTTGGCAACATTGCTGATGCCAATCTTTTGCGCCAACTCCTCCACCGTTTCTGCCTTGAAAATATAAGAATCCCACAGCTCCGGCGGCACACCCATAAAGCCAGTGTCTTTCATCATCTCGCCAGGAAACACAGGGCCGCATGGATATTTCTCACGATAGTCCTTGCCGAAAATCATCCACGAAGGCACTGCTTGTGTGCCTTCACGCTCACGCTTGTACATATCCTGCACAACGGTGATATACGGAGCCGCTTCGTCGGTATAACGCTTACCATTCATGTCGACAAAAGCACAGCCTGGCAATGATTTTTCAACAATCATCATGCGCGCCTGCGCTTCGCCCGGCACCACGACAGTTGGCCCCCACCATGCGTCATCCATAAATTTTATATCCGCACCGATCGAAATGCCGGCGCGATGTGCATCGCCGGTATTACCGGGGGAACCTGTTGTCCACGACGTATGGGTAGGNNTGGGTAGGGCCTGGCAAATATTGTTCACGCATTTGCTGGTTTCTTTCAAATCCACCAGCACCCAGAATTACAGCTTTTTTAGCGCGAATACGAAATGGCTGGCCATTTTTCTCGGCAACAGCACCCACAACTTTTCCGTCTTCTACGATCAGCTCTTTCAGACCGCAGTTAAGCCACAACGGAATTTTTCTATCCAGCATGGATTTTCGCAGCGAACCTGCAACAGAATTTCCCAGAGTCAATCGCCGACTACGTTTCTTGAATTTCAGGCGATAGCCAAGATCAAACAGCCACTCAAAAAACACGCGCATAAATACGCCAACCCAGCCTTTCTCTTTCTTGAATACCGCACGAAACTCCATCGTTTCCATGGTGAAAATATTGTAGATCAACGTTTGGGGATGCTGGCCGCGCAGATTTTCAAATTCATTGCCCAATTGTGCGGCATTGAATGCTTTCGGATCATGGCTGCGACCACCCTCCATATAGCCAGGAGAGCCGGGATAATAATCCGGGTACAATTCAAGGGACTCAAAACGCATTGCTGTTTTGTCGTGCAGCCACTTCAACATCTCTGGCGCTTTTTCAACATAGGAACGAATGCGCGCATCAGGTACGGCATCACCAATCAAACTCTTGAGATATTGAAAACCTTTTTCAGCGCTGTCCTGCAATCCCTTGGCTGCCATCAAATGGCTGTTTGGCACCCAGATCACACCACCGCTCATGGCTGTGTTGCCGCCATACTTGTCAGTCTTCTCGATCACCAACGTTTCTGCACCGTTATCTTTTGCGCGGATCGCCGCCACCATCGCGCCGCCGCCGGAGCCCACCACCAGTACATCGACCGTGTGATCCCATTTGATTGTGTCTGTCATAGCCAAGCTCCATTGAATGCAGGTGGATAGTTAAAAATGGATGAGGGGAAACGGCGGTTAGTCTAGGGGATTTGGCCGGCCTCTCAAAGTGGCAGCTTCCCTACGTTATCGCGCAAATGCCCGGGATTGATCGTACCGACAATAGCAGCACTGGTGCCAGCATGGGCAAAGATCATGGCCAGCGCTTCCGCCACCGCATCACCGTCGCAGCGATGGCCGCTCGCCAGCGCCTTCTTGATCAGCACCCCTTTCCTGTGATCGCGGCAATAATCCAGCACGGCCACATCGTCACGCTCATTCAGGTTGTATGTCACCATCACCACATCGGATTGAGCGGCGGCAAGCAATCCCCCTTCCACTGTCTTGGTAGACATACCGAATGCACGAATCCACCCACGCTGCTTCAGGTCTGCCAATGTTTGCAGTGCAGCACTGTTGTGGATGATATCGGCATCGTTGCCATCAGAATGCACCAACACCATGTCGATATAATCCGTTTTCAATCGGCGCAAGCTGCGCTCGACACTTAGACGCGTATGCTGTTCTGAAAAGTCAAAACTGGATTCGCCATCGATAAATTCTTCACCCACCTTGCTACAGATCAGCCATTCCTTGCGATCATCTTTCAGTAATTTTCCAAGCCGCTCTTCGCTGTTGCCATATGCCGGCGCTGTATCCAGCAGATTGATGCCAAGATCGCGCGCCAGCGCCAGCAACGCACGCGCTTCATTGTCATCGGGGATATGAAAAGCATGCGGGTATTTGACGCCTTCACTGCGTCCCAGTTTGACAGTGCCAAAACCCAGTGCACTGACCTGCATACCGGTACTGCCTAACTGGCGATAAAACATTGTCATACTTTTTTCCATTCCGGATGCTGCCATGGCGTGGGCGCAATCGTGTCAAGCTGCAGGAATCCAGAAGGTATTTTATCGTTGTGCAACGGAACTATTGTTCGTTGCGTAAGGTAATCCATCAGCAAATTGCCCAGATTCGGCACCAACGTTAATTTGGTTGGCCAAGCCACCACACAGTGCGTCAATCCTTCACATGCAGATAACCAGGCATTATCCGGGCGTAACATGCCGGGCTGCGCAGGCTCTGCACGCTCAACCGGCAATGTTGCCCATTCAGCTTCTGTCCAGTCCAACCAGGAAAACAGTGTTTGCAATTCCTTTCTGGCTCGTTCTATCAAAATATCTGGCGGCAAAGACGCGCCCTCTTCTGCCAATTGCCCACCCAGATACCAGACGGTATATTCGCCATCACGATGCGAAGAAATTGTCAGGCGCGGCTTGCTATCCGTACCAACACAATGTGCATACAGTGCATGATGATGACGATGGCGTACCATCACCTGCTGCAACGGGCGCAACTGCATGGCTGGTTTTTTTACATCCAGTTTTTGTAAAAGTTCGCCGTTGCCCTTGCCTGCAGCCAGCACAGTCAACTGGCTGTTGATCCGCACAGATTCATTTCCGGCATTAGAAATAATCGTTGCGCCTGAATCCTTTTTTTGCAATTGCGATTGCTGCCAGTCTATGGCAAAAATCCTGTCTGCATATGGCTTACGTAAAATGTCCAGCAGTGATGGCACATCAAGCACCATATCCACCAGCTTGTACAATGACCCCTTGAAAGCAGCATTATGAAATATCGGCGGATAGTCATTTTTTTTCAGCGCATCGACACGCCCACGCAATGCCTTGCTGGCAAGGAATGTCGTGATTTTTGATACCGTACCCTGCGACGACCACATATAAAAATGGTCACTAAGAATCCTGGCACCGCGCAAATCAACATCCCCTTTACCCGACATGCAAAGCCGCCAGTGCGCAGGCATATCCGCAATAGATTCTGAAGCACCAGACAATGCGCCTCCCAGTGTGTATTTGACACCGCCATGGATCATGCCTTGGGAGGCCACGGTCTGGTCTGTGCCCAGCGCTTGCTGTTCAAACAGGACAGCGTTGTAGCCGGCATTGCACGCACGGTTCAGCAACCATAGGCCAGCAACGCCGCCACCGATAATGGCGATATCGACATGGATATCCTGAACTGGCTGGCTCATGCAAGCGGGCTCTCGTAACGAGTCTGGCATTATACAGGGGGCATCGCTATCCTGCCCTGACACTCAAAACTACCGCAAACGACAACACACCAATACCATGCCTCGACTGCTATACACCATCGTCTATACGTTGCTGCTGCCGCTCATCCTGCTGCGGTTGCTGTGGCGTTCGCGTCTGGCACCTGCCTATCGCTACCGATGGCTGGAACGTTTTGGCCGCTTTGATGCACCAGCCTTTGATCGCAACAGGCCGGTTATCTGGTTACATGCTGTGTCTGTAGGCGAAACACTGGCCGCTGTGCCCCTGGTTAAATCACTCCAGTCAAAAAATCCGGATTGGCAGTGGGTTATTACCACCACTACACCCACTGGCTCTGAACGTGTGCGTGCCACATTGGGTAACTGTGCCTTTCATGTTTATGCGCCTTATGACCTACCGGTTTTTCTCTCTGCATTTATCAAACGCACGCACCCTTCGCTGTGCATCATTATGGAAACAGAATTGTGGCCTAACCTGTTACACAGCTGCGGCGCTAGAAAAATTCCCGTGATGGTGGCTAATGCGCGGCTGTCGGAAAGGTCTGCGCGTGGGTATGGAAAACTGGCGACACTGACACGCACGATGCTGGCAGACATCAGTATGGTTGCTGCACAGCAACAAACTGATGCTGAAAGATTTATACATCTTGGATTGGCACGTGAAAAACTGGCCGTGACCGGTTCTATAAAATTTGATCTGGATCTGGATGACGATATCCGTCACAAGGCTGCTGTGTTGCGCCAGCAATGGTCAGCCAATGAATCGAGAAAGATATGGCTGGCGGCTAGCACACACCCGGGCGAAGACGAGATTATCCTGCAGGCTTTTGCATCACTAAAGAAAAAATTTCCCCGTTTATTGCTGGCACTGGTACCACGACATCCAGAGCGTTTTAACAGCGTCGCCACACAATGTTTGCAAGCAGGTTGGCATGTAGAAAAACGCAGCGCGCATATTGCCGTTGATATCAAACCCAGTGCTGTTGACATCAATACCGACATTGTCATCGGCGACACCATGGGCGAGCTACTGATGTTTTATGGGGCAGCAGATGTTGCATTTGTTGGCGGTAGCCTGATCCCTGTGGGCGGACACAACCTCATCGAACCAGCAGCCTGGGCATGCCCTGTTATCAGCGGGCCCCATATTTTCAACTTTTCAGAAATCGAACGCTTGTTGCGGAAAAACGATGCATTGACCATTGCGCATGATGCTGACACNNGAACGCGCAAAAGCAGTAGCAGACAATAATCGCGGCGCACTCCAGAGACTCTGTGCGCTGGTTGAAGAACTTATTTTATAAGTCCATCGATTCCCGCAATTTTTTCATCGCATTCTGTTCCAGCTGCCTGATGCGCTCGGCTGACACATTATAACGCGCAGCCATTTCATGCAGGGTCGCCTTGTCATCATTCAGCCAGCGCTGCTGCAAGATATCGCGACTGCGTTCATCGAGTTTTTCCATTGCTGCTGCCAACTGGTGGGTACTCTCTGCCTCCCAGTTATCATTTTCCAACTGCAAGGCAGGATCGCTGTCGTGCGCTTCAAGATAACTGGCCGGCACTACAAAAGCCTGCTCGTCATCGTCATCCGGGCTGGCATCGAATGATGCGTCATAGCTGGAGAGACGTCCTTCCATTTCACGCACATCACTGACGGCCACGCCAAGATCTTTTGCCACAGCATGCACTTCGTCATTGGACAACCACGCCAGACTTTTCTTGGCGCTGCGCAGATTAAAAAACAGTTTGCGTTGCGACTTGGTCGTAGCAATCTTCACGATGCGCCAGTTGCGCAAGATGTATTCATGTATCTCGGCCTTGATCCAATGCACTGCAAAGGAAATCAGGCGCACGCCCTTCTCGGGATTGAAGCGCTTGACTGCCTTCATCAAGCCGATATTACCTTCCTGCACCAGATCTGCCTGTGGCAAACCATATCCGCTGTAGCTGCGCGCAATGTGCATCACAAAACGCAGGTGCGACAACACCAACTGGCGGGCCGCTTCCAGATCTTCGCGATAATACAAATCCTCGGCGAGCTTGCGCTCCTCGTCTGCCGTCAGGATCGGTATGCCATTGATCGCCTGCGAGTAGCTGGTCAGCCCCATGCTGGGCGCCAGTACCTGGGCTGGGATCAGAGCCTTGTTCATATATATCTTCCTCCGTCAGGGGAATCAGTCTAACACTGTGGTATTTGAGGGCAAAAGTGCGGGCAAGTTCAATCCATATATGGACGGCTAGCGCTACATCCTCCCGAAGTTCAGCTGTCTTCTTCAGCCTGCACCGCCTGGCTGTAACCTTCGGCATCCAGTAATTGGCCCCATTCAGCACCAACATCATCAGGCTGTATTCGCAACAACCAGCCTTTATCGTAGGGTGAATCATTGACGATCTCCGGGGTATCCTCCAGAGCCGGGTTGATCTTGATAACCCTGCCAGACACTGGTGCAAACAGGTCCGATGCTGTTTTGACCGACTCGATAACACCCGCATCAGATGCTTGCACCAGCTCCGAACCAACAGCAGGCAAGTCGACAAAGACCACGTCACCTAACTGGCTCTGGGCGTAGTCAGTAATGCCCATTGTGACCGTACCATCGCCTTCCAGACGCCCCCACTGGTGCGTAGCGAGATACTTGATATCGTCTGGTGTATTCATGGCGAGGGCTACCTTTGCCGGGGGGGGAACCAAGGGTGGGCTAGGATATTAGCCCTTGGGCACCGGGGCAACAGGTTGGCTGGCTGCTGGTTTGCCTGAATTGCCAGCGGGAGCAACGGCAGGAGCGGTTGATTGCGGCTGGATTGATTGTGTATTGATTGATTGTGGCTGGATCGCCTGGGGCTGCCCCGCTTCGGGACGATTGTTCATGACAGGACGGTTCACGCCGGGCCGGCCGGGCATTCCACCCTGTAGCGTCGGACGCACCATCGGCCCTCCCAGACCGGTTCGGCAGTTCTTGAAGGTGATTGTCGTCTCTTCAACGATCTTTCCTGCATAGTATTCGCTGAACGTACACGTGGCGCTTTTGGGATCAAAGCTCTCGATCCATAACGCGCCGTCTACCCACTGGGCGCCCAGGTGGATCTGCCCCTGCGGCAACTCGATTTCTTTTGTTACCGCATCTTTTTTCTTGCACCCCGCAATGGCCAACAGGCTAACTGCCACTAGCGCTATCACGTATAACCGCTTGTTGTTCATGCCCATTATCTCCCTGACGAATGAATGATGGCTCACGCCATCGGAATACTGAAGCGTTTGATATAGAAAGCAAAGCGATCGAGGATCTGCTGTTCGGTGAGGCCGTACTCCTCTAAGCGGTAGTCGTGCTTGCCATGTTTGCCCATCGGGTGCTCGTCTGCATACTGCTGGAAACGCCTTTCAGTATCTGCCGTCATGACAATATTGAAATGCTGGTAGATACGCCGGACAGTACCAACCCCGTCTGCAATAAAGTCATTGAATTGCAAATCGATAATACGGTCTGGCGAAATGCTTTCACGCTGACGCAAACTGGATTCCATCTTGCGCGCCAGATATTCCATCACGACTGGACCAAACTGTTTGCGGTCAAAATCGCGCCCGATCAACATCGATTCCATCATGCTGGCATAAGAGGTGACGCATTCCAGCGGATTGCGGTGCGTGATGATAATCGAACAATCCGGAAACAGCTTTACCAGACAATCCAGCGCCCATAAATGCCCTGGCGTTTTCAACAACCAACGCTCACCCGGACGCTGCCACTGCAACATACGCAAGATATCCGCGTAATAACGGTAACTCGGCATATGGTCCTGTTGCTGGAACCAGGAACCATAAGGCTCCATCATCGTCTCGACACCAAACTGCACATCCTGGAATGTATGGTTCAACAAATGGATACACTCTTCCGGCGTATCTGCACTGGTGAAATGGATTTTATCAAAATCAGGATTTTTCTTGTGCGCTTCCTCATAGAAGGCTTTGAGCTGCACATAACGCGGATCTTCGCATTCAGGGGGATTGCCAGGTAAAGGATCCGGGCTCATACCTTCCCATAATTTCAGAGGACGCGCGGCAGGATCTTGTGACAGCAAGTTCAGTAACGCGGATGTGCCCGTGCGAGGCAAGCCGGTCAACAACATCGGCGACTTGATTTGCACATCACGGATTTCAGGGTGTTTTTTCCACGCAGCCTCCATCCGTAAACGCACTTGTAGCAGCTTGACCAACCGCTTACGGTTGCGTTTTACACCGCGCTCATCAAAACCGTTGGTTGTGTACGTCTCTATCAACTTTTGCAGCCCTTCCCTGAAATCGTCCGGGCCAAAATCATCCAGCCCTGCAGCAGCGGAGGCTTCTGCCAGCAGCGTGGGCAAATCAAAAGCAGCTTCACTCATACAAATAATCCTTCAGATATCTGATATTTTAACGACACGGGCTTGTGGCTGAGGATGCTCACTAGCGCGGATCCAGCGCAAGCACATCGTGCCCTCATTGCGGCCGCAAGTATCCAGCCAGTTCGGCGCATTCACCTGATTTTTTGAAATCGTGCTTTTTGAAATCACAATGCGCACTGAGCCATCTGCGTTGTAATGTGCCGTGCCTTTGTTGACGTGTACAGGAAAGTAACGGTAGTCCAGGCTTTCCAGCCAGTAGTTTGCCAATTGCAGATTCCAGAAATCACATTCAGGCGGCGTGAACTCCACTACCAGAGCTTCATCATCAGCCAGTGAAAAATAACCGTGGTAGTAAGCGATGTTCGGGTCACCGCCAGCCGCCAGTGCCACATCCGGATTGAAGCGTGGCAATGTGTTGGGATGCTGGCGAAAATCTTCCGTCCAGCGCGCAAACAAACCCGCAGACCCGGCGATAAACATCGCAGCACCCGCAAGCGCCTTGTCTACGCGTTCAGCAATGAGGTGACGCGGCTGGTTGGGGCCATCAATGCGCTCGATTTTCACTTGCGCCGGGATTTCTTTCTTGTGGTCCATGCGCGTCTGGCGCACCTGGATGAGGCGCGACTCAGGTGCCATTCGCAACCAGTTGCCTTCATGCGGCGTGCTGGACGCAATCACCTCGAACGAACCGTCCGAATTGATCTGCATATCTTTTGCTTCAAGATAGCCGGACGTATCCAGCGAAGCCGTCTTGCCATAGCCGCCGGATTGCGCACCAAAGCCCAGGTAATGCACCGTGCCGCGCGTGCCGGTAATGCGGTAGGTGAAATTGCCATTGACTGGCGCGGCGAGATAAATATTGTCCGGGTTATCCATGCCCATCTTGATGGTTTCATGCACGGCGCGGGAGAACTCCGGCGCTTGCGTGTCCGCCGCCTCGAGCATGGATTCCAGGGCCCCGCGCGTCAATCGCGAGAGATAGCGCCAACCTTCGGCGCGATCCAGCGGGTTAGCGGGCGCTGTTGGGGCCAGCACGATATCGTGGCCGGCTTTTTTCAATGCATCA
>DDBK01000174.1 GCA_002333095.1 Cellvibrionales bacterium UBA2034
ACAGGACAATACTGGGAAGACCAAGCGAATGGTTCAATCCGGATCTTATGCAGTCTGCCATGAATGGATTTTATAGAAAAAGCGAAAATATTTATGAATACTGCTCCGCCCTGCAAGATCGTCATAAAAGCGCAGAAGGATTTTTCGGCGCAGAACTCACCGCAAAACACCTGTCTCTACTAATTGAGCTAGTTAATATAAATGCTGTATTTAATAATCCAATATATATTTTGCAACTTCGCCAAAATATTATTTCTCAGGCTGTATCTCTTTTTCTAGCCACAGAAACGGGTTTTTTTCATGCAAGCAATACAATCAACAGCAATAATACCGTCGAATACAATGGCTTAAAAATACAAAATTGGGCAAAAAAACTATTGCAACAGGAAAAATTTCTTTGCCAGTTTCTTAACCGGCAAGAGACGCCGTATCTTATTTCATGGTATGAAGACTTGCAGAAATCCCCTGAAGAAGTTGTCGACCGGATTGCAGAATATATCACCGGCACACGCATTGCAGAAAGAAGCGGAAAACCCCACGTTAATGCCAAAGTAGGATCAGGGGTCAATCTGACCTTTGAGGCAAGATTTCGCGAAGAGCAGCCCAGCCTTGTCGCCGAGATAGAGGCCGCCAGGCCATTCTTNNGGCTTTGTCGCCGAGATCGAGGTCGCCAGGCCATTCTTGCACTCCATAGACGCAGGCAAGCCCGATTAACGACCCTTGCTGCTACAATTACCCAAGTATATTGTTTCAGCCGCGAGGCCCATATGACACATCGTTCTTTGCTAAAGCTATTGGTCGCTTTGTTTACTCTGGTGCTGCCTTCTCTATTGCCCGCACAAGAACCCACGAAAGTAACAGAAGCCGCTGCTCTATCCGTCTCAGCACAAAATATCTCACTGACACAAATTGCCGACCAAGCAGCCACTACCGAGAAACTGATCGGGCAACTCTCAGGCATTGCCGTACAACCATTGGACCTGGAATTACTTGCAGACCAACTGACTAATGCAAGAAAACAAATACTGTCACTGCAAGTTGATGCTGCCTCCCTGATCAATAATTCTAGAGCAAATATAGACCAGCTCAACGCCAACCAGAACCAATGGCGCTTTATCAATGAGCAACTACTCAAGGCGCAACAAAGATTCAAAGCAAGAGCATCTGAACTGGAAAGCGCATTATCTCAATTAAGCAGCGAAGAAGATCGCTGGAAAATAATAAAAACACAGGTTGAAATAAATTCCGAGTTAAATTACAAGGGATCTGACATAAACAACTCAATTAATAGCATTTATCGCGCAAGAAAATTTCTTACCGCACCCCTTCAAGAAACAATTAGCATGGACAAGGAATGCCAAGAGCTAATCAATATTATTGACCAGGAATTAATAGCCCTTAAAGGTAGTGAGAGCTATTTACGCGACAATCTTTTTAGAAACTTCCAACATCCAATATGGGAAATGTCAGGGGAAGATTTAAAACCACAATCTAACAATGAACAATCGTTAAGCAACAAGGAAAAGTTGGCTATTTTTTACATGAAACAAAATACCAACAGGATAGCCATTGTTTTTTCAATAGTTTTAATGGTAGGTTTTTTCATCTGGCGAGTTAGAGTTAACACCAAGCGAAAAGAAGAAACACAAATGGGATTGGCGATGAAACTCCCACTAGTGGATCGCCCTATATCAACCATGATAAGTATCGGAGTAGCCTCTGCAACTTTGATACTTCCAAATCCGCCACAATTGATTTATACCGGCATGTCTCTTCTTTTATTTGTTCCTGTCATCCGACTAGGGTTCCCACGGCTATTGCCTATAATGCACCCTCTTGCCTGGCTTGTTTCTGTTTTTTTTATTATCAACACACTGTCTATACATACCCACTCTATACCAGGATTACAAAGACTTTGGCTTTTAGTAAGCGCCACTATTGGGCTGATAGGCTGCAGCCATGCGTTAATAAAATTTACCGCTTCAGATGAAAGGAAGTCATTTGAGTGGCGTTTTTTACGTGCAGCAGTCTGGTTAGCACTATTTGCCACATTGGCTGCCGTAATAGGCTGTATTACCGGCGCAGTTTCATTAGCACAATTTCTTCTAACCGGCGTAGCCTACTCAGCTTATGCAGGCCTTTGGCTGGTGGTGGTGGCTGGCGTGATTGGCGATTTGATGACTGCTGCTATTTATATGCCGAGCAGCAATTCCAGCCTGCTCATCAGCCGCAACCGCATTACTATTCTTCGCTTTATGCGCAAGTTAACAAATATAGTCTGCCTGTTCAGCTGGATAAACTTTGCATTAAAGCGTTTAGCTCTTCGCGACAGCATTGTAGACACCGCCCAGCAAATCATTAATAAAGACTTGAGTATCGGCAGTATTTCCTTTTCTCTCGGCGACATGTTGTCAGTCGCATTTACTATCTGGCTTTCTTTCAAAATTTCACAGTTACTGCGCTTTGTGCTTGTAGAAGATATTGCACCACGTGCCAAATGGGCACGCGGCGTACCTGAAGCTGTTGCAACACTGACACAATACTGCATTGTATTGGCAGGATTCATGACAGCCATCAGCATTGCCGGCATTGATATGTCAAGACTGACTATTATGGCTGGCGCATTGGGCGTGGGTATCGGAATTGGCTTGCAAGATGTTGTCAATAATTTCACTTCTGGCCTGATTTTACTCTTCGAACAAAAAATCAAGCAGGCGGATATTATCCAGTGCAGCGGCGTTAATGGAAAAGTGGCGAATATTGGTATGCGCTGCAGCGTTGTGCGCACATTTGATGGAGCTGAAGTAATTGTGCCGAATGGGCAACTGGTTTCTGCACAGGTCATTAACTGGACGCATTCAGATCAGGAGCGACGCATCACTATTCCTATCGGTGTTGCATATGGCACTGACCCCCAGCTGGCTATTGATACGCTGGTCAAAGTGGCGCAGGAAAACAGTGATGTGCTGGACGATCCACAGCCTGTAGCTTTTTTTGTGCGTTTTGGACCCAGTAGTATGGATTTTGAATTACGAGCCTGGGTCAGTAACGGCGAGATTATCAATGAAATCAATAGCCGACTTTGTCTGGGAATTTATAAACAATTTCAGGCAGCTGGAATCAGCATTCCTTTTCCCCAGCAAGATATATATTTGCGGAGCATGCCTGAAGGCTTTGGTTACAAACCATAAATATTTACTAAATAAAAAAGCCCGCTGTTGCGGGCTTTTTTATTTCATAGTGCTACTTACAATTTACGGACATAAGCCTGCGTAAAAGTGGCATCATTGCCGAATAATTCAGGCACAAGAAATTCATCAGATGTATCAAAGCCTACCGCTTTACCATCCGGGGATATAGTCGGGTTATTGGCATTAACTGTACCCTGTACACCAGCAACATCCACATTAGCCCGATCAAATGTCCGGGTAGTGTTGGTATAAACGTAGGTGTCTTCAGTCTGGTTGCTGTCTATATTCCAGTACAAAGACAGCGGATCCGACAGCAGGTTATCTGCCGTGGATCGGAATGCCACTTTGTAGGCCAAATTAGTGCCAGCAATAACAGGAGCACGGTTGTCTGCCGCTGTATCATCACCCTGATCGGCCGCTGGGCCGCTAATCAAGCCCGTCACGCTATCCACCGGTGCGCTAATTCGTTTGACTGATTTGATCTCAAAAGCTGAACTGAGATTCTTGGGATCAATAGCCGCAAACTCCACCACAAATACATCCCTGTCGCCATCTGTATCCGCACCAGGAATAACATCAAGATCAGTCGCACGAGATTCAAACGCTATCATGTAGCTCTTGGTTTTACTTTTTCCACCACCGGCAATGGAAGCCGCACTGCTATCATCATCTGCTTCTGTTGCAATGGTATAACCACCGGTAGGCGAAACCGCACCCACAAGACCACTCAGCTGATACGTAGCAAAAAGCTTGCGATCATAAATAAAAATATCGATTGATCCATTGGGTTGCGTAGCTGGCGAAGTAACCAGATTCGTTGATGTGCTCTGGTACACCACAAAACGTCCATCTGGAGAAATAGCTGGCGCAAATGCACTCGTGCCCGATTCAACCAATGGAGCACCAGTTACCGGATCATGCGTAGCACTGATTAACTCGGTTTTTTTGGTTTTAAGGTCAACCACATATATATGTGTACGCCCCGTAGTCGTCGTCAAACTGCTCAAGTTGGTTGCCTTGGATTCAAAAGCCACCCACGCTTGTTTTGCAGTTCCAGCAATAGCAGGATTACTACTCCGCTCATTACCCTGCACCATTACCTTCCATGGCGCATCAATACTTAAAACTGGATTGCCATCTACATCAAGCTGGCCCGGTGTTACTCCATCAGCGCCATCAAGAACACCACTCAAGCGGTAAGTTTTTTTCTTGGCCACATCACGCAAGAAAATATCTACACCAGTGTTGTTATTAGCGTTATTGACAACATCGTTATTGGTGTCCAGGGTCAATCTATCCAGATTATTAGCCTGGGACTCAAACACCACCAACTTGCCATCGGAAGATATTGCCGGATTATTGCTGTCGGCATGGTTGTCATTATCAAACCAGCTGACTGCCACATCAGTGTTTTTTGCTTCTTGCCCAAGACTGTTCACACTGATTCTTGTAATGGTGGACACACCGAGACGAAAGAAAATATCACGCGCAAAATTACTGTCACCAAATACCAGATTAGTAGCATCAGATTCAAACGCTGAATGCAGCCCACCTTTTGAAAGAGAGACATCTGCGCTAGCAGCATTCCCGACTATTTTTAGTGGCGTCACGCTAACCGCTGCAGTAGTGCCTGCCATCACAGCTGTACCGGGGCCAGCTGCTGCCAATAACACTGATACAGCCAATATTTTCTTGCTAAAAACTTTCATGGTAATTGCTCCTGATGATGACCCAATCTTTATAGGCTTATGGAACTATAAAAGATAGGCATTACCGGAAGCTAACAACCCATAGGCAGAAAAATGTGATGCGCATCACATTTTTAAAGACAGCAATACCCGCGCGTCCACCACACCTACCAGCTTGGCTTGCTTATCAATATCCAGCTGGTCCAACTGGATACCCTGCTGTTCCAATGCAGCCACCCAACGGATTAACTGATCAAACTCTGCGCCCTCTATCCATAAACGCAAGCCGGTTTCACCCTCAGGCTGGAAGCGCTTGAAAACAATGCCGAAAGGTTTGGCGGAAGTCGTTGCCCTGTTAATCAGCGAGGCATCTGGCGCGCCGGCGGCACCTGGCTGCACAGCAGCATTGGCCAGATTGCGGAGCTGCGGCAGATTAAGCTCGATCCAGCGGCTGTCTTCGCTCATATCCTGATAATGCAGAATAGCGGCCTGCTGGTAATCACGCGTCCAGGACAAGGAAAAATACAGCAGCGTCAACCCAACGACAGCCGCCATGATTGCTAAAGCACGTTGATCATTGGTGGGCAAGGCTTCAAAGCGTTGGCGAAGCTTCTGCCCTAATGCTTTCACAGCGTTCATATTCATAGTTCTTTACCAATTTGCATACGACCACTGATGCTGCCATCACTATCGTTTGCAGAGGAAATTCTGCCAGACAGCCCCAATTTGCCCAACGCCTGTTTGAGCTGGTCAAGTTGATCAATTGAGCTGGCTTTCAGCTCAAGCTCCAGTTGTCCCTGCTCGCTTTCATAGCGTAACTCTTCAATCGTCAGACCTTCGTGATCCGGTAAAGAATTGAGTGCCTGAACGCTGCTGCTGAATAATCTCGCAAACGAATTCTCACCCGCAGTATTAGCACCCTCCAACAAACGTGCTTCGAGGCGCTTGCGCGGATTGGTGACATGGCGCGCATCCGGAAACAACTTCCGGTATTGCTCCTCGGCAGATTTTTCCAGACGATTGGCGTGGTAATTGAAATACCCACCACTACCTATCTGCAAAGCCAGCTGCCCAATCCAGAGGAAGAGTGCCATCGCTGCAGCCATCTGCCACCAGGGTAATCGGCTGGACACCTGGCGGACTGTGAAACGTCCTTGTAACAGATTGATAGCTGATGCATTAGCAGGCAAAAGTGATGCCGCTAGCATTGGCACTACTGTAGCTTCCATAGCCACCTGTGTTTCGCCCAATGCACTGAATTCAGTTGATAATTGTTGCGCCAATAATGCCTGCTGTTCATTTTCGGCCTGAAATTGAATCTGCACATCACTGACGACTGATTCGCCCAGTAAAAAGTGGATCATGCTGGCAGCAGTTGCGTGATCAAATACAGCAGCAGCCTGTGAAGAATGAAACAGGACACGGTCGTCATGCATCAAAATTGACAATCGCCCATTACTGGCTGGCAACATTTGCGCATCAACATATATTGCTTTCAAGCGAAGATTTGTCTGGTCACAGATGTCCATCAATGACGCCATAATGGCAAGATCTACCACCAGCACAGGCCAACGACCGTCATCCAGACGATGCCCGACAGAGAGATGCACTTTCTCTATGTCATCTGCCAGCTGCTCCTCAACAACAAATGGCAATGCCTGTAAAGCCTGGCGCTGGCTACGTGCTGGCAATTGCACACAATTCAGGATAGCCAGTTCTCCAGGCAGCAATACGGTAACATCCATATCACCCTCCAACTGTCTGACAGCTGCCTGTTGGAAGGCTTCAGGTAGACACAGAACCTGGCTATCTTCGCCGTCAGCTGGCGGCAAAAGACAGTATTCACATTGCCACTGCTCGACGGATTGCCGGGCTTGCGGCCACAGCACGCGAATCACCAATTGCTTCATTTACACACCTGCTTCATATCGCCCTACAGCAAACGGCATTATTGACCATCTTGTTTATCCTCACCATCACCCTCATCCGCCTGCTCTTCAGCCTCTTCGTTGCTGGATGCATCCTTGGCAGTATCTGTTGAATTGGAATCATCAATCAGCAGGGAGTTCCCCAACGAAAACCGCTGGCTGGTGTCACGTGACAACAAGCTGATTTCACCCGTTTGATCATCGCGGAAAAGTGTCGAGACCAGCCATACTTTCCTGCCGTTATACTCGACAATGACACGCACCTCGAAATATTCACTACTGACGCCCAACATGTCGACAATTTCCTCATCCTGTATGCCCATTCCACTAATGAAGTTGTCAGGTGAAGAATAGCCATTAAGCTGTAACTTGCGCTGTTCAATAAAAGACTTGAGTCGCTCAACAGTCTGCTCAGAGTTATCGGTCATACTGGCCAGCACCGGCCCAGGTGCCGTATTGATATTAATCGTAACTGGCACAGGCAGCGCCGATAGAAATGGCTGCATACGCCGGTATTCTTTCATCTCGATATCTTTCAGCTGACGCATTTCAGATACGCTGCCAAACTGCGTATCACCAGCACGATACGGGTTCTTGTCAGAATCGTACATATTATCAGTGTCATCAGCATAGCTTGCCCACCGGGCTGCCATATCTGCATATGCAGGACGCACACCAAGATAAGAGAACATTTCTTTCAGGATGTTCACTTGAACAGGGTCAATAGCCCCATCTTCAGTTATCAGGTTGTTGAGATTGAAACGTGACTGCATATCATAAATGTCAATTTGTATTGATCCGCCTTCAATATCCATTTTCTGCCCGGCTACAGCCCACTTTTCCAGCAAATGGTCAACTCTTGACGTCTTTTTATCTTTTTCAATATCTTCGTTTAACTGCTGGCGAGCCCATGCTTCTCCTCCAAGCGCATACTCCCAAGCTTGCTGGGTATTAAAATGATTACCAGAACGTTTAACACCATGGTAAACACGCATGATGACTTCAGAACAGATCAATACGCCAATGGCCAGTGCTAACAAGACAGTAATCACTGCTATGCCACGCTGAAATTTTATGTCTATCATGGCGCCTGATCCTGCTGCACGCCATCTTGCTTGGCTTTCTGCTTGTGTATTACATTTCCTATCTGGAATACTCTTTCCAGATCGCCATATTTTTCTGTCTTTATAAACAGCTTTATAGCCGCTGGTAAATTACGGGTATGCGCCTTGTCGTCCATTTTCTTTTCGGGCCAATCGCTTTTCCAATTGCCTTTTTCATCAAGAAATTCGACACGAACCTCATCAACACCCTTAAACAGCATTTGCACTGTTTCTTTGGCATTATCTCTTCTGTCTACCGCACTCCAGGTATGGCGCAATAGATGACGCGATTTTTTGCTTTTGTTTTTATGGGAATTTTTATCAGGATCCTGGCCAATTGAATAAGCCACTCGCTCCATATCACTACGAGCCAACAACAAGGGATTACGCGCACCTTGCCGAGTAAACTGCACAATATAACTATCATCATCCGCAATCAAAGCCGGTGAGCGATTATCGTTTGGCTTGCGGACATCACGCATTACCATTTGATTCATATCCACTGATATCAACCACAGGGCGCGCTGCAAGTCACGTAGTGATTCGGAATGCGCCACCACCTTACTTTGCGTTTCCACCATAGCAGACAAAACACGGTATACCCCAGCGGAAACCACTGCAAAAATCGAGATGGCTACCATTACCTCGATTAGCGTAAATCCCTTTTTGGAATAAAACCGGGGCAACATCAGTAACGCCCTATATAGCTAGTGAGCGAAAACACAGAATTATCCTTCCGCGAGCGGCCTGTGTCAGGCCCAACCTGCACATTGACAAGCCTCAGGTTCTCATTTTCAGTATCTGTCACTGTTATTTTAACTTCCCAACGCTGACCTGCCATATTCACCGTTCTATTATCACTGCGAACATCAGACCACTCTTCCTTGATACGCATATCCGCCAATACGTTTTCCGCCATCAAACTGGCCAACGTCTTGCTCTCCAGATATTGTTCACTACGAATACTGTCCCCCAGCCTCACCAACAACGTGACTGATAACACAGCAAAAATGATCAGGGCGACCATGATTTCAATGAGCGTGAAACCGCGCATCCTGACAACAGAGAAACTTTTAATCACGAGAAGCTCTCTTTTTTTTACCGGAATGCGATTGGCGGATATGCATAGTTCCCAATCCATCACCCTCAATAATGTAAGAAAAGTCTTTTACATGCGGACTAGTGATTTGCAAGCTGAACGGCGTGTAATGTCCATCTGAAAAGAATACCAATAGCGGCACAGGAGATTTTTTTTTCGGCTTTTCTTCCGTTAACCAGTTATCCAGTTTATCTGACGTTTTGTAAGCTTCTTTATAAATACGGGTGAGATCAACACGATCACCAGATATTTCAAGATTGATTTCATATTGCTCTGGCAGTTTATGCTCGGTGAATCCCTCTTTTTCCAGCGGCTCCCAACCAAAATTTTTATCATCAAATGCCAGGAAACTGTACGACTCACCTTCAGGATCAAGCCAGAAACCAATTTCTTCGCCCGCAAAAGGCGCTTCGTCCTGAGCCATAATTAATATTTGTTGTATACGGGTAGCGTCGCGCAAAAATTCACGCTCTGCATTGCCGCCAATGCTCATAACAGTGAGGCCGGCCATAATGCCGACCACAAATACCACCATCATCAATTCCAGCAGAGTAAAGCCAGATTCAAACCTGCTGGGATATTGCACAGAAGTGCGCGCTTTATTTACAGATCAAGACTGCTGAGGTCTTGATCTTCACCTTCACCACCCTCGCGACCGTCAGCACCAAGTGTACTGATTTCATATGGCGCTCCTTCTGCCGGGCTAATGTATTGGTATTGGCGATGCCATGGATCTTCCGGCAGTTTTTTCAGATATCCATTGGCATTCCAGTTCCGTGGTTCGGGCGTACCTGAAGGCTTGCTGACCAATGCCTCCAGACCTTGATCACTGGTCGGGTAGCTGGAGTTATCCAACTTATACATATCCAGTGCCTGGCCAATCGCTGCAAGATCACTTTTTGCCGCCGCAACGCGTGCATCACCAGCTTTGTGGAGAATATTGGGCACCACTAATGCGCTCAGTATGCCGAGGATAACAATAACCACCATCACTTCTATCAGGGTAAAACCCGCTTGCGCTTTTCTAACAGACTTCATATCAATATTCCTCAGGTCAAAAATAATGTATTTATGTAATTAAATTATTCATCTGGATGATAGGCAAGAGAATAGCTAATACAATCATTAGTACCAATCCTGCCATTACAACCAGAAGGATTGGCGGCAAAATACTCACTACAATTCCTATAAATGATTGCAAATCCTGCTCCTGACTGGTGGCAACACGCGACAACATCGTGTCCAGCTCTCCACTCGATTCCCCACTGGCAATCATATGCAGCATCATCGGCGGAAAGTAACCCGCATGTTGCAAAGCATTTTTCAAACTCGCCCCTTCACTGACTTTCTGGGTTGCTTCGCGCACCCGTGTCTGCAGCCAACGATTGGCCATGACTTCACCTGCAATACGCATTGCTTCAACCAGCGGCACACCGGAACTCGTAAGAATACTGAGCGTACTGGCAAAACGGGACGTATTGATATTGCGCGACAACTTGCCAAACATTGGCAATACCAGAATTTTTTTATGCCATGACAATTCAATAGCTGGCTGCTGCAGCAAGGCATTCAGCCCCATGACCACACCTGCAAGCAAAAGCAACACCAACCACCACCAGTTTACAAAAAACCCACTGGTTGCAATCAAAGCCTGAGTAATGCCGGGTAACGCTTGCCCTGTACCACTGAATACTTCCACGACATTAGGCACTACCTTGATCATTAACAAAGAGACAATTGCGATAGAAAATACAACCAGAAAAGCTGGATACACCATTGCACCCTGTATCTTCTGCTTGGTTTCCTTACTTGACTCTGTGTAGTCCGCCAGACGATTCAATACCAGATCCAAGTGCCCGGAATGCTCACCAGCAGAAACCGTGGCGCGGTACAAACCCGGGAACGCACGCGGATACTCAGCCAGACTATCTGCCAGTGTGTAACCCTCGAGAACTTTCGAACGCACAGCCATCATCATGCTCTGGATGCGCGGCTTTTCAGTCTGCTGTGCAACGGCGGTCAAGACTTCGCCAATCGGCAAGCCAGCTTGCACCAATGTCGCCATTTGACGTGTCAGCAATGCAAGATCACGTGCACTGATCGCCTGACCAAATCCAAAACTGAATTTTTTTACCGATGCATGTCCCGCTGCTTTGGCAGCCATCTCGACTGACAGAGGTACAAGTCCCTTGTCGCGCAAATGCTGGCGCACCTGCCGCTGGCTATCCCCTTCCAGCACACCTTTGGTTTGTTTGCCTCTCCCATCCAGCGCCACATAATCAAAAGCTGCCATGCGCTTATTCCTCCTGCGTCACACGCAAGACTTCTTCCACCGTAGTCTGGCCTGCCAGGATTCGGACGCGACCATCGTCACGAATACCAGGGCCTCTGGTGCGGGCATATGCAGTCAATTCAGCTTCCGATACGCGGTTGTGGATCAACTCACGCAATTTTTCATCCACAGCAACCAGTTCATACACACCAGTGCGCCCCTGATAACCTTGCTGTTTGCACATCGCACAGCCTTTCGCGCGATAAATCGTTGGTGGATTGTTAGCATCTGCTTGCAACAAGGCGCATTCACCTGCATCGGCAACATGCGCCTCTTTGCAATGCGGGCACAATACACGCACCAGACGCTGAGCTAACAAACCTACCAGACTGGATGACAATAAAAATGGCTCAACACCCATATCCACCAAACGCGTCACTGCACCAATAGCTGTATTGGTGTGCAAAGTAGACAAGACAAGATGGCCGGTCAAACTGGCTTGCACGGCAATTTCTGCTGTTTCCAGATCGCGAATTTCACCCACCATCNNTTTTTGTTGCATCATTAATGCTGCTGAGACCAGCATAAAGCGATGTGGTTTTGCCTGAACCGGTTGGGCCAGTGACCAGAATGATTCCATGTGGACGTTTCAGCAACTCTGCAAACAACTCCAGATCGCGCGGCTGCATACCCAACACATTAAGATTCAGGCGACCTGCGCGCTTGTCNNACACGCTCACCATTATTGGATGGCATTGTCGACACACGAATGTCTACCTCACGGCCAGCGACACGCAAAGAAATACGTCCATCCTGAGGCACGCGCTTCTCGGCAATATCAAGCTTGGCCATAACCTTTATGCGCGACACGAGTAAGGGCGCTAATGCACGTTTGGGCTGTACAACCTCACGCAATATGCCATCAGTGCGCAAACGCACAATCAAACGTTTCTCAAATGTTTCAATATGTATATCAGAAGCATCCTGCTTGACTGCCTCGGTTAACAACGCATTAATCAGGCGAATAATCGGGGCATCGTCTTCTTGTTCCAACAGGTCACCGGTTTCCGGCACAGAATCTGCAAGACTGGCGAGATCCATATCATCCCCCAGACCTTCCACCATTTGCATGGCTTCACCAGAATTATTTTCATATGCACGCGACAGCTGCACATCAAAGTGTGCCGCATCTGTTTTTTCAAAAACCACTGGTAACCCGACAACGCGCCGCGCTTCCAGCAAGGATTGTGGACTGGCATCATCACGGCATAGCAGTTTTACAGGACTGGAAGTGCCCGGTACAACCAACACACCAAAGCGCTTCGAAAATCCAAACGGCAAGCGACGCACAACAGACTCATTAAGGCTATCGTCACCCGGGTTAGGATCAACCATTTGCGCCAAATCTTCCATTGTCGATCACTGCATCTGCGTCGCAGCAGGCTGCTGTACTGCAGGTTTTGGCACTGCCACTGGCTTTGTATTACCTGAATTCCCATCCCATGGATCCAGCTGTGGCGCAGATTTATCTATGCGCAAGTAATCATTTAATTCATTTTGATTAAACGACTCTTGGGAATTCCGCATATTTTTGTAATAACGTCCGGTATTTTCAGCAACGTCTGCATCATCCCGCAGAATACGAGGATGAATAAAAACCATCAAATTCTTTTTAACAGCGCGCTTGGAGGTACCCTGAAATAATCGTCCGAGAAAAGGAATTTTGCTCAAATAAGGAACACCACTATCTGATGTTTCCATCTCATCCCTAATCAATCCACCAAGAACCAATACGCCATCATCTTTAACCAGAGCTGTTGTCTTGATTTCCCGCTTGTTGGTTATGATATCTGCAGCACCGGTTTCGCCCCCAACATTGGCCGACTCATTGATACTTTCTACTTTTTGCTCAATTTCCAGAGTTAGAACCCCTTCCTGATTAATTCGTGGCGTCACTTTTAATTCCACGCCGATATCTTTTCGCTCTATCTGGACAAAATCGTTGTTATAGAAAGAATTGTTGTTATTGCCGGTGGCAGTTGTATTGTTGATTTGTTCACTTCCTGTTTTAAATGGCACACTTTCACCCACCAGAATTTTTGCCTCTTCATTGTCTAGAGCAACAACTGTAGGAGTAGATAGCACATTTGAATCAGTATCTTTTTCAAGCGCACGAATCAAACCAGCCAGATCACCTCCAGAATAAAACCCGACACTAAGCCCACCTAGATTCAAACTTGTTTTCCCAGAGGCATTATCATCACTAATTGGCGCGTTTCTTGTTCCAAAAAGCCCTGCAGATTTGACATTATCACCATTGCTAGCCCAGAAAACGCCCAGATCCCGGCCAACTTCCATGCTCACTTCTACAATCAACGCCTCAACCAACACCTGCTGTCGACGCACATCGAGTTTTGCAATGACGCCCTTCATGGTATTCAGCATAGATGGTGGCGCTGTGATCACTACTGCATTAGTCTGCTCAAGCGCCTGCACATTCACTTCCACTTCTTGCGGACCGCCACCTTCCTTTCCTGCGCCAGCTTTAGTGCTGCCACCCACACCCTCAAGAATCGGTTGAATATCTTTTGCAGTGATGTAATTCAAATAAACTACCTGGGTATTGCCATCACCCGACAATGGCAAATCCAGTTTCTGGATCAACTTTCGCATTTGCATACGCAATACAGGATCACCTGTCATCAGGATACTGTTTGATCGCTCATCTGATGTAATACTCAAAGCGCGCGATGGTGGAGCAGCGCCTTCCTTTGCACCTCCCGTTTTCTGCACTAATTCAGCCAGAATTTTTGATACATCTTTTGCGCTGGCAAATTCCAGCTTGATAATTTCGATGTCAATTGTGCCAGCTTGATCAATTCTTCCGATAATGTCCACAATCTGGTCAATATTCCCTGCGCGATCCGCAATAATCAGCGTGTTACTTTCCGGGTAGGCTGCCAGATGTGCACTATTGGGCGTCAATGGCTTGAGCAGACTGATGAGTTGTTGTGCTGCAAGATTCTTGACTTTGACAATCCGGACGACAATATCTTCTTTGCCCGCCTTGTTACCAGAATCCATCACAGGAATCTTTTCCATTTTAGCTTCGGGTTCTGGCAGTATTTTGACAGTATCCCCACTTTCCATAACTGCAAGGCCATTGACCTGTAAAGCCGACAGAAAAACCTGCCAGGCTTCCTCACGGTTCATCGGCTCCCCTGCCACTATGGTAATTTTCTTGCCTGCTACATTGGGATGGACAATCATATTCTTGTCTGTCAGATCTGATGCCCAGCGGATTACATCTTTTACATCAGCATTATCAAACGCGACGGTAACCTTTTGCTCTTTTGATGGAGGATCCTGCGCAGATGATTCCTGGGAATATCCCTTACCTATGCAAAGCACCGATAAAAAAACAACCCCAAGATATTGCAGGGTCTGACGATTAAAAGATTTCATGTCCATCATTGTCATTTTTAAATCTCTTTATACATTCAAAGGTTTTATTGTTCTTCAACTTGTTGCTGATCTTGTCTCGGGTTACGTTGCAACCTTTCACGTAATGACAGGTTTTTCCCGCCTGCTGCTGTACCGGCAGAATCTGGTTTAACCCTCGATCCAATCGCCGCAGGAACCTCACTTGCCTTGGGGAAAAATAAGGTCTCGAAGCGCCCCTCCCGTTTCAGCACAACAGAATCAGCCAGCACTTCATGCAGGACAGCGCCGCCAGGAATGCTGTCTCCAATATAAAAGCGCCTCGCCTGGCCATCCGCCTGAATGAGTGCACTGGCTTGTTGGGGATCACTATCAGTCATTGCGCCGACCAATACGAGCTTCAGATCCGTCTTCGGAAGATCCTGTGTTGTTGGTGGGGGTGCGACGGTATTGGCCGTAACGTCGCCAAACAAGTGTAAGGCAGCAACCTGCTCCAGCCCCATGCCCGCTTCCTGCACTCCTGCAGACCTTAACCGCAGCTTGTTCTCATCAATGAAGTCACCACGCTGGATAGCTATCAGGCCAGCTATCTGCCACCCGAAAGTCACAAGAACAACCACCATGGCAACAGCAAACGCCGACCATCCAGGCGCCGCCGGTAACCTCGCTGCTAATACAGTCTGCTCAGACACTCGGCTTAACACCCAATTGGCTTATCTCTCAACCAGATACGACACATTCATCATGGAAAAGTTCACCTGCACCATCGGCTAGCCAACAGGGAACAAGCGATGGAAATTTGCCCACACAGCAGAGGCGAGCAACTCGACAGGTTCATTTCGGAGTTCAGCCAGGTAATGGTATACATCGACCACGTACCGGGGCTCATTGGGCTTGCCACGATGGGGCATGGGAGCAAGCCATGGCGAATCAGTTTCTACCAACAGCCTGTCCAGGGGCAGCTGTTTAGCTACTTCACGCACAGTGTCTGCATTCCGGAAGGTGACAATCCCGGATATTGAAACGTAATACCCTACATCCAACGCCTGATTGGCCATATCCCAATCTTCGGTGAAACAGTGCAAGACACCGGCTGATGAAGAGTCAGCTGCGCGAATCGCATCCAGGGTCTGCCTCCTGGCATTTCGGGTATGCACCACCACTGGCATCGAGAGCTCTTTGGCAAGGGCAAGATGCGCATGGAAACTGTCTAACTGGGCATCCTGTACAACGCGTTCATCGTGACCCTCGTGGTAAAAGTCGAGCCCTGTTTCACCAATGGCGACCACTTTGGGAT
>DDBK01000107.1 GCA_002333095.1 Cellvibrionales bacterium UBA2034
ACCTCGCGACGAAGTACTTAGCCCGGGGATGGTGGCAGATAATGGCCGAGGTGGTCTGCTCGGGGTGGTATTGCCAGCCGGTGTCCTCGTTGCACTCGATGCCGATCGACTCGGCGTCGAGGAGCTCGGCCNNCTGCGGTACTTCTGGCGGAACAGACCGGTGAGTGCCGTGCGGTCTGGTGAGGACCCGTCCCACGCGGGGTCCTCGTCGGCGAAGCCCCACTCCTCGCGGATGCGACGGTGCCAGCGCTCGGCCAGCGCCTCTGCCATTTCGACGCCCAGCCCATGCAGGTACAGGTATTCGGTGTAGTTGTTGGCGGCGAACAGCTCGGCAGTGCGCTCGGACACCTTGGAACCCATCGTGACGATTTGAGCGGCCAGGTAATCGGGTTCACCTGAGTCGACCGACCGGAAGAAGTCGGCGATGCACNNGTTCCTCACGGAACCTCGAACGCAGCCTGTCCTTAAACGCCATATCGTCCTCGTCCGCCTCGGGACGGAACTGCCACTGATTGCGATACAGGGTGGTCTCGTTGATCCAGGTGGCGATCTCGTCGATCGGGATCCCTTTGATCACCCGGGTGCCGAGGAACGGGGGCATGAACACGTGGTTGTCGGTGGCAACGTCGGGAGAGCGGGCCGGGAGGTCCGCGGGCGCCTCGACGGTGGTCTCGCCTGCACGGGCGGCCATGCGCTCGGACAGGCCGGGAATCTCACGACCGCCGGGCTCGATGCCCCACGTCTTGTCGTCCTCCTGCTCGCCCTCGGCCTTGATCTTCATCAGCCGGTCCATCGTGTGCAGGCCTTCGAAGGCGTCCTTGCCGTAGAACAGACGACCTGGGTGCTTCTCGCGCAGGTCGCGCTCGACGTAGGCACGGGTGAGGGCGGCGCCGCCGAGCATCACCGGGATGCGCTCCAGATCACGCGAGGCCAGCTCGAGCAGGTTGTCGCGCATGACCAGCGTGGACTTCACCAGCAGGCCCGACATGCCGATGGCATCGGCCTTGGTCTCCAACGCTTTGTCGATCATCTCGGTGATCGGCACCTTGATGCCCATGTTGTGCACGGTGTAGCCGTTGTTGGTGAGGATGATGTCCACCAGGTTCTTGCCGATGTCGTGCACGTCGCCCTTGACCGTGGCCATCACGATCTTGCCGTTGTTCCTGCCGGCGTCTCCGGTGCGCAGCTTCTCCGCCTCGATGTAAGGCAGCAGGTGCGCAACCGCCTTCTTCATCACCCGCGCCGACTTCACCACCTGCGGCAGGAACATCTTGCCGGCGCCAAACAGGTCGCCCACGATGCCCATGCCATCCATCAGCGGGCCTTCGATCACATCAAGTGGTCGATCGCTCTGTTGGCGTGCGGCTTCGGTGTCTTCGCTGATGTAGGTGGTAATGCCCTGGACAAGGGCGTGTTCGAGACGTTTGTTGACCGGCCAATCGCGCCAGGCCAGATCTTCCTCGCGTTGCGTGCCGGTACCGTCACCTTTGTACTTGTCAGCAATCGCAAGCAGGGCGTCGGTGGCGCCGGGATGGCGGTTCAACACCACATCTTCCACTTTTTCGCGCAATTCGGTGGGTAAATCGTCATACACAGCCAGTTGTGCGGCGTTGACAATCGCCATGTCCAGACCGGCTTTGATGGCGTGATACAGGAACACCGAATGGATAGCTTCGCGCACATGGTTGTTGCCACGGAACGAGAATGACACATTCGACAAACCGCCAGACACCAGTGCGCCCGGCAGGTTCGCTTTGATCCAGCGTGTGGCCTCGATGAAATCCACTGCGTAGTTGTTGTGTTCTTCAATACCTGTCGCAATCGCAAAAATATTCGGGTCGAAAATGATGTCGTTAGGATTGAATCCGACGTCATTGACCAGAATGTTGTACGAGTTCTGGCAGATTTCTATTTTTCGGGCGAGTGAATCCGCCTGGCCTTGTTCATCAAACGCCATAACGACGACCGCTGCACCGTAACGCTGGCACAGTTTTGCCTGCTCCACGAATTTCTCGCGACCTTCCTTCATGCTGATGGAGTTAACAATCGCTTTGCCTTGCGTGCATTTCAGGCCAGCTTCGATCACATCCCACTTGGACGAATCCAGCATCACCGGTACTTTGGCGATATTCGGTTCAACCGCAATCAGGTTGGAGAAATGTTTCATCGCGTACAGCGAATCCAGCATCGCTTCATCCATGTTGATGTCGATCACCTGTGCGCCGTCGCTGACCTGTTCTTCAGCCACAGCCAGTGCATCGTTATACGCACCGTCCATCACGAGACGCTTGAATTTGGCAGAACCCGTCACGTTGCAACGCTCGCCAACATTCACAAACAGCGAATCGTTATCAATGGTCACGGCTTCGAGGCCGGACAAACGCAAGGCCGGCGGGATTTGCGGAATCACACGCGGTTTGCATTCCTTCATGGATCTGGCAATGGCAGCGATATGTGCCGGTGACGTGCCGCAGCATCCGCCGACAATATTGATAAAACCGCTGTCGGCGTAATCGCGGATCACCGCTTCCATCGATTCCGGGGTTTCATCAAAACCGCCGAGTTCATTCGGCAAGCCGGCATTCGGGTGTGCACTCACATACACGCCGGAAATGCGTGAGAGTTCTTCCACATGTGGACGCAATTCATCCGCGCCGAGTGCGCAGTTCAGGCCGATGGAAATCGGTTTTGCGTGTGCCACCGAGTTCCAGAACGCTTCCACTGTCTGGCCCGTCAGCGTGCGGCCGCTTTTATCGGGAATGGTGCCGGAAATCATGATCGGCAATTCAATGCCGCTGTCTTCAAAATATTTGCGCGTGGCAAAAATTGCAGCTTTGCAATTGAGTGTATCGAAAACGGTTTCAATCAGAATGATGTCCGCGCCGCCTTCAATCAGGTATTGGCAGGCTTCGTAATAATCNNGTCGATGGAGCGTTTCGCCGGATCATTCACGTCGCAAATGTTGCAGGCAGCTTTGGTGGTGGGGCCAAGCACACCGGCGACGAAGCGCGGTTTCTCCGGCGTGCTGGCGGCATCGCACAGCTCACGGGCAAGGCGGGCGGNNTCGGTTCAGCTCTGGCACCAGGTCTTCGAGGTGGTAATCGGCCATCGAGGCGCGGGTAGAGTTGAAGGTATTGGTCTCGATGATGTCGGCGCCGGCATCCAGATAGGATTGGTGGATCTCGCGGATCACTGCTGGTTTGGTCAGCACCAGCAGGTCGTTGTTGCCCTTCACATCGTGGTGCACGTCTTTAAAGCGTTCACCTCGGTAATCGGCCTCTTCCAGCCCGTAGGTTTGTACCATCGTGCCCATCGCGCCATCGAGGATCAGGATGCGTTCTTGCAGGGCTTTCTGGAGGGCGGCGGTGCGTATGGGATAGGTGCTCATGGTGTATTGCTGCTTGTTCTATAGAAGAGGCAGGCATTCTAGCAGCCTATCAACCTATATCAAAGTTTTTTGATATAGGTTATTTGGTAGTCTGTCCATTCAGCTAGAATGGCTGCCACCATCAGGCAGGAGATGCCCATGACCCAGCGCACTACCCCCCCGCCAGAAGCCGTGTCCCCAAGTGGGCCAGCCCAATCGCCCGGACAAGATGCCTTGCAGGATGAGCTACAAGCCCTGATTGGGGATGCCGAAAAGCTGCTCCAGCACGCTGCCAGCCTTGCGGGCGAGCTNNACCTCGCGGGCGAGCAGGCAGATGCGCTGCGTAACGCTATCCAGCGCAACTTGCAGCGCGCCCGTGAAACACTGGGGAGCGGAGAAGATGCGATTCGTGAACAGGCTATAGAGATGCAGCGCGCGGGTGAGTCGTATGTGAAGGCCAATCCCTTGCAGGCCCTTGGTGTGGCCGTAGGCATTGGTGTGTTGATTGGTTTGTTGTTGGGGCATCGCCACCATGACAAATGAAACTGATGATGCACTCACCACCACGCCGTCATTAAAACGGTTTGGTGCTGCTGCACTGGGATTATTGTCCGGCCATGTTGAATTGTTCGGTGTGGAATTGCAGGAACAGAAAATTCACGGTTTGCGTGCATTCATGTGGGCTGGATCAGTATTGTTTTGCGGTTTGTTGCTGTTGATTGGATTGTCTGCACTGGTGCTGTTGTTTTTCTGGGATACCTGTCGCACGCAAGCCATGATTGGCTTGTGTATTTTTTATGCGGTTGCCTTGCTGCTGTGCATCTGGCGGTTGCGCATCACACTGAAAGCCACATCGGTTCCATTCAGTGCCACGCGAACCGAGCTTGCCCGCAACCGTGACAGGTTGATGCCATGAGTGATGAGGCATTAAAAAAAGAATTGATCCAGATGCGTATGGAACTGCACAGGCAGGAAATGCGTCATGAAGTTTTATTGGCGCTACAGCCATTGCAGAAAATACGCAGCGTGAAAAACAGCTGGCAAAAAGCAAAACCGTGGATCAGCCTGGCAGGTCTGGTAACGCCTGTTGTGGTTGCCGCTTTTCGCCACCGGTCAGCAGGGAGCGATAAAAAACATGAATGAGGTTATTGGCAGTGAAGCAGAAGCTGAAGTCGAACCAGAAGTAGAAACGCGTATTGGTAGATATAACCGGTTGCGCGTGATCCGTGAAGTGGAATTCGGTGTGTATCTTGACGGGGTTGATCTGGTGGATATCCTGCTGCCACGACGTTACGTGCCTGCCGGTTGCACAGTGGATGATGAGCTGGACGTGTTTGTCTATGTGGATTCCGAAGACAGGTTGGTAGCGACAACGGACAAACCCAGAGCGCAAGTGGGCGAGTGCGCCAGCCTGAAAGTGGTTGAAGTGAATGATGTGGGTGCATTCCTCGATTGGGGTTTGCCGAAAGATTTGCTGGTGCCGTATAGCGAACAATTCAAGCGCATGGAAGTGGGGAAACTTTACACGGTGTATGTGTATTGCGATGAAGAAACAGGGCGTATTGCTGCTTCTTCAAAGCTCAGCAAGTATTTGCCGGAAAGCGCGGATGATTTACAACCTCAGCAGGCTGTCAGTCTGTTGGTCAGCGCAAAAACCGAGCTTGGCTATAAAGCGGTGATCGATAATCGCTACCTCGGCATGATTTTCAATTCAGACATCCTGCAGCCTTTGCAGCCAGGCCAGAAGCTGCGGGGCTTTGTGAAAGCAGTGCGTGAGGATGGCAAGATCGACCTGTGTCTGCACTTGCAGAACCAGGCAAGCCGTGACGAACTGGCTGATAAGATTGTCAAACACCTGCAAGAAAACAACAATGTTTCTACGTTGACAGATAAAAGCACGCCGGAAGATATCTTTCGCCAGTACCGCGTGAGCAAAGCCAGCTACAAGAAATCTATCGGCAACCTGTTCCGGCAGAAAAAAATTGTGATCAAGCCAGATTGTATTGCCCTGGTGGTCTAAAAGAATATGAGTGATGGTAATGGTATTCGCCTGAATAAATTTATCAGTGATTCGGGTTTTTGCTCACGCCGTGAAGCTGACAAGCTGATTGAACAGAACCGTGTGACGATCAATGGCAAGCCTTCTGAACTTGGCACAAGAATATTGCCAGGTGATGAAGTGCGTGTGGATGGCAAACGAATCCATTCCAGTGCTGCGAACAAATCTGACCGTGTCTACATTGCCTATCACAAGCCGGTAGGAGTCACCTGTACCACGGAGCGCCATATCCATGGCAATATCATTGATGCCATCGGCCACAAGAAACGCATTTTCCCGATAGGTCGACTGGACAAGGATTCGGAAGGCCTGATTTTTTTAACCAGCGATGGCGATATCGTCAACAAGATCCTGCGTGCCGAAAATGCACATGACAAGGAATATATCGTGACGGTGGATAAACCCTTGAGCGGGCAATTCGCTGAACTGATGTCAAAAGGTGTGCCGATACTGGATACCGTCACCAAACCATGCAAGGTCACTATTCAGGGCAAACAGGTTTTCAGGATTGTGCTGACGCAAGGGCTCAACAGGCAGATACGCCGCATGTGTGAACATTTTGGTTATACGGTAACAAAACTGAAACGCACAAGGATCATGAATGTGCAATTAGGTGTATTAAAGCCGGGGCAATGGCGGGATCTCACCCGTGATGAAATGGCAGAGATCCACGAGGCAGTCAACGACTCGACCAAAACAGCCCAATCAAGGTAGCAGTTCGGTAAACTTCAGGAACCCCAGCTTCACGCGGTTGACTTCAAAATCGAGTGGCTGTTTTTCGTAATAGTGAACCGTTTCACCTGTCATGTCTCCTTTGTAGTACTCCAGCTTGATGGTCCTGCTGACCGGGCTGGCAATGACGGCAAAATATTGCGGATGCACAAAATCCCGGTTGTTGATTTTGGTTTCGAAGGTATGCCGGNNGGCCTTCATGTACAAAATCCCTGGCCTGGGAATGGAATAGCGGGTAGATGTCGTTGCGCAGCAAGTCATTGGCAACGTCCATGAAATGTTCATTCTGGTACTCGTACCGGTCACCGAAGAGCGGAACAAGATGGGCACCACTGACGTGCTGGCCCAGATCCGGCAGGGAATCTTTTTTCATGACTGGCGTGCCTCCTTGAATAACATGCCCTGCGTTGATTCTACGCCAGCTGGCGTGACAGTTGCAGCCCGTAACATTGCGCTATGTTAAAATTGGGGGATATTTATAGCAGTGGTACGTCTGTGAAGCGAGTCAATGAAGTGGAGATTGCAGCCTCGGTTGAACGTGAGGTTGTGCGTGCCTATCTGGATCATCCGTCTGTGCCCGATATGACACCAGCGCAAGTCGCGGAGGCAAAGCGCAACATCATGCGTCTGCTGCACGAGCAGGATGCCGTGCTGGTGGCGCACTACTACACGGCGCCGATTGTGCAGGCGCTGGCGGAAGAAACCGGTGGTTGTGTGGCCGATTCACTGGAGATGGCGCGCTTCGGACGTGATCA
>DDBK01000084.1 GCA_002333095.1 Cellvibrionales bacterium UBA2034
GACCAATTGGTTAAAAGCCAACTGCTCTACCGACTGAGCTAACGACCCCTTAAAGAGGCGACCATAGTAATGTCTGACACCAAAAAAACAAGCCTTTTTTGCAGCAATCAGGCTTGCTGATAGCGGGTAGGATCCGCTATCCCTGCCTGTTCAAACCCGTCCCGACGAAGACGGCAACTGTCGCAAACACCACAGGCATGGCCAGCATTGTCGGCCTGGTAACACGATACGGTCTGGCCGTAATCGACACCCAGCGCAGCACCTTGCTGGATAATCCCGGCCTTGCTCAATGCCATCAATGGCGTGTGGACGGTGATGGTCCTGCCCTCCACGCCTGCCTTGGTGGCCAGATTAGCCATTGTCTGGAACGCCTCGATATACGCCGGGCGACAATCCGGGTAACCGGAGTAATCCACTGCATTCACACCGATAAATATATGGCGGGCATCCAGCACCTCGGCCCAGCCCAGTGCGATGGAGAGAAACACTGTATTTCGGGCAGGCACGTACGTCACAGGAATCCCGCTACCCGCTTCTGTAGGCACAGCAATGCGGTCATCCGTCAGCGCCGAACCCCCAATGGTAGAGAGATCCAGCTTCACCACCTTGTGCTCACAAGCGCCACCGGTTCGAGCCACGTTTTCTGCTGCCACCAGTTCAGAACGGTGGCGCTGGCCATAATCGAATGCCAGCGTGAAACAGTCATACCCCTGCGCTTGTGCCATAGCCAGAACCGTAGCGGAATCCAGCCCGCCCGACACAAGCACAACCGCACGTTGCTTGTTTACAGCATCAGCGTCCACGCTCTTCGCCCCAGATCAACTTATGTAACTGCAATTGCATGCGCACTGGCAGGTTATCTGCAATGATCCAGTCGGCCAGATCACGGGATGGCAATTCGGTAAATGATGGCGAGAATAATATTTCGTCCACTTTATCTGCCAGCTGATAGTGGTCGATTTGCATTCGCGCCCACTCATAATCTTCCCGATTACACAGCACAAACTTGATCTGATCTTTGCGATCAAGGCACGCGATATTTTCATAACGGTTGCGCGACAACTCACCTGATGCCGGCGTTTTCAGATCCACCACTTTCACCACGCGTGAATCCACTGCCTCAACCGGCATAGCGCCGCCTGTTTCCAGTGATACTTCATACCCCGCATCACAGAGCGCTGTCATCAATGGCAAAGCATTAGGCTGGGCAAGCGGCTCCCCGCCTGTCACGGTGACATAGGCGGGTTTGTACGCTGCCACAGCATCAAGGATTTCTCCCAGCGTCATTATCTGGCCACCCTCGAATGCGTAATCCGTATCGCAATACGTGCAGCGCAACGGGCAACCGGTAAGACGAACAAAAACCGTCGGCAACCCGACTGTTCGCGTCTCACCTTGTAACGAAAAAAATATCTCGCTGATACGCAGGGTGTCAGAAGCCATCACAACATCTTTTACATAGACTCAAGATAGCTTTTTGCCAGCGGCGCAGATTTTGAATTTCCGGCAGCCACTTCTTTCAACAAGGTGCGGGCCTGGTCTGTTTTGCCTTGCTGGTTGTAAATTTTCCCCAGATTGTACTTTGCATCATCCGTCTTGCTGTGCGACGGAAAACGTTCAATCAGGGAAGAAAAAGCTGCACCGGCAGAATTGGTATCGCCCTGCGTCTGGTAGACAAACCCGAGCCAAAACCAGGAGTTGCCTGCATACTCACTGTCTGGGTATTTCGCCACGAACGCCTTGAATGCAGCAGAGGCTCCGCTGTAATTCTTTTCCTTGAGCAAACCATAGGCTGCTTCGTACTCTTCCCGCCCGTCAGTATTGCCTGGCTTATCGCCTGTGGAAACTGGCGGCTGCACTGCTGAAGATGCATTGATTGGCGCAGCAGGGTTCTCTGCCGTGGAAGAGCCTGATGGTGCACTGCCACCAGATAAACGACGGTCCAGGCTGGCGAAGTCTTCCTGATGCTGTTGCTTCAACTTCTGCAACTCATAGGCCTGTTCTTCCAGTTGGCCGCGCAATGCAGATACTTCTGCCTGCAATTGCTGGTATTGGCGAAACATATTCCCGCTGTCTGTGCCGCCATCCGTGCTGCTGGTTGTGGTGCTGGCACCATAGGTTTTACTGCCGGCGGCATACCCTTCACTAACCCCTGCCGCCCTGGATTGGGGCGTGCTGAGATCACTCACGGGTGCCTGCGCTATCGCAGACAGCGCAAAGCAGCTGAACCCAATAAGCGGCAGTGCCTTCTGGATAATCCTGATGATTCTCATGTCTGGGACTCCTCTGTAAAAACCGTTATGGCCGTGCCAGTAAACTTTTTTTCTACACAATAAAACAAAAAGGGCCAGCAATGCGCTGACCCTCCCTGTTTTCTATAGCCATTTCTATAGCAACCCTGTGCCAGTTAACCACTGACCATCGAGCATTATCTCTTGAGAATTTCTACACGGCGGTTTTTGCTATAAGCAGATTCACCTTCGCCTTCCACTGCAGGACGCTCTTCGCCAAAACTTACCACTTCCAGCTGGCTAGCGCTTACGCCTTGCATGGTCAGGTAATCAGCCACTGCTTTACCGCGACGCTCACCCAGTGCCATGTTGTACTCACGCGTTCCGCGCTCATCGGTATTGCCTTCCAGCGTAGCGTGGCTGCCAGTAGACTTCAGCAGCTTGCTGTACGCATTCAGCATTTCTTCTGACGCAGGCTGGATGTCTGAACTGTCAAATTCAAAGTACACGATATTGCCGAACTGGTCAGATACCGAACCCCAGTTACCATCCCTGTCGCCAGCACCCATTGTGCTGCCATCGCCACTCAAGCCACTTCCGTCACCATTTGCATCTTTGTCAGCATCGCTCTGCTGGCTGGAACACCCAGTTACCAGAACCATTGCAAACATAACACCAAGCAGTTTTTGCATAATAGACATAGTTTTTCCTTTTAATCAGTTAACAGTCATCAGAACGGTTGGATTGTAGCACCCCGGATTAGTAAGGCGATTCTAATCACCTCCTATCGTATCAGCCACGGCTATTGTCAAAACCACGGCGGCGCTGCTTCTTACCACAGGCCGCCATGTTATTACTTAAATGAAGTACACGCCATGCTTTAGCGGGTTTTAAACGGCCCCCAGGCAGGCTCACGCACATCGCCGCTCAGGGATGGCAGCGGCACCTGCACACCACCGTCCACAGATNNGCAAGGACACCCTGCCTGCCACGCTTCGTGGCATACATAATCATCCGGCCATTCGGTGCCAGCGCCGGGGATTCGTCCAGATTGGTCTGGGTAAGAACCGTGACACGTCCGGATTTCACATCTTGTACCGCTGTGTGAAAAACACCATCACGACGGTGAATAAAAGAAATCAACCTGCCATCTTCACTCATATGCCCATGCGCGTTGTAATCGCCCTCGAATGTCACGCGCTCGGTCTGTCCACTGCCGAGAGAAACTTTGTACAACTGTGGTTTGCCACCACGGTTGGAGGTGAAGATGATGCCGCTGCCATCTGCCGTCCAGCTGGGCTCTGTATCAATACCGAAATGGTTGGTGACACGACGCAGCTGCCGACTACCAAGATCCATCACGTAGATCTCAGGGTTACCATCTTTTGAAAGGCACATCGCCAGACTGCCCCCATCGGGTGAAAATTGTGGCGCGCCATTCAGCCCGGGAAAGTTCGTCAATCTCTCACGCTTGCCAGTGGAAATAGTCTGGATATAAATACCGGGCTTACGGCCTTCAAATGACACGTAGGCCACTTTTGTGCCATCTGGCGACCAATCCGGTGACATCACAGGCTCCTTACTGGTCAACAGCACTTGTTCGCGCGCGCCGTCCTGGTCGGCCATGTACAACTTGATGTTGCTGCCTTCACCACCTACATAAATGATCCGGGTCTGGAATGCGCCGCGAAAACCCGTCAATGCCTCATAGACTGCATCGCTGATGTAATGCGCAATGTCGCGCAAATTATTCGGGCCGCCCTGAATCGTCTTGCTGAACATGGTGGTCTGGCCATTGATATTGCAGAGAACAAAATTAGCGGTAAAACCACCATCGCCACGCGGTACCAGCTGCCCCGTCACCAGGTATTCTGCACCTGACATCCGCCAGTCGCGATACACTACCTCTGCATCTGTATGCGGGAAAGACAGCATGTTTTTCTTGTCGATAGGTTTGAATTGCCCACTGCGATACAAATCATCCGAGACAATCTCTGCAATCTGGTCACCATTGAAACCGGCACCACTCCAGGCAAAAGGAATCACAGCAATCGGGGTTGGATTGCGCACGCCTTTTTTTACTTCTATTGTCAGGCCTTGTGCAGCGACAAGCCCTGAAAAAAGAAAAAACAACACACTGCCAATCAGCCAGCGTTTCATCATGTATATCCTCTTATTCAAGTAAATCTTCCGGGTTAAACAATAAACTGAATTGTCGGAAATTTTTCTCAAACACTTCCGGCTTCATCTGGGTAATCTCTTCAAAGCGCTCGACTTTACGCACTGCTGCTTCTGCCGCCAGATCGAACGCTTTGTTTCCACTTCCTTCAACCACTGTGACATTCAACACCTGGCCGTTCGAGGACAATTCTATCTTCAGCAAGACTTTCATGCCCCGCCGAGCATTGGGTGGTCGGCTCCAGTTGTCTTCGATACGGCTGGAAATCAATCCCGCCCACTTGCCCAACTCATCATCCGTCAGCTCACCTGTTCGCGTTATATCTTCATCATTGAGCAGCGCCTGTATTGCCATCTCGGCATCTTTTCTGGCTTTTTCTTTTTCTATCGCAGAGAGTGCTGCCTGCTTTTTCTCCGCTTGTTTTGCATCAGGCTTCGGCGGCTCCACTTTCTTATCCGGCTGTTTCTTCTGTTCCTGCTGCTGCGGCTTGGGTTTAGGCTGCTCAGGTTTGGCTGCAATAGGCGACGGTTTATCCGTCGGTTTGATTTCCGGCTTCACTTCCTTGGGTTTAGTCACTTCAGGCTTGGGAGGCTCAGGCTCAGGCTTTGGCGGTTCTGGTTTCGGCTTCGGCTTTTCCGGTTTTTGTGTCTGGGTTTTCTGTTGTGGCGCCATGGTGGATTTTGGCGCATATACCAGCGACGCTTTCATCATGGCTGGCGGCGCCATGGTTTTTTGGTCTGCATGCCAACTCCATCCAACCAGCATAACGGCCGCCAGAGCCAGATGCGCACCAAGGCTTAATCCCAGTGAGCGGTATATCGGTTCGTCGCGTGTATCCGACACTCAGGCCGTCTCACTTCTTCGCTGGCGTGGATGGCGGCTCGGTAACAAGCCCGACATTGTCAACGCCCACACCTTGCAGTGCACCCATCACTTCCACCACCACACCGTAATCCACACGCGCATCCCCCCACACCAACACAGGCGTTTTGGGTTTGTTTGCCAGCACTTTCCGCACCTGTTCTGCTANNCAGTGGTGCAGACGCTTCCTGGTTGGCGCCGAGGTTCAGGTAAAAAGTCTTGTCTTGTTTGATCGATACAATCAACGGTTCTTCCTGGTTTTCCATCGGCTCGGTACTGGCCTGTGGTAACTGCACTTCAACACCTTGTATCAATAAAGGCGCAGTTACCATAAACACAATGAGCAATACCAGACAAACGTCTATCCATGGAACAACGTTGATTTCGGCTTTCTGCTCGTGTTTTTTACGCCGTCTCACTCCATCACTCCACGCGCAGCGGAATGCGCCTGACGATGCAAGATGCTGGAAAACTCATCTGCGAATGTTTCATAACGCGCCAATAAACGATTCAAGCGCGCCGTATAACGGTTATAGGCGATAACCGCTGGTATCGCAGCAAACAGGCCAATGCCGGTGGCAAATAGCGCCTCGGAAATACCGGGAGCCACTACCGCCAGCGTAGCCTGTTTCATGGCAGCCAGACCATGAAAGGAATCCATGATGCCCAATACAGTACCGAACAAACCGATATATGGGCTAACCGATGCAACATTCGCCAGAAATGGCAAATGCTTTTCCAGATGTTCTTCTTCTCGGGCCAACGCAACACGCATGGCACGCGTTGTACCTTCCATCACCGCGTCGGCTTCTACACCATTCTGTTTGCGCAAGCGGGTAAACTCCTTGAAGCCTGCACGAAAAATACTTTCCAGCCCTCCCACTTCTCCCTGATGCGCCCGGTCATTTCCTTCACGGTAAAGCCGGCCCAGGTCAATGCCAGACCAGAATGCCTGCTCAAACTGATGGAAATTGACTTCTGCTTCCCGGTAAGCGCGCGCCCTACGGATAATCATGGCCCACGACACGACGGAAGCACCCAATAGCACGATAATCACCAACTTGATTGGCAATGCCGCGTGCCAGAATAAACTGATCAAGGACAACGACTGGTTCGCTGTATCCACGCTTTCACTCCTCTTTGTACGACTATCCAGAATAGGAAAATCGTCTGGTCATAAAATCCGGTTGGTGCGCCTCAATGAGCGCTCTCTTTTTTGTGTTGCTCAAATTTGTGTTGCCCAAAAACGCTTTTAACCTGATCGTACATCGCATCAGGCATTGCACAGGGGCGGTTACTCGCCCGGTCAACGCAAGCAATACGGATTTCGCTTCGACAGAGCAACTCTCCCCCACGGAGAACCGTCTGCCCAAACACGATATTGCTGCGTGCAACTTTCAATGGGCTGGCAGTGACTACCAACTCATCATCCAGCCTTGCGGCGCCAAGATACTGCACATTGGCAGAATGCACCACAAACATTTTATCGTCAGAAAAGATAGCTGTCTTGCCATAACCCAGCGCGCGCATGAATTCCGTCCGGGCACGCTCCATGAACTTCAGATAGTTCACGTAATAAACGATTCCACCGGCATCGGTGTCTTCAATATACACACGAACGTCCACGGAAAAAGTCATGTATCACTCCGCTGGGGAGCGGGTATGCCCAGATGCTCATATGCAAGCCGCGTCGCCATGCGTCCCCGCGTTGTGCGCGCCAGATAGCCCTGCTGGATCAGGTAGGGTTCAAGCACTTCCTCAATGGTATCCCGCTCTTCACTGATCGCAGCAGCCAGACTGTCAACACCCACCGGCCCACCGTCAAACTTCTCGATAATTGCCAGCAACAAACGGCGATCCATGGCATCACAACCGATATGGTCAACGCCAAGCATTTGCAGGGCAGTATCTGCAATGCCGGCTGTCACCAGCCCGCTGTTTTTGACATCCGCCACATCGCGCACACGACGCAATAACCGGTTGGCAATGCGAGGCGTACCACGGGCACGACGCGCAATTTCAGACGATCCTCCCGCTTCCATTTGCATGCCCAGAATATCGGCAGCACGCGTGACGATATGCGTAAGGTCGTCCACGTTGTAAAACTCCAGACGCTGCACAATGCCGAAACGGTCGCGCAGGGGCGATGTCAACAACCCGGCGCGCGTAGTCGCCCCCACTAGCGTAAACGGCGGCAGATCCAGCTTGATTGAACGCGCAGCAGGGCCTTCGCCAATCATGATATCCAGCTGGTAATCTTCCATCGCGGGATACAGGATTTCTTCCACTACCGGACTCAACCGGTGGATTTCATCGATAAACAGCACATCACCCGGCTCAAGGCTGGTCATCAGCGCCGCCAGGTCACCGGCTTTTTCCAGCACGGGGCCCGAGGTAGTCCGGAGCGACACTCCCATCTCGGCGGCGATAATATTTGCCAGCGTGGTCTTGCCGAGACCAGGAGGACCGAAGATCAGCGTGTGATCCAGCGCAGCACCGCGCTGCTTTGCCGCCTGGATAAAAATTTCCATCTGCTCACGCACAACCGGCTGGCCAACGTAGTCAGCAAGACGGCGCGGCCGGATGGCGCGATCCTGCTGATCTTCCCGCCCCTGTTCATTGGGTGATACAAGCTGGCGAGCACTGGAAAACTGGTCCGTTTCAATCATTAAAATAGCCCGCCCCGAATACGGAAACCCTATGGAATTGGCGCTGTAAAAGCTATCCAGATGGTATCACAAGCCTGCATCGCTGGCCGGCTTCTCCCTTTGCACTTTCTTGACACTCACCCCTTGCCACGCCTAGCATGCCGCCAGCTTTTCAGCCCCACTTCCCAACAGGTTTTTGCGTGCTTTCATTCCATCAAGCGGTCGAAGAAGACTTCGCAGCAGTCAATGCCCTCATCATCGAACAGCTACACTCCCGGGTAGCGCTGGTCGAAAACATCGGGCATTACATTGTGGATGCCGGCGGCAAGCGCCTGCGACCGCTGCTGGTATTGCTGGTCGCCCGCGCCCTTGGCTGCCAGGACATTATGGGCGGCAAAAGTTCGCGCCATATNNTCATTCATACCGCCACGTTGTTGCATGACGACGTAGTGGATGTATCCGCCCTTCGCCGTGGCCGCGTGACTGCCAATGCACAATGGGGCAATGCGCCCAGCGTGCTGGTCGGGGACTTTTTGTATTCCCGCGCATTCCAGATGCTGGTTGCACTGGGCGACATGTCGATTATGGCTGTGATGGCTGATACCACCAATATCATTGCTGAAGGCGAAGTGCTGCAACTCGTCAATGCCGGTGACGCTACCACCAATGAAGAACGCTACCGCCGTGTTATCGCCTGTAAAACGGCAAAACTTTTTGAAGCCGCAGCTGAGTGCGGCGCGTTGATAGCCGGCGCAGATAAAGACACCTGCATTGAACTTGCTCGCTACGGCCACCATATCGGCATGGCATTCCAGCTGATAGACGATATGCTCGATTACACTGGTGACAGCACAGAAATGGGCAAGAATATTGGTGATGATCTTGCGGAAGGGAAACCGACATTGCCCCTCATCTATACCCTGCAGTTTGGGGAACCTGAAGACGCTGCACGGGTACGGCACGCCATCAGTGAAAAAGACACGGCAGATATGGCCCACATTATCCGGATCATCCAGAACAACGGCGCGTTGCAATACACGGAGCAAGCAGCCATACGCGAAGTGGAATCCGCGCTGGGTTGTCTGGACTCGCTACCGGCATCGCGCTACCGTGACGAACTGGCAGCCTTGGCGCACTTTGCTGTCACACGACGTTTTTGATTACGGGAAGCCACTTTCCAATAGCAGTGCAATATAAAAACAATGGAGCCTTGCCTGTGACCGCACCCACCCTTGCACAACGCTTTACTGGCTGGCCAGACCTGCAGCAGCATCAACAGCGTTTGCAAAAAACCAGACTGCTGGATTTGTTTGCGCAAAACCCACAACGCGTTAATGATTGCGCAATTGATGCAGCGGGACTGCACCTGGATTACTCCAAAAACCTTATCGACAAGGCTTCACTGGATACGCTAGTACAGTTGGCACAACAGGCCGGGCTGGGAAAAGCCATCGAAAACCTGCTCAATGGCTCTATCGTCAACAACACCGAAAAACGCGCAGCATTACATACCGCATTGCGTTCTCCTGCGCCGGTAATTGAAGCAGAAGCCATTGCAGATGCTTTCAAACGGATGGGAGAGCTGGTTGAAAAAATCCATAGCGGCACATGGCGCGGCTACAGCAATAACACCATTACTGATGTCGTGAATATCGGCATTGGCGGCTCTGACCTTGGCCCACAAATGGCCACCCACGCATTTCNNCCGCATTAAAACCTTTTCACACCCATCCGGTGAGACTGCATTTTGTTTCCAATGTGGATCCTTCGTGCCTGCAAGACCTGTTAGCGCATCTTGATCCATCCCGTACGCTATTCATCGTTGCATCAAAATCCTTTACCACACTGGAAACCCTGCAGAATGCCCAGGCAGCCCGCCGTTGGTTGCTGGCCTCTGCGCCCGATGAATCAGCTACTGCACGCCACTTTGTTGCCGTTTCCAGTGCTGTACAAAAAGCTGAAAAATTTGGCATACAGACTGCCAATATCCTTCCGATGTGGGATTGGGTGGGTGGACGGTATTCACTATGGTCAGCCATTGGCCTGCCGATTGCACTCGCCGTGGGTATGGAACATTTCAACGCGATGCTGGCCGGCGCGTTTGCCATGGACGAGCATTTCCGCACCGCGCCACTTGAAAAAAACATGCCCGTGATAATGGGATTACTGGGTTTCTGGTACCAACATTTCTGGCAGGCCAGCACCCATGTTGTATTGCCTTATGACCACTACTTGCGCTTCTTTCCTGACTACTTGCAGCAGCTGGACATGGAAAGCAATGGCAAGCATGTCAGTCGGGCAGGCGAAGACCTGCCATATCCATCAGGCCCGGTTATCTGGGGCGCTGTCGGCACCAACGGGCAACACTCCTTTCACCAGTTGCTGCATCAGGGCACGCACTTTATCCCCGCCGATTTTATTGTGACATTGCAGTCGCACCACAAAGACTGCGCAGAGCAACACCGTCATCTTCTCGCAAATGGACTGGCCCAAAGCCAGGCCCTGATGTGTGGTAAATCGCTTGCGCAAGTAGAAGTGGAATTACGCGAACAGGGGCTGGGCGAGCCTGACATCCAGTTTCTGGCACCGCATAAAGTCATTTCCGGTAACCGTCCCAGCAACCTGATTGCAACAGATCTCCTCACCCCTGCCACGCTGGGCGCACTCATTGCTCTCTATGAGCACAAGGTATATGTGCAAAGCGTACTATGGGACATCAATCCGTTTGACCAATGGGGTGTGGAGCTGGGCAAACAACTGTCAGGCCCGATATTTGATGCCCTGTCTGGAAACAAGAGCGAGCTTGATCCATCCACAATTGCCACAATTGCCAGTTACCGCAGCCTGTCTATAAAATAAAGGCGTGACGCAGAACGGCAGGAATCTGACACTTTTTGTCAGATCAGTGACGTGGCGCACAATAAAACAACCAACAGCTGCTCGGAAAACGCCTCTCTGGAAGCCTATAGTGCAGTTGTATTAACCAGCTTGGGAGATTCCCACATGAAAGACAAGTTCATTGCCAAAGTGCCTGAGTCCTATATCCCTCATCCGCAGCTGTCGGCGCGCACACAATGGAGCTGTAGTTTTAATGTTGCTTGCTGGGTAAGACTGCAACAACCACGCCCCTGCAAGGTCAGTCTCATCATCAAGTATGTCGATTCTGACAGCGTGACCAAACAAGTGACTGCTGATCAGGCATCCAATGAACTGGGCGCCAGCATCCTTTTGTCAGGGCTTGTAACCATTCCGGCAGTGGGCCGGATTATTGATATGGGCGTGTACCTGGAAGCTTCGGAAAACTGCCCACCTTATGTGGTGGATGAGTTATTCGTGCAAAACACCGACAAAGCTGCCGCCAAGACACCAAAGCTTATAGCAGTCGTCTGACCTGCAGCGCCTGGCCTTAGCCGACAGACATCTAGCCGCCGTCAGCCTGGCGCGTACCGCGGCTCCAGGTGCTCACAGCAACCCCCATCAGGGACTCGGTGAAAGCCTCCCAGTCTTCCTGCTTGTTCAGCAGGGATTCCGGCACTGATTCAAAATTAAGGCCGGTAATCCTGTTGATCCGTTGCAGCTCGTCATGGCTGCATCTGGCACGCAAGGTAGCAATCTTGTCCTCAGAACTCATGATGCATTTACTCCCGCAATGGTTTCCCTGGATACTTGCGATAGTACTTGCGAGATTCATGCCAACTCATAAAAACAAATAAAATCAATCAGTTAATTGATTTCTTCGCCCATGCTGGCAAGTTTTGAGGGGGGGCGGAAACACGAGAACTGCGCCCGGGTGACAAAAAATGTCCGCCCCGGACGAAAATGGATCAGCTATTCAGCAAAGCCAGCAGTTCGTCGCGGCGGCGCAGCATGAGAGCGGTATCTGCCCGCGTCTCCACATTGAGCCTCACCACTGGTTCGGTATTGGACATGCGCACATTGAAACGCCAGTCGGCAAATTCANNCCGAGAGAGCTTCCGCCACATAACGATTGCGTACTTTGGCAATCGCCGCTTTGGGATCAGCGATATGGCGGTTGATTTCACCGCTCACCGGATAAGCCTGCATACGCTCATGCACCAGCTGCGACAATGTCTTACCACTACGGCAAACCAACTCTGCCACCAGCAACCAGGGAATCATGCCTGAATCACAATAAGCAAAATCGCGGAAATAATGGTGCGCACTCATTTCGCCACCATAGACCGCATCTTCCTTCCGCATACGCTCCTTGATGAAAGCATGTCCTGTTTTACTCTGGACGGCACGGCCACCAAATTCCTTGCAGACGGCTATTGTGTTCCAGGTCAGGCGCGGATCATGCACGATCGCAGCGCCCTTGTTCCTGATCAGGAATGCTTCCGCCAACAACCCCACCAGATAGTAGCCTTCCACAAACCCACCTTTTTCATCAAAGAAAAAGCAGCGGTCAAAATCTCCATCCCAGGCGATACCAAGATCCGCGCCGGATTTTTTCAATGCTTCGATGGTTGGCGCACGATTTTCTTCCAGCAGTGGATTGGGTACGCCGTTCGGGAAAGTACCGTCCGGGTTGTGGTGCACCTTGATGATTTCAAACGGCAAATGCTTCTCGATCTGGTCAATCACCAGCCCGGCACCGCCATTGCCGGCATTCATCACCAGCTTCAGCGGTTTGAGCGCTGCGCGATCAATGTATGTCAGCAAATGCTCGATATACGCTGCACGCGTGTCCTGCAGCTTGTAACTACCCTCACGCAAAGGTTTTGCAAATACGCCGCCTTCCGCCAGTGACTGGATATCATTCAAACCGGTGTCGCCACTGATGGGGCGTGAACCTTCGCGCACAAACTTCATGCCGTTGTAATCCATCGGGTTATGGCTGGCTGTTACGGCAATACCACCATCAACACCGAGATGAAAAGTAGCGAAATAGATTTCTTCCGTACCACACAAACCGATATCGATAACATCAGCACCCTGCTCACGCAAACCACGCACCAATGCTGCGGATAACTGCGGGCTGGACAGACGGATATCATGGCCGACCACCACTGATTTTGCGCCAAGAAATTGCACAAATGCTCGGCCAATACGGTAAGCAATATCTTCATTGATCTGATCAGGCACACGACCACGCACGTCGTAGGCTTTAAAACAGTCTATTTTTATCTGGCTCATCTGCTTCAATCCGCCTGATCAGGCTTTAGGTTTGCGATAAATGTTCTCATAAACATATTGAGTGGCCTCAACATAGCCCTCGACGCTACCACAATCATAACGCGTGCCCTTGAAGCGATACGCCAACACTGCACCTTCTTGCGCCTGCTGCAACAACGCATCCGTGAGTTGCACTTCCCCTCCTTTACCTGGCGGGGTTTTTTCAAGGATGTCAAAAATATCCGGCGTCAAAATGTAGCGGCCGATAATTGCCATATTGCTTGGCGCTTCAGCAAGCTTGGGTTTTTCTACCATGTTGGAAACGCGGAAAATATTTTCCTTCAGTTTTTCGCCTTCAATCACACCGAATTTCTCGATGTCTTCGCCATCCACTTCCTGGATGGCAACAATGCTGCAGCGGAACTGTTTGTACAGCTTTACCATTTGCGCCATTACACCAGCGCCATCAGCGGCGGGCATACACAAGTCATCTGACAAGATAACGCCAAAAGCATTTTCACCCACCAGTCGGCGCCCCGTCAGGATGGCATGCCCAAGACCTTTCATCTCACGCTGGCGTGTAAAAGAAAATGAACAACTGTCCATTACATGGCGGATACTTTCGAGATACTTTTCCTTGCCTGTACCGGCAATCTGGTGCTCCAGTTCATAATTGAGATCGAAATGGTCTTCGATAGCGCGCTTGCCACGACCCGTCACAAAACAGATTTCATTCAGCCCCGCTTCCAGCGCTTCTTCAACACCGTATTGCACCAGCGGCTTGTTTACCACCGGCAACATTTCCTTGGGCATGGATTTGGTAGCCGGTAAAAAGCGCGTGCCATAACCGGCAACCGGGAACAAGCATTTGTTAATCATGGATAATCCTGTCTGTAAAATGGCCTGTTAATGGGGATGACTTTATTCTGCTTCAGACGGTGAAATTTCAATTTCACGGGGCGCTAGGATACAGGATTCTGCCTTGCCTACAATCAATGCAAATCAAGCAGCCGCAAGGGTTTTTGCTGGACAAGCGCCAGCCAACCGCTAAAATCACGGACTTTTGTAAACAGGGATCGGGAATACCGGCATGGCCAGACAAAGTTCCTTTAATCGTGATGAATTAGTGGCCTGCGGCCACGGCGAGCTATTCGGCCCGGGCAACGCTCGCCTCCCTGTTGCCAATATGTTGATGGTCGATCGTGTCATCCATATTTCAGAAGAAGGCGGCAAATATGGCAAGGGCGAAATCATTGCCGAACTGGATATACACCCTGACCTGTGGTTTTTTGGCTGCCACTTCATATCAGACCCTGTGATGCCCGGCTGTCTTGGCCTGGATGCGATGTGGCAACTGGTAGGATTCTATCTCGGCTGGAAAGGCAACCCGGGGCGCGGACGGGCGTTAGGCGCAGGTGAAGTCAAGTTCACCGGGCAAGTGCTGCCCACCGCTAAAAAAGTGACCTACCACATCCACCTGAGCCGCGTGATTGAACGCAAACTGATCATGGGTATTGCCGATGGTGTGATGTCAGTGGATGGCAAGGAGATTTATCACACCAAGGATCTCAAAGTTGGCCTGTTTACCAGCACGGAAAATTTCTGAGGGGCTTGATGGGCTGCACCACCCCAATCTCGCTATGCCATAATAAGCACAGTTAAATTTCTAGATGAGGTTAGAACATGAGACGAGTTGTCGTCACCGGTCTGGGTATCACTTCTTGCCTTGGCAACAATGCCGCCGACGTGACTCATTCCTTGCGCGAAGGCCTCTCGGGAATCCGTTTCAATGACACTTATCGGGATCTTGGCTTTCGTAGCCATGTGTCCGGTTCTGTGCATCTGAACCTCAGTGAGCTGATAGACCGCAAGATCCTGCGTTTCATGGGCGACGCCGCTGCTTTTGCTTACCTCGCCATGCAACAAGCGATTACTGATGCCGGCCTTGAGGCACACGAAGTGTCTACCCCCCGCGCCGGCCTCATTATGGGTTCCGGTGGCGCATCCTCATCCAATCAGGTAGAAGCAGCGGATATCCTGCGCAGCAAAGGCCTGAAGCGCGTAGGACCCTACCGAGTGACCCAGACCATGGGGTCAACTGTATCCGCCTGCCTTGCTACACCCTTCCAGATCAAGGGCGTGAACTATTCCATCTCGTCGGCCTGTGCGACCAGCGCACATTGCATCGGCAATGCGATGGAATTGATCCAGCTCGGAAAACAGGACATCGTCTTTGCCGGTGGCGGCGAAGAGGAGCACTGGTCCTTGTCCTGCCTGTTTGATGCGATGGGTGCGCTCTCAACCCAGTACAACGCTACCCCGGAAAAAGCATCCCGTGCTTATGATGCACATCGCGATGGCTTCGTCATCGCAGGCGGTGGCGGCTGTCTGGTGCTCGAAGAACTGGAGCACGCCAAAGCGCGCGGTGCAAAAATCTACGCCGAACTCGTGGGCTACGGTGCTACGTCCGACGGTTACGACATGGTAGCGCCGTCTGGTGAAGGTGCCACCCGCTGTATCCAGCAAGCAATGGCCACCGTCACTGGCAGCATTGATTACATCAACGCACACGGCACCAGCACCCCGGTCGGTGATCTGGCAGAGTTGAGGGCAGTAAAAGCTGCTTTTGGCGATGCTATCCCGCGCATCAGTTCCACCAAATCCCTGTCTGGCCATTCGCTCGGCGCGGCCGGCGTGCAGGAAGCCATCTACTCACTACTGATGCAGCAACACAGCTTCATTGCGGCTTCTGCCAATATTGAAACCCTGGATCCCGAAGCCGAGGGCATGCCCATTGTGCAGCAACGTATCGACAACGTTGATCTGCAGCGCGTGATGTCCAACAGCTTCGGTTTTGGCGGCACCAACGCCACGCTGGTATTCCAGAAAATCTGATCATCCGCTTTCAATGCTGTCTGCAGCCAAACGCACAGGCTGGCTATTCCTGCGCTATTATTGCTGTTGATGATGCATTGCGGAGAACAAAGCCATGACAGACAGCAGCACAGTGGCGTACTGCCCGGTTAGCGTCTACCGGGCAGAATGGACTGAAGAACAAGACAGCATTCTTGCAAGACGAAAATCACTGCTGCCTGACATGGACGGCGAGCATGTTTTTGATGCCAATTCTCACCACTACCTGGCTGCCATCAATGATGAGCCTGCAGGCTATTTGTGTGTTGATGCCGATGGCCATATCAGCCTGGCGGCTTCCTCCCAGGCACACGCCAATGACATCGCCGATGCCTTGCTCCGTTATGCCGTCCTGGATGGACCACGGCGTGGCGTATCACAATTGTCTGCGCCAGCTGCACATCCGTGGAAGGACTCCTTGCTTAAACTCAATTTTTCTACCAGCAACAGCCCGCACGACAAAATCCTGACACTCTTCCTCCCGCCAGACCGCAGTTTTATTGCGAGCGGCTCAGAACTGGTGCGTCTTGATCAAGTGGATACCTTCCAGCAATTTGCCGTGCAGTTGGCAAAACAAGCGCGTTTTTCTGTTGTGATTTTCAGCGAAGACCTGGAAGCCTGGTTGTATGACAACGAAAACTTCGCCGAAGCGATCATGGAACTGGTGCAGAAGAGCCGCAACAGTAGCGTGCGCTTTCTGGTGCGTGATACAAAGGCCTTGCTGGAACGCGGTCACAGATTGCTCAGGGTAAGTCACCGTGCATCTGACAAGATACAGATTCGAAAGCTGCCAACCATGTTGTCTGAACGATATCCGAGTTATCTGATTGCTGACGATAACGGCTTGTTGTTCCGGCAAGATCCGCAAGTTATCCATGGCATCGGTTATACCGACTACCGCGCGCGTGTCAAACCGCTGCTGGAAGAATTCAAGTTGCTGTGGGCGCGCTCCACCACAGATGCCGACTTGCGTCAGCACACCATCTGATTTATGAAACAGACACTGAAAAAAACGTTCGCCATCACGCTGTTCACTGTCTGTTGTTTATTCATAACTGCCGCTTCTGCTGATGAAAATACCGTGCGTGTTTATACGCTGCGATACCAGATAGCTGAATCCTTGCTGCCCACCATCAACAATATTCTCTTGTCTGGCGAAAGCATCAACGCGTACAACAATGAACTGGTGGTGAATGCATCCTCCGCTAGTCAGGACAATGTTGCACAATTGCTGCAAGTGCTGGATAAACCCTTACGCAGTATCCTGATCAGCGTTCGCAACGACAGCGCAGGAAATAGCGTGAACAATAACGCGAGCATCAGCGGCGGAATTCGCACTGGAGAAGTGTATCTTGGCGCAGGCGGCCCTGTTTACCGTGAACAGCGTGGAAACAATAGCGGCGTTATCATTCAGGGGAATGGTGTACGCGTGCAAAGCAGTCATGAAGTCCGCCAGACATCCAGCCAGCAGGAGCAGAGAGTTCGTGCGATTGAAGGCTCCCCGGCCTGGATCAGCACGGGACAATCCATTCCCTATCGCGGTACAGACCAGTGGGGCAACGCGATTGTTGAATACGAAAATGCGGACCGGGGATTCTATGTGACTGCACGCATCATCGGCGACAGGGTGCAGCTGGACATTTCCACCAGCAATGACCAACTCAGTGAAGATCCCCGCAAACGCCGTATCGGCATTATCGACACACAACACTTACAGACTACAACAAGCGGCAGTATTGGCGAATGGATTCACCTTGGTGGAATCCGCTTGCAGGATAATTCTGACGGGCGTAGCTACACCAGCAACAATAGCAACGATGGCAGCACTATCAGTGACATTTCAGTCCGGGTTGTGCCGCTGGATTGAAGCGCTATCATTCTCGAGGCCATGCACCCATTTCTGGGTAGCAAACAGCAACAATAAAATCACACATGCCATGAACCACACCACACCCTGGGCGTAGGGGCGATTTTCTTCGTGCATCAGGCAAGGCAAGCTGATATGCAGAATATCCAGCACCATAAATACAACACCTGTTGTGAAGGTAACCAGCACGGCATATTCCGCTTCACGCCAACCGCTGATCAGAAACACCATGATAGGCGAACAGAACAACAGTGGAATCACCGGTGAACTCCAGCCGCCAGTCAACGCAGTCGACAGTGTGAGCGCCAGAAAAAAAGTGACCGAAAATGCGATACCTGTGATGTAAAGATTCGCAGATGACTGAAACAGCATGTGTTGTATCACCAACAGGACAATGATGCCGACCAGGCTGGCAATAGCGGGCGTAAAATCGTATGCCGTTGCAAAATGCAGGATTACCACCAGTAACAACGTAACCAGTGGTGTCGCTATAGAAAACCCCAGAACAGCAACGAGTGTCCGCGCACGAGCGATGGTGGCGGGATCCGGGTTACTGCGCCAGATACTGTAAGGAATGAAGTTATCGACCAGATCTGCCAGTCTTCTGTTAGACATTCCACTCTCCTTTTTTATTATCCTGGCCGGTGGAATCCCGGCGGCACACATGATATCAAGCAACCGACAAAAGCGCTTGCGGCGGCTGACCGCTATAATGCCTGCACTGCATCCGCTGATGACCAACCCATGACAGACACACCACTGCCCCACGCCAATGTAGACCCGGCTGAANNTTACATTGACGAGCGCGCCCGACTGGCGGGCAAAACCGTGCTCGATGTCGGTTGCGGTGGTGGCCTGCTATCTGAAGCCATGGCGCAACGCGGCGCAATTGTCACCGGTATCGACATGGGGCAAGCCCCCTTGTCTGTTGCTCGCCTGCATGCACTGGAAAGCGGCGTAACCATCAACTACAGGCAGGG
>DDBK01000057.1 GCA_002333095.1 Cellvibrionales bacterium UBA2034
ATCTGTGCATGCGTTTGCAACCGACCCGACACGCGGGGCGTTCATCCTTGTATTTCTTGCCATAGTGATTGGCGGATCGCTGACATTGTTTGCGCTGCGTGCGCCCACTGCCCCCTCTTCCGGCTACCGGTTTTTCTCACGTGAAATGTTTGTGTTGCTCAACAGTTGCCTGATGGCTATTTTGCTGGCCATTGTGTGCCTGGGTACTTTATATCCGCTGATCGCAGATGCGTTGAGCTGGGGAAAAATTTCAGTGGGCCCTCCTTACTTCAACCGTTTCTTTTTACCATTGATGGCGGTGGTACTGCTGCTGTTGCCAGTTGGTGTCAGCTTGCAATGGAATGACAACCAGTCTTTTCGCGCCCTGTTTGTCTGGGCAAGAAAACCGGCGGCCATGGCAGCATTCCTGTCACCATTGTTGTTGTTGGCTTTATCAATCCCGTTTACATTTCTTGCCGTTCTGGCTGCGTGGCTGGGAGCATGGGTTGTATGCAGCACGTTGACTGACGTGCAAAACAAACTACGCAATGCACGTTCCATCACACAAGGATTGCGCAGCCTTCGCCTGGCTTACTGGGGCATGTGCATTGCACACGTGGGGCTTGCCATCAGCGCGATGGGCATAGGCTTTACTTCACTCGCCAGTGAGCAACGCGACCTTCGCCTGGCACCGGGTGAGTCTGCGGAAGTGGCCGGCTATGCTTTTACCTTCCAGCAAATGCAGGGAGGCATGGGCCCCAACTATTCCGCCCAGCATGCCATTTTTTATGTTCGCGCACCGGATAACACCATCCGCAGTTTGCAACCCGAAAAGCGCCAGTACCTGGCCTCGGGCAAGACCATGACGGAAGCAGCCATATGGCCAGGATTCAGCCGCGACATTTATATTTCGCTAGGTGAAGCACTGCAACCGGAGGCAGGCGATGCCAGCGCATGGTCGGTAAGGTTGCATGTCAAACCGGCCATTCGCTGGATCTGGCTGGGCGCAATACTGATGGCAATTGGTGCGACCTTGTCAGTTTTTGACAAACGCTATCGCCACCGCAATATTCATAGCGATTCACCCGCATGAATCGGCTGAAACTGTTCTTGCCGCTGGCTTTTTTTGCTGCGCTCGCTATTTTCCTGATGCGAGGTCTGACACTCGATCCCAATGCCATGCCCAGCGCGCTGCTTGATAAAACCTGGCCGGTTTTTTCATTGCCCACTATCGGGTCAACCGGGATCGTGACTGAAAAACACTTGCACGGCCAGAAAGCCCTCGTGAATATCTGGGCTACCTGGTGCGTCACTTGTAGGGTTGAGCACCCATTCCTGATGCAGCTACAGCAACAGGGTGTCACAATCTACGGCGTGAATTACAAAGACAAAGGCGACGAAGCAGAACAATGGTTGCGGGAAAAAGGAAACCCCTACCGCTTCACGATTGTAGATGCTGACGGAAAACTCGGTATCGATCTGGGTGTTTTTGGCGCACCCGAAACGTACTTTATAGATTCACAAGGCATCATCCGGTACAAACATGTTGGCGATCTGAATGAACGGGTGTGGAATGACAAACTAAAAGCTGTATGGGATCAGCTCTGATTGCAAGCCAAGGATTAATTAGTATTAGATGGCTGTAAGGTAAAGTAAAAAGCTGCACCTTTATCGAGTTGGGCTTCTGCCCAGATTTCGCCGCCATGCCGATGAATAATGCGCGCCACCGTGGCAAGACCAATACCCAGACCTTCAAACTCCTGATCACGATGCAAACGCTGGAACGGACCAAAGAGTTTGTCGACATATTTCATGTCAAAGCCGGCACCATTGTCCCTGACGCAATAAACTGTTTCTCCTGCACGATCATAGGCGCTCAACTCAATTCGCGGATTCTCTGTCTTCGCAGTATATTTCCAGGCATTGCCCAATAGATTTTCAAGCACAATGCGCAGCAGATCCCTGTCCCCATGCGCAATAATGCTCTCAGGCGCCACATATTCCACATGCATCTCTGGATGGCTGCTACATAAGCCTTCAACAATTTCATCTGCCAATTCAGCGAGATCAACGCTGGCATGTTTCATATCCTGACGGGAAACACGTGACAAATGCAGCAGGCTGTCAATCAGGTTGCCCATTCGCTGACTGGCCGCACGGATGCGTGCAATGTAATCGCGNNCCGGCAGGATCCAGCTTGTCGCCACAATCTTCCAACAATGCCGCACTGAAACCGTCAACGGATCGCAATGGCGAACGCAAATCGTGTGAAACAGAATAGGTAAATGCTTCCAGCTCACGGTTTGTTGCACGTAATTCACTCGTGCGTGACTGGACTTCGTCTTCGAGATGCTCATTGGCATGCAAGAGCGCCCTGTTCTGCAATTCAATCGTATCCAGCATGCCGTTAAACGCCTGAACAAGCTGCCCTAGCTCATCCTGCCTGTCTGTGCGGGCGCGCAATGAATAATCCTTGAAACGGTTAATGGTGTTAGCGGTTTGCGCCAACATCAGGAGAGGCGCAGAAATAAATGCCTGTATCTTGCTGGATAGCGCGATAGATACCATGCTCACCATCAGTACAATCAGCAGCATTACCACGGTAAAAGCGGTGAACCGGCGATTCAGTTCGTCCATGGAAATCCGCAAATGCAGCTGGCCTATTTTCTGCGTCTCTTCCCATAGAACAGGCTGGATGAGATCAAGATACTCACCATCAAACCGTGAAATAAAATTCTGGTCTGCCAGGCACACAACACCCGGTATCGGCTTGCCGGCATCTTCAATCGGCTGGTAATGCTGGCGTGAATACATCGACATCAACTGGCCGCCTTCCGCTTTTATACAAGCAGAGACCAGCGAGGCATCGATGCCCAGCGTTTCAAGATTCGTACGCGCCTCATACACATCGTTATAGGCCACAGCATTGGCGCTGTGACTGGCAATGACGCGCGCCAGCATCGTCACTTCATTCACCAGATGCTGCTTATAGGCATAACGGTCATAGAGTACGAATGCGGAACTGGCCATGAGCAAGCTGATGAAAC
>DDBK01000114.1 GCA_002333095.1 Cellvibrionales bacterium UBA2034
GCCGGCGCTTCTGTTTCATTGAATGAACCGCGAAATGATTTTGCCAGTGCGGTGCGGGCGGTGGATACGATGACTGCTTCTCTCATAACTGCTTACCTCAATAAATTCAGAAATTAAAATCAGGCCGGAAAATAACGACTGATGGTGTCGACTACGCAGGCAGGTTTATCGCTACCTTCAATTTCAACAGTGACGCGAATGATGGCCTGAATGCCGCCTTTTACTTCTTCCACCTCAACCACTTCGCCGGAACCACGCACGCGTGAACCGACTTTGACTGGCATCGGGAAACGGATTTTTCCACAGCCGACATTCACACCCATGGAAATACCCTGAACATCAACTATCTGTGGCAAAAACAGATTCACCAAAGATAGCGTAAGGTAGCCATGNNGCCATGTGCGATGCATGCACCGAAAGGGCCGTCTTTTGCTTTAACTGGATCAACGTGTATCCATTGGTGATCGCCTGTTGCATCAGCAAACAGGTTGATGCGTTGCTGGTCGATCAACAGCCATTCGCTGTGGCCGAGGGGTTTGCCGACAGCATCCAGCAGTTCATGCGGCGTTTTGAAGATAGTTGTCATCGCCTGCTCCTTAGGCGCGTTGCGCGCTGACGGCAAGAATTTCGCCTGTCATGTAAGAGGAATAATCTGAAGCGAGAAACATCATCACGTTGGCGACTTCCCACACTTCTGCGCCACGGCCAAATGCTTCCTTACCTTCCAGTTCTTTCAGTAACTCTTCCGGCGCAGATTTTTTCAGCATCGGGTGCACAGCCAGTGAAGGCGCCACCGCATTGATACGCACGCCGAAATCGGCGGCTTCCAGTGCTGCGCAACGTGTGAGTGCCATCACCCCTGCTTTTGCTGCGGCGTAGTGCGCCTGTTCTTTCTGCGCACGCCAGCCAAGGACAGAAGCATTGTTGACGATAACGCCGGTGCCGCGTGGCTTCATCACTTTCATCATGTGGCGCGTCATGCGCATGGTGCCGTTCAGTGTCACATCGATGACTTTGTTCCACTCCGGATCTTCCATCTCGATTAACAACTTGGATGTGCCCATGCCTGCGTTGTTGATCAGGACATCAACACCGCCCAGCTTCTCCTCGGCAAACGCAATCAGCTCCTGCACTTCTTCTTCAACGACAACGTTGCAGACTTTCCCCCAAACATTTTGCAAGCCGGTTTCTTCTTTCAATTTATCGACAGAAGCTTGCAGGCGACCTTCATGGATGTCGCTGATCACAATGGCGCGACAGCCCTCTTCCACTGATTTCTTTGCCGCTGCGAAACCGATGCCTACGCCAGCAGCAGCAGTAATCAACACTGACTTGCCTTTCAGCAGGCCGTGGCCGGGAACATATTCAGGATTGTTTTTGACATCTTGCATGATAAATCTCTCTTATCGACCTTTGGCTTCTTTGGGCATACCGAGACCACGCTCGGCAATAATGTTGCGCTGGATCTGGTTGGTACCACCGTAAATAGTGTCGGAACGTGTGAACAGGTACATGGATTGCAAACGCGTGAGATTGTACGGCGCGCTTTCAATCATCTCTGCTTCCGGGCCAAGCACATCCATTGCCAGCACGCCGAGATTGCGATGCCAGCTTGCCCAGTGCAATTTATAAACCAGTGCTGATTTATCGAGCGCGCCATCATCGCTGCCCGACAACATACGCATGGCGTTGTAACGCATCAGGCGCAAACCTGTGTGTGCTTCTGCAATCCGTTGACGCAATACAGGGTCTTTGGCTGCGCCATTGTTCTTTGCAATGCGCACAATTTCATCCAGTTCATTCTGGAACAACATCTGTTGGCCGAGGGTGGATACACCGCGCTCAAAGCCAAGCAGTGCCATCGCTACTTTCCAGCCATCGCCTGGCGCGCCGAGAATATCGTCTGCCACTGCATCGTCAAAAAACACCTCGTTAAATTCCGATGTGCCGGTCAATTGCTCAATCGGGCGTACGGTAACGCCGGGCTGGTGCATGGACACCAGGAAGAAGCCGAGGCCCTTGTGTGCAACAGAATCAGGATCGGTACGTGCAACAACAAAGCACCAGTCGGATTCGTGTGCGAGTGAGGTCCACACTTTCTGTCCATTGATAATCCATTTTCCGGTGGAATCATCAAGACGCGCCTTGGTTTTGACATTCGCAAGATCTGAGCCCGCGCCGGGTTCGGAATAACCCTGGCACCATAATTCCTTACCACTTACGATTCCGGGTAAATATTTCTTTTTCTGTTCATCTGAGCCGAAAGCGATAATGGTCGGGCCAGCCAGCCCCTCGCCAATGTGCCCAACACGCCCCGGACTGCCAGCGCGCGCATATTCTTCAAAGAAAACCACTTGCTGTTCGATGGATGCGCCGCGCCCGCCATGTTCTTTCGGCCAGCCAACGCACGTCCAGCCGCCTTCGGCGAGTTTTTGTTCCCAGACTTTACGCTCATGCGAAAACATATGTTCATCGCCGGGGCCGCCGCGGTATTTCAGCTGTTCAAACTCGCCAACCAGATTGGCTTTCAGCCACGAAGCAATTTCTGCGCGGAACTGTTCGTCTTCTTTACTGAATGTCAGTTTCATGGTTATGCCCTCAATCCAGCAACATCTGTGCAATCAGTTCGCGCTGTTGCGCGCCATTGCCGAGGAACAGTTCGCTGCTTTTTGCGCGCTTGAAATAAAGATGGGGGTCATATTCCCAGGTAAAGCCCACGCCGCCGTACATCTGGATGGCGCTGCCGGCATTGAAAAAGAAAGTATCAGAGCAATAACACTTGGCCATCGCTGCAGCTTCATCGAGCTCAGCAGCAATCTTGGCATCGCCATCAGCGCTCATCGCTTCCTGCGCCACACACGCGGCATAATACACCGCAGAACGTGCGACTTCGCATTTCAACATCATGTCAGCGGCTTTGTGTTTGATCGCCTGAAAGCTGGCAATGGCTCGCCCGAATTGTACTCGCTCTTGCGTGAAGGCAACGGTCTTGTCCAGCATTTCCTGCGCGCCGCCCATCTGCTCGGCAGACACCGCTATTTTTGCGAGGCTGATAATTTTTTTCAGCTGCGGCCATGCTTGTGTTTCTGTACCCATCAATGTAGATGCAGAGACAGTGACATTATCAAGTAGTACTTCTGCCTGATGACGCGTCTGGTCCATCGTTGGCAACCATTTCCTCGTAACGCCTGCAGTAGAAGCCGGAACAGCAAACAGTGAAATGCCTTCTGCACCTTTCGAGTTTTCTGTGCGCGCAGCGATAATCAGTAAATCCGCTGTGTGGCCATCGATCACATAACGCAAAGTGCCATTCAGCACGTAATTATCGCCAGACTTTTTATACGTGGTTTGCACCGCATCTGCACCCCATGTACCGCCGCCGTGCGCTGCCTGTTTGCCGGTATATGCCAGTGTTGCGGTGAGTGCGCCTTCAACCATTAGCGGCAGGTATTCATTTTTCTGTGCATCCGTTCCCGCCACCAACAAACTGTGTGCGCCGAGACAGACAGTCGAAAAAAATGGCGAACACAGCAATGTACGACCCATCTGCTCCAAAACCGCTGCGAGTTCGACAAAACCGAGACCCATGCCGCCGAACTCTTCAGGAATGGTGATTGCCTGAAAGCATAGCTCGGTGCAAATGCGTTGCCACAAATCAGGATCGTAACCTGCTTCAGTCGCCATCGCCTTGCGCACGGCTTCGGACGTGGACACATCCTGCAGGAAACTCTCCGCGGTTTCGCGGATCATTTTCTGTTCATCAGTAAAGCGGAATTCCACTGTGGTCGCCTCTCTTTAAATCAGGTGTGGTATAAATCAGGTGCCGTAGACTTTTTGCGCGGGCACTTCTTTAGCCAGTAATTCTTTTACAGCTGTACCGACTTCAGCCGGCATCCAGCGCGCGCCTTTGTCCACCCCTTCTGTGCTGCGCCAGCCATCAGCGATAGAAATTTTTCCGCCTTCGGATTCAAAAATGCGACCGGTTACATGCGCCGCCTCAGGGGATGCCAGCCACACGATCAGTGACGAAACATTTTCAGGTGCCCAGTAATCAAAACTGCCATCTTCCGGTTTTGCCATGCGTGTTGCCATGGATTCCACAGCGGTGGTCATGCCGGTGCGGGCAGCAGGTGCGATGGCGTTGGCGGTGATGCCGTAACGTCCGAGTTCCGCAGCCTGATTCAATGTCAATGCAGCGATGCCTGCTTTGGCGGCAGCATAGTTGGATTGCCCGATAGAGCCCTGCAAACCAGCGCCGGATGTGGTGTTGATAATGCGAGCATCCACTTTTTTGCCCGCCTTGGATTGATCGCGCCAGTATTGCACCGCGTGAGAGCTGATGCAGAAATGGCCTTTCAGGTGAACTGCCATAATGGCGTCCCATTCTGCTTCGCTCATTGAAGCAAACATGCGGTCACGATTGATGCCCGCGTTATTCACCACAACATGCAAATCACCGTAAGTATCGATCGCTTGTTTGACAGCATTGGCGCTGTCGGCATAGTTGGTGATGTCGGATGTATTCACAGAGGCTTTGCCGCCTGCGGCGGTGATTTCATCCACGACTTTTTGTGCAGCATCTNNAGTCTTTCAATAATAGTAACGTTGGCCTGACCGCCGCCTTCGCACATGGTTTGTAAGCCATAACGGCCACCGGTGCGTTCCAGTTCATGCAACAGTGTGGTCATCAAGCGTGTGCCGGTGGCGCCGAGTGGATGGCCGAGTGCAATCGCGCCACCATTTACGTTGGTTTTTTCATGCGGATAGCCGGTTTCTTTCAACCATGCCATCACCACTGCAGCAAAAGCTTCGTTGATTTCTACCACGTCGATATCCGCCATCGTCATACCCGCTTTTTTCAACGCGTATTGTGTGGCAGAAATTGGTGCGGTCAGCATCCAGATGGGATCTTCTGCACGCACGCTCATGTGGTGGATGCGCGCCCGCGGTTTCAGGTTATAACGTTTCAATGCAGCCTCTGAAACAATCAGCATCGCGGAAGCGGCATCGCACGTTTGCGAAGACACGGCAGCAGTGACCTTGTCGCAACCGAAAAGGAAATCCAGCGCTGCCATTTTTTCCAGTGAGGACTCGCGCGGTGTTTCGTCATGTTCCACGCCTTCCATCGGAATAATTTCGCGCTTGAAACGGCCTTCAGCAATCGCACGCAGAGCGCGGGTGTGAGATTCCAGCGAGAATACTTCCAGGTCATGGCGCGACAGATTCCATTTGTCAGCAATCATCTGCGCAGATTTGAATTGTGTCGGTGGTTCAGCGCCGTAACGCGCCACCCAGCCTTTAGATCCGCTGAATGGATCCTTGAAGCCCATGGGTTCTGCCGCGATCATCGCGGAAGAAATCGGGATCTGCGTCATGGTTTGTACGCCGCCTGCGATGATCACATCCATCGTGCCGCTCATCACCGCTTGCGCTGCAAAATGCACAGCCTGTTGCGATGAGCCGCACTGGCGATCAATCGTGGTGCCGGGCACTTCTTGCGACAACCCAGCTGCGAGCCATGCTGTGCGTGCAATGTCACCCGCCAATGGCCCGATAGTATCGACACAGCCAAAAATGACGTCATCGTATTCGTTATCAGGAATGCCATTACGTTCGACAATTGCTTTCAAGACATGTGCGCCGAGATCCGCGCCATGCACATGCGCCAACCCGCCTTTGCGGCGACCGGTTGGTGTGCGCACTGCATCAACAATATAGGCTTCTGCCATTTCCAAATCCTCTTGAAACTATTTTTAAACGCGTTCTATTAAAATGTTTGCCCGGAACCAATTTTTGCGCCGTCAGCCAAGACAAAATCAGCGACACGGTTTTTATGGAAAGCAACATCGCCCCAGGTATTGTTCAGTGCCCAGGATTTTTTCATGAAGATGTGCATGTCCACTTCCCAGGTGTAGCCCATCGCACCGTGTACCTGGATGCCATTTTTTGCGCCGAGCAGCGAGGCTTCTGTTGCAACCAGTTTGGCGTGCGACACATGCAGCGCTGCATCCGGATGATTATGTGCAATCGAGTACGCTGCGCGATGAACAACGGCTTTCGCGTATTCCAGTGGTACAGCAACATTGGCCAGCCGATGTTTCACTGCCTGGAATGAACCGATGGGCTTGCCAAACTGTGTGCGATCAGTGGTGTATTTCACGGAAATTTCGATCATGCGTTGCGTCAAGCCCAGCGCTTGTGCGGCTGCACCGAGTACGCCTGCGTTGAATGCATCAGCAATCAATTTTTTCGCTTCATCGCCCTTGGCAACGCAAGTGGCGGTGGATGGCGTCCACTGCACGCTGAACAGTTTGCGGGATGGGTCAATACTTTCGTTATGCGTCAGTTGCGCCTGGCTTTTCGTCACGGCATGGATTTCGTCACCGTTCTGCAGCAGCAACAGGTCAGCGATATGCGCATCAGCCACCAGCAGGTTTTCAGACAAACCAACAGCAACTTTTGCTTCGCCGGATGCAATGCGCGGCAGCCAGGCAAATTTTACAGCATCATCGCTGAGTGCATTGATCAGCGGCACAGCTACCAGCACAGTATCTACCAACGGTTCTGGCAACGCGACAAACCCACATTCCTGTGCCAGCAACACAAAGTCAACTGCATTCATGCCGAGGCCGCCGAATTCTTCCGGCACGGTGAAACCGGTCAATCCCATTTCGACCAGTTGAGCCCACAGTGCATCAGAGCGGCCTGTGTCTGTTTCCCATGACGCACGAATATTTTCTGGTGTGACTTCGTTCACCAGAAATTTTTTCACTTCATCCTGGAACAACAACTGGTCTTCGGTAAAGGTAAAGTCCATCGTTTATCTCCTCCCCTTACTTCGGCATACCGAGCATGCGCTCGGCAATAATGTTGCGCTGGATTTCATTGGTGCCCGCATAAATCGGACCGGATTGCGAAAACAGGAAACCGTCCAGCCACGTGCCAACACCTTTTGCTGCAGGTGCATGCGGCACCAATTCTGCACGCGCAGACAAAATACTCATCGCTGTTTCGTGCATGCGTTGGTCAAGCTCAGACCAGAAAATTTTATTGGTGGATGATTCCGGGCCGATCTTGCCGCCTTTATTCAGACGGCAAGCCGTTTGATAGGTTGTCAGTGTGTAGGCTTCAGCGTCCATGTAGGCACGCATCACGGCATCGCGTACTGTCGGATCGCGATCGGCATCGGCACGATTTTCTTTATACAACTCAACCAGGCGACGCGCAGTGTTCTGGAAACGCGCTGGCGAACGCAACATCAGGCCGCGCTCGAAACCGGCGGTGGCCATCGCCACTTTCCAGCCTTCACCTTCCTTGCCCAACCTGCGATCAACAGGCACTTTTACGTTATCAAAAAATATTTCTGCAAAACCGGGCAGACCATCGAGCTGTGGAATCGGGCGTACAGTGATGCCAGGCAGGTTCAGTGGCACCAGAATGAATGTGAGACCGTGATGGCGTTCGGATTTAGGATCGGTGCGGAACATGCCGAAACATTGATCCGCCCACACCGCGCGGGTGGACCAGGTTTTCTGGCCGTTGATGATGTAATGGCTGCCGTCGTCAGACAGTTCGGCCTTGGAACGGATGGCGGCCATGTCGGAACCGGCGCCCGGCTCGGACCAGCCCTGCGCCCATACCTCGGTGCCATTTGCCATTTTTGGAAGGATGTCGGCCTTTTGCTCCGGGGTGCCGTATTCCATCAGGGTGGGGCCGAGCAGGAAGATGCCGTTCTGGTTGACGCGTAACGGTGCACCCGCACGCCAGTATTCTTCTTCGAAAATCAGCCACTCGATGAGGTCGCAACCGCGTCCGCCCAGTTCGGTCGGCCAGGNNAGATTGCAGCGGTTCGGCAGGCACGTTGGCCGCCAGCCAGGCGCGGACTTCAGCACGGAAGGCATTCTGTTGCTCGGTATAGGCTAGATCCATGGGTAATCTCTTCTAAAAGACAATCTCGCAAGAAGAATCAGCCCACTCTCGGGCTGAAAAACGGGCACAAATGATACCACGAGGCGCAAAGGGCTTATATCCGGCTAGACCGCAATTGGCCGAGCGGGTTTGTGGCAATCAGGCCCGCCTCTTGACCAGCATCTTGGGCGTGAGCTCCATCACCAGTTCATCATTCTGGTTATAGATCAGGTTCTTGCAGACTACGACACCGTGATCCGGGCGTGACTGTGACACGCGGGCTGACAACACCCGCACTTCCAGCCGCAGGGTATCCCCCGGGCGGACAGGCTTCAGCAGGTTCATGTTTTCTACGCCAAGGCCGGCAGAATAGGCCGGGCACCGATCCAGATGGTTCACCAGCCAGGAGCGCGCGCAGACAATCAGGGTGCCGGGAGCCACCAGCCCGCCAAACACAGAATCCTTTGCGGCTACGGGATCAATATGGAAGGGTTGCGGATCGAAGCGTCGCCCGAATTCCATGATTTCGGCTTCAGTCACCGTATACCCGCTGGCGTGGGCGATAAAATCGGTCGTGAGGTCTTCAAAATAAGCCAGTTGCACGGGGATGATCCTGCCTGCACCATAAAACGCCAGTTTATCCGCTGCCGGCCCCGGCGTTACACTGGCACCTTTACCTAACCCCGAATTGCACCCAGACAGGAGTTCCGCCATGGCCGTTACCCTCGCCAAAGAAGCACTTGATGTAGGCATCATTACCAGCAATGGCGAAAAGATGTTGGCTTTTTATCACGGTGTATTGGGCTTGCCGCAGGAACCGTCAATACCGTTTCCCGGTCTCGGCACCATTCACCGTCTGGTGTGCGGTAACAGCATCCTGCGTATCGTGGCATCTGACAATGCGGTGGAAAATGTTGCGGGTGGCGTATTTGCTTCGCGCAACGGCATTCGCTATATAACGATCAACATCACGAATCTCGATGAAGTGGTGGCGGACTGTAAAACCTTCGGCAGCAATATTGCAGTGGATATCCGTGATCTGCGCCCCGGCGTACGCTGCTGCCAGGTGCAGGATCCTGACGGCAATTACGTGGAATTTATCTGCGCGGGTTGATGGTGAGACGCTGGCACAGGAAGCAGCCAGCGTTTCCATAGCAGTAGCAGCCATATGCAGTAAAACACAGACAGAGGCAGAGTCAGTGAATCGGAGGGGCTGACCCAGCTGTCTCCTGGCGAAGTGCCGTTAATACCGAAAAAGTAAATTATATTAAGGTTGTGCAGCAGGTTAAGAATGACGGCATCGCGCAGATAAGCGCGTTGCCGGGCAGCCAGGATCAATGCCAGTAATGCAGGCAAGTAGAGGTGATTTTCATGCACTCCGTGACGAAATATAAAATAGATCACATAGACCTGTACTGAGCATCGAAGAAGATCGTCAATTTTTCTATCGCCGCGAATAAATCCCCATAAAGTACAAATAAAAAATGAGGTAAAAAATATATTTGAAATCCATAATCTGGCAGATGACAATATTCCAGTATTAATTAGGGTAAAATTATCCACAGTCTGATAAAAATTCTGTATCTGTATTTCATCATTCAGCAATATAGTGCTAAACATAGCGCAAATTTTTGCAAGTGAATCCAGCATTCCTTGTAGTCCAAGCGCGCAAGCATTGAAATTTGAGCCGTTGATAGCTTGCTGTAGCTTGAGCCATGCAGCCAATACCTGTTCCGTATCAAACAGATAAACGACACCTAAAAACACGGTTAGCCAAATTAGCAAAGGAGTAATTTGGCGAATATTTTTTACCCGTAAAAGATAAAGCGCCACTACAGGTGCCATAATTAACGGCTGCCATTTTGTCAGCATGGCGCATGCAAACAGAATGACAAATCCTTCAGAGTGCCCGCGCATCAACAGCAGCGCAGCTGCAAGAATCCACAATCCCGCAAAAATATCCAGATAAGCCAGCCCTATGGCGCCAATTACCTGTGAGGCGAGAAACACGGCAGTTAGCAAAGCATGGCGCGACAAATACCAATAGAGGCCGGTGCCAGCAGCCAGTGCAAACAGCAGCAGTAACTTGATTTGAATGATGGCGTCAGTGGTAACCGATGAGAGTATTCGCTCGCCCAACCACAATATAGCCATGGTCAAGGGGGGATAATCAGAGTCGGCGGCTGCATAGGCATCTACAGGCCCCAGGCTGCGAGCTAACTCAAGCCACTTGAGCCAGTAGACATCCATATCTGAGGTGCCGCGTGAGAAAAATAGCAGTACGACAGCAATTCCTGATACGGATAACAGGCATGCTGTTAAGAAATTTAGTGATGAGTTGACGGCGGGGAGCTTCATCATAAGCGTTTCTACGGTGTACTATGTGATTGTTGCAGTGAGAGAGTGTTCTGATAAAAGCTGGCTGTTTGCTCGGCCACAATGCGGTGCCCCGCCGCACTAAAGACTGCTTCCAGAATGCCTAGCAGTAAAATACTTGCCAAGCATGCCTGAAAGATATTCTATACAGCTGTTTTCATATTGACACCAATGCTACTACAATAAGGCCATCCTGAGGAGCGCTGCGACGAGGTGGCTTGCCCACCGCGCCAGGCTCGGGTTCATCGGCATCAATACCGCCGTCAAAACTGCGCTCGCTAAACCTGTTCGCGGTTGGCGAGTGCTCCTTCTCTGGAATAGTGCTTTCTCCACCGCGTTATTTTTCTGACTCACCTGTCGCCCTTGAGCGACAACCGGAGAATGACGCATGTCTGATGCAAAAAAAACTGTTGAGAAAAAATCCGCAGCCAAAAAACCGGCCGCACCGAAACTGAAAAACGATTACAAAGTCGCTGATATTTCCCTTGCCGCCTGGGGCCGCATGGAAATGGATATCGCCGAAACGGAAATGCCGGCGCTGATGGCGATGCGTGAAAAATACGGCAAGAAAAAACCGTTGAAAGGCGCAAAAATTCTTGGCTGTATCCATATGACTATCCAGACCGCTGTGCTGATCGAGACATTGGTTGAGCTGGGCGCAGAAGTCCGCTGGTCCTCATGCAATATTTTTTCTACCCAGGATCACGCTGCCGCCGCCATTGCTGCTGCCGGCATTCCGGTATTTGCCTGGAAAGGCGAAACCGAGCAGGAGTATGACTGGTGCCTGGAGCAGACCATCCTGAAAGATGGCAAGCCGTGGGATGCGAACATGATCCTCGATGATGGCGGCGACCTGACACTGATGCTGCACCAGAAGTATCCGCAGATGCTCGATAAAATTCACGGCATCACAGAAGAAACCACGACAGGCGTTCACCGTCTGCAGGAAATGCTGGCAGCCGGAAAACTGAAAGTGCCTGCTATCAATGTTAACGATGCAGTCACCAAATCCAAAAATGACAACAAGTACGGTTGCCGCCATTCATTGAATGATGCCATCAAGCGCGGCACTGACCATTTGCTGGCGGGCAAAAAAGCACTGGTGCTGGGTTATGGCGACGTAGGTAAAGGTTCTGCGCAATCACTGCGTCAGGAAGGCATGATTGTCAAAATCAGTGAAATCGATCCGATCTGCGCTATGCAGGCCTGCATGGATGGTTATGAAATTGTTTCGCCATACAAAAATGGTGAAAACACTGGCAAGGCAGATTGTGTAGATAACACGTTACTTGGCACGCTGGATCTTGTAGTGACCACCACGGGCAATATTGACGTGTGCGATAAACACATGCTGAAGGCACTGAAGAAAGGTGCAGTAGTGTGCAACATCGGTCACTTTGACAATGAAATCGATACAGCGTTCATGCGGAAGAACTGGAAGTGGGAAGAAGTGAAGCCGCAAGTGCACAAGGTATACCGCAGCAAGAACAAGTCTGACTTCCTGTTGCTATTGTCAGAAGGTCGCTTGGTAAATCTTGGCAATGCGACTGGCCACCCGTCACGCATCATGGATGGTTCATTCTCCAACCAGGTTCTCGCACAGATCTATCTGTACGAGCGCAAATTTGCCAATCTGGAAGCTGCCCTGAAACCTTCTGAAATCACAGTGACTGTATTGCCGAAAAAACTGGACGAAGAAGTAGCGGCACACATGGTTCGCGGTTTTGGCGGTGTGATCACGCGTATGACGAAAGAACAGGCGAAGTATATCGGCGCACCGGTTGAAGGCCCTTACAAGCCGGAAACGTACAAGTACTGATCTGATTGCATGCGCACCAGCAGGATCTACATTGACCTTGCGTTGCAAGCAGGCAGTGAAATATCACTGCCTGCTGACGCGTCACACCATCTGGCTGTGGTGTTGCGTGTCAAGGCTGGCCAGCCTGTAATCCTGTTCAACAACGCCGGCATTGAAGCGCAGGCCACTATTGCGCGCGTTGACAAGAAGAAAGTTGACGTTAGCGTTGGTGCTGTGCAATCGATTGAACGTGAATCACCGTTAAAAATCCATCTGGCGATCGGTATCTCGCGCGGTGAGCGTATGGATTTTGTCTTGCAAAAAAGCACTGAGCTCGGTGTGCATGCCATCACGCCGTTGNNGCCGCTGTTTTGTGAGCGCACAGAGGTAAAACTATCTGAAGAACGCTTGCAGAAAAAAATGGAGCAATGGCAAAAGATTATAATTGGCGCGTGTGAGCAGAGTGGTCGCACCCGCCTGCCGATATTGCACTCACCGTCAACGCTGGATGCTTGTCTAGCGGCAGATAGCAGTGAACAGCGTTTTGTCCTGCATCATCGCAGTGACAGCACGCTGGCGCAGCGTGAGGAAAAGCCAGCGAGTGTGTTGCTGCTGGTCGGTCCGGAAGGAGGTATGTCGGATGATGAAATCCAGCGGGCAAAACAGTCGTCCTGTGCGGCGCTGACGCTCGGCCCGCGCGTGTTGCGCACAGAAACCGCCCCGCTGGCTGCGATCAGTGTGTTGCAATACCGTTGGGGAGACTTTTGTTAATGGCTTTTTATACTGCACTGGATGAAAACGAGTTGCTGGCGCTATTGAAGCGTTATGGCATTGGCCAGCTGTCATCTTGTACCGGTGTCAGCGATGGCATAGAGAACAGCACATATATTCTTGACGATGGTTCCAGTCACTGGATACTGACATTGTTTGAAGATTTGTCGGCAGCAGAGTTGCCGTTTTTTGCGCGCCTGATGACGTGGTTGCACGATCACGGCTTGCCAGTAGCATGCCCGCTGGCCGATGCAAATGGAATGACATTGCAGCAGCTATCAAACAAACCTGCGCTCTTGTTTCCTCGTTTGGCCGGCCATCATCCTCGTGCGATAACATCGACCCACTGTATCGCAATTGGTGATTTCCTGGGTCGTATGCACGCTGTCAGTTGCGCATACCCCGAGCAACGGGACAATCCACGCGGTACAGGTTGGATGGAGCAGTCAATCACGCGGCTTGGCAGTTTACTCGATGAAGAAGATGCAGCACTGCTGGCCGCGCAAGTGGCGAATGCCACTCGCTTGCGCACATTGTCTTTGCCGCAGGGATTGATCCATGGCGATTTGTTTCATGACAACGCATTATTTGAAAATGAAAAATTGAGTGGCGTGATTGATTTCTATAACGCATGCACAGACATGCTGGCGCTGGATCTTGCCATTCTTGTTAATGACTGGTGCGCATTGCCGGATGGTGGCCTGGACGAGCAGCGCGTACAAACATTGTTGGCTGCCTATAACGCACACAGACCACTCACAGCACTGGAACGTGAACACTGGCGAGCAATTTTGCAACTGGCAGCAACCCGTTTCTGGCTGTCGCGCTTGCTGGTAGAAAAATTACCGGCAAGGCCAGGTCTTAATCATCCACACAAACCTTCTTCAGAATACCGCGCGCGCCTGTTGCACCACATCAGATAAAGGCGCTGGCATCCTCAACATCCAGCTGGTCAGGCAACAAGGAACTCCGGGCATATTTTTCCCACACCCTGCTGCGCACAAACAGTTCAAACAGATCGGGGTCGATATGGTTGTCCTGCCGCATTTTTTTCAGGATACCGAGTGCCTGACTGATTTTCATAGGTGGTTTGTAAGGCCTGTCCCGTGCAGTCAGCGCTTCAAAAATATCGGCGATCGCCATCATGCGTGCAGGTAATGACATTTCTTCACGTTTCAACCCGCGCGGAAAGCCGCTGCCATCCATTTTCTCATGATGACCGCCTGCGTATTCCGGCACGCGCCGTAATTTTTTCGGAAATGGCAGGGATTCCAGCATGTTGATAGTCACAGCCATATGGTTATTGATCACGCCGCGCTCTTCAGCGGTCAATGTTCCGCGTTCAATACACAGGTTGTAGATTTCCTCTTCCGTGAGTAATGGCTGAGATTGTCCTTCCGCATCCAGCCAGTGTTGTGCAGCAATAGCACGCACACGATCCTTGGCTTCAGGCGCCATGAATTCACCGCCTTTGTTGGCGGTGACAATAAATTCCCGATCAGCATCAAGCTGGGCAATCTCGGCATCCAGGGTTTCCTGGAGTGATTGGCGAGCAGACGGGTTTTCTGCCAGCGATTGATAGAACGCTGCCAGTTTTTGTTGCTTTAACGATGAGAATCGCACATTGATAGTTTCGATGCCATCCTGCATCAAATGCAGCTTGGTCGCTTTATCCAGTACCGAATCGGGCGTGGACAGTTTTCCACAATCATGCAACCACGCAGATACCCGTAGCTCGTACCACTCGTCTTCGTTGAGACTGAATTCACGAAAAACGGTGTCATCGTCGTTTGCCGCTTGTGCGATCATTTCCATCAACACAGGCACTTTCTGGCAGTGTGCCGACGTATGGCGCGATTTGGCATCAATCGCCTGCGCAATACAACGAATAAAGGCATCCAGAAGGTTTTTCAGTTCCTGTACCAGAATCAGGTTGGTGAGTGCTATGGCTGCATAAGATGCCAAGGCGGATATCAGTGACTCGGTGCGTCCGGAAAAACTGATCACCTCGTTAGTGTTGGGATCGCGTGAGTTAATCAGTTGCAATACACCGACCACATCGTTTTCATGGTTCAGTAACGGCACTGCCAGAAAAGAACGCGACCGGTAACCTGTTTTCTGGTCAAAAGCCCGGGTGCCGGAAAAATCAAATTCATCGTCGCTGTAGGCATCTTCAATGTTGATGACCCTGCGCTGCAAGGCGGCACAGGTGGCAACATTGTTGTGGTTGTTGCTGCCATCTTCCAGATACAACGGCACGGGTGGCAGCGTAACCGCATCGCCATTGCTGCCGCCCATATTGATTTTCAGTGTGTCGTTCAGCACGAGCGCAAATTCCAGGCGAGGCGCCTGCAAATCATCTTTCAGGAGATAGAGCGTGCCGCCATCGGCATTGGTCAACAGCTTGGCTTCGTGCAGAATGCGCTCGATCAGCGCGCGTGTATTAGGCTCACAAGATAACTCTATCAATAAATCTTTTTGCTGTTCTGCGAGCATCTGGTTGTCCAGTGCTACAGCAGCAAATACCGACAAAGCCTGGATAGCAGGTTCCATCGCTGGTGCAAAAGTTGAAATTTTCCCGGTGGCAGGATCTATTGCATTGATCAGCTGGAATACGCCTATTACACGGCCACTGTCGCCTATCAACGGAACGGCAAGAAAGGATTGTGAGTGGTAACCGGCCTGCTCATCAAAAGCCCGTGTGCCTGAAAAGTCAAAACGTGCGTCGGTGTATGCATCAGCTACATTGATTAGTTTTCGGTGGTGATAGGCGCACGTCGCAATATTGTGTTCGTTTGCCTGGCGTGCAGAGTCAAATAATGGCACTGCAGGAAATGTAGATGGCTGCCTGTTATGGGTTTCCGAGGTAATGCCGAGTGATTTATTGCGCACGATCACAAAGTCGAGGTGATCATCGCGCCCGTTATCGTCCTGTCGTACGAGATAAAACGTGCCACCGTCGGCGCCAGTTATGTCCTTTGCTTCGGACAGGATGATTTCGCACAGGCGGTAGACATCTTTCTCAGCGGCAATTTTTTGTGCCGTTTGTAACAGGCGGCGATACAACTCGATGGGCATATCTGCAGGCGGTGTGCTACTGATCATGGCGGTTACCCGGGAGCGTGTTCATGGGAGTGTGGTCATCCGCTGCATTCTAGCAGCGCTTGCTTGTCCGGGTGGTAGGTCTGTCGATGCGGGAGGCAAGCTTCTATACTGGCTGCCTGGAGTGTGAGGAAGCCCTATTACCCATGCGTTTATTTTCGCAGAAAAAAATGCGCGAAGTCCGGCCGATCATCATGCTGGGTGTTTTCCTCACCCTGTTGGTTGCTGGCACGCAATTTTCCAGTGGCTATGCCCGGCAATTACTGGACAGGCTGGATTTGCTGATCTATGACCTGCGCTTTAACTTGCTGCTGCCCTACAGCCATAAGACAGCTGCAGCACAGCGGATAGTGATCATCGATATCGACGAACGCAGCCTGAAGGAAGTGGGGCACTGGCCCTGGAGCCGCAAGACAGTGGCTGAACTGGTCGACAAGCTGGCTGCCGCCGGCGTGGTCAGCATCACATTTGATGTCGTGTTTTCCGAGCCCGAGCCAAACATGGCCACGGAGATTGCTGCAGTACACGCGGCGACTCCCATCGCCGCTGACTTGCGACAGCTGGCACCACAGTTTGACTATGACAGGCGCATGGCCGAGAGCATCAGCAAGATTGATGTCACGCTGGGGTACATCCTGCACGGGGAAGGCTTTCGTACGGGGGAGATGCCAGCCAGCCATGTTGATCTGGCGCCGGAGCTGGTCCAGCGCAGCTCGGTAGAGCATATGGTGGGTCACACCACCAATATTCCTGTTCTGCAGCAAACTGCGCGCGGGCAGGGTTTTATCAATGGCCCGCCCGACTCTGATGGCATCGTGCGCCGTGCGCCACTTATGCTGCGCTACGGTGACCAGCTGTTTCCAAGCCTCGCATTGCAGACGGCCATGACGTACTTGCTGCTGGATTCGGTCACCCCCACTGTCATCAACGACGGCTCGGCTGTGTATGTGCAAAGTATTGAGCTGGGTGACAAGCTGATCCACACCGATGGCAAAGGGCAGATGCTGGTGCCCTATCGCGGACATCGTGGCAGCTTTCCCTATATTCCTGCTGTTGATGTGTTGCAGGGCAAGGCAGACCCTGCGCAGTTATCAGGCAGCATCGCGATGGTGGGGACATCCGCTATCGGTTTGGTGGATCTGCGGACCACGCCTGTAGGGGCAATGTTTCCGGGTATTGAAACCCAGGCCACCATTGTTGATGCCTTGTTGAGTGGGGATGTGCCTTACAAGCCTGATACCGCGCTCGGCATCAATATGGTGTCGATACTGTTACTGGGCGGGTTACTGGCGGTGATCATGCCGTTTCTTGGGCCGACTGTGATGAGTTTGCTGGGATTGGGGAGCCTGATCATAGTGGCTGCCGGCAACGTCTGGTTGTGGCAAGTGAAGGGCTTGGACATGCCGGTATCTGGCCCATTGCTGACGGTAATGATCACTTACGTCATCAATATATCGTTCGGTTTTTTTGCCGCGGCGCAACAGAAAGACCAGATCAAGGGCATGTTTGGCCAGTATGTAGCGCCCGCCCATATCGACCGTTTGCTGGATGATCCGGCCGCACTCAGTTTTGAGGGTGAAAGTAAAAAAATGACGGTGCTGTTTTCAGATATCCGCAGCTTCACCAATATGTCGGAAACATTGTCAGCCGGTGATCTGAAAAGTTTGCTGAACCGATATTTCACACCCATGACGGAAGTGATTTTTGAGCAGCAAGGCACAATCGATAAATATGTGGGCGACATGATCATGGCGTTCTGGGGCGCGCCACTGGACGATCCCCAGCATGAAAAACACGCGGTGATGGCGGCATTGCTGATGCAGAAAAAACAGGCGGAATTGCGTGAAGCATTTCGCGAGATAGGCTTGCCGCCGATATATACCGGTATCGGCGTCAACACGGGACAAATGAATGTTGGCGACATGGGTTCAACCTATCGACGCGCGTATACCGTGCTGGGCGATGCGGTCAACCTGGGTTCGCGACTGGAGAGTATTACCAAATTTTATGGTGCCGAAATTCTCGTGAGTGAATCAACGTACGCGGCGGTGCAAGAGGATTTCATCTGGCGCGAAGTGGACTACATGCAGGTGAAAGGCAAGAAGGAGCCGATCCATGTGTACGAGCCGTTGGTGTTAAGTGATGAAGCCGATGAGATGTTGATACGCCACGTGCAGCAGTACCATCTGGCGCGCCAGGCTTATCTGGCCAGACACTGGGAGGAAGCACACAGTCTTTTTTCAGGGTTGGCAGTAGAGGCAGAAGATTTCAGGAAATTATGTGAAATCTATAAAGAACGTATAAAACATTACCGGACGGAACAGCTGCCAGACGACTGGTGTGGTGTCTGGCAGCATACCGAGAAATAAAATATCAGCAGCCGTAAGGATTCAGGCGGCACTGGCAACTGAAATCATTTGGTCCGCACGAGGCACCGCCTGCAGGTACGCCCGGTACGTCACCGTCACCTGTCATACCCGGTGGGTAATCATTGATGATGTTGATGATGTCTTCACCGGCTTTGAAAGTGATGCCGCCTTCGCCATCGGCTTGCCAGGTGACGTCATCCGGCAAACCGCCGAGAATACCGCGCAGATAGTCCAGCACATCTTCAGGTGGCGTAGCGGGTTCGGTAGGTGCCTTGCCAGGTTGGATGACGCTGGCCAGACCGGGTTTTGTGAGTTGCTGCGAGCCACCCGATTCGCCGTTCACCATTACAACGCCGTCACGCAGGATAACGACAGTCGTGCCGTCAGCTTTCACAAAGACATCGAATACTGTGCCACGAATGCCCAATGTAGCTGTCGGTGTTTCCAGTGAGTAGGCAGATTTATCAATCTGGCCGGAGATAGTGCGCAAGCCACCTTTTACCAGTGACAGAACCGCTTCATCCTTTTTGTCACCGGCTGCGTCATCGCTATAGGCTTTCACGGTGAACTCTGCATTGGCGCCGAGTGCAATCATCGCGCCATCTTTCATGCGCAATTGCAGCTGGCTATCTGCCGATGTATTGATGCGGTCGCCGACGTAGATTTCAGCGCGGCGATTCAATGCACGTGCAGGCTCACCCGTTACCTGGGCATTGGCTTGCCCTGACACCAGCAAAACAACACCAGCCGGTCGGTTGGCAGCCTGTAAAGCGAATGCCATTCCGCCGAGCAGCAGGGCGGAAACCAGAACACTGTAACGTTTCAGTAATTTCATGTGGTGTATCTCCCTGATCATCAGAAGCTGTAACGCAAGCCAGTTTGCACGCGAGTGCGTTCGTAGGAGTAGTAGTCGATATCGCTATCGTTATTGCCGTAAATCACTTCGGTACGTAAACGCAACGGTTTGCTCAAATGCCAGTCCCAGCCGAGTGTGTATTGGCCGAACTGTGTGTCTTGTGTCTGGTTAAAGAATGGATCAGCACCATCATAGTGGGCGTCCTGATAGTAAATCTGCCCGTACACGAGGTGACCGCCGGACAAATCATAATTCACGTCATAGTATGCGCCAGTGAACGAGCGGGCATTCTGGTCGCCGCCATTATTCCGTGCGCTTTCATCGCCAATAATCAGGCCAAACGTATTGGAAAGTCTGCCAAACCGGCGCTGTGCTGCAAAGTTGCCAATGTATTGGTAGATATCACGCAAGTCGTCATCCGGATAGAAAATCTCATTAAAAAATACAGCGCTAGACAGGCTCCATCCACCGTAGGTGTAGTGAGTCCAATCTGCAGAAAGGCTGTAATAGTTCTGGTTGTCGGAATCACTGGTGCGATTGTTCAGTGCAGTGAATGTTCCGCGCAATTGGTCTTTGCCAATGGCTTGCACGACGCTGACGCTACCGCGGTACAGATTGTTGTCGTAATCGTTACTGTCGAAATTATGGCGCATGCCGACACGTCCTGACGCTTCGATACCGGTATCGGAATCCAGCGGCTGGTAATAATCCAGTCCGCCTTGCAGGAAGTTGTAGTTGCTGGATTCCCGACCGGAGTCCGGGCTCAGCAGGATGAGCGGATCAGAAGTCGCCAGCAAGGGGTTATACGACGGGTTGGCGATGGAGCTATCACCCGTAGTGGAATTTACATTGTCATCATGCCCCAGGCCTGCCTCGACAAAACCGGTCAAGCTGCCGCTGCGGCTGTGCCCCATTTCTGCCATGTAATGGTTCACGTCACGCATGACATTGGCGGGTGGGTTGGATTTTTTAACCACTTCAAAGTGGCGCGCGGCGCTGTGTTCATCGCCCAGTTTGTAGTAAGACTTAGCCAATGCAAGACGCGCCTGCACATTGCCTGGCTCTGCCACGGTAACGCGCTCAAGCGAAAATTGCGCATCGTTGTACATTCCTTGGTCATACGCCAGCAAGCCATACAGATAGTCGAATTCAGGATCGGATTCCCACTGCCCGCGCATCTGTTGGGCTTGTTTCCATGCGGCTTGTGTGTCGCCGCTGGTCATACGGTTACGCAGTGTTTCAAGATCACTGTTGCCAGCGGCAACGGCTACTGAGCCTGTGGTGATAGCCAGGGCAATGACCAGCGGTTTCAAGAACTTTTCCATGTAAAGCATCCTCAATGGATTGGGGTGGAAAATGTGTACATGCCAAGAGCATGACTAGCTTTTATGTGCATTGCCCGCGTCAAGGAAAGCGGGCTTTTCGCCGCCGCCATGTACCAGCAAGCTGCTTCCGCTGATATAGGATGCCAATGGCGATGCCATAAAAACACAGGCATTCCCGATATCGGCTGGCGTTGCAAGGCGATTAAGGGGTACTGTCGCCTCAACCGACGCAATGCCGGCCTCATCACCATAATGCAGGTGAGCCTGTTCAGTACGAATCATGCCACAAGTTATCCCGACGACGCGAACTTTTGGTGCCCATTCCACCGCAAGGGATTTGGTCAGGTTGAGCAGCCCGGCCTTGGCCGCACCGTAGGCTGCTGTGCCAGGCGAGGGGCGTTCGCCTGAGACGCTGGCTATGTTGATGATGACACCGCCATCGGCTTGCTGTTGCATGATGCGGTTGGCGGCCTGGGCAAAGTTGAGCGGTGCCAGCAGGTTCAGGGCAATGATTTTCTCTGAGAAGCGCGGGCTGGCGGTGGCGGCATCCGTATGGGGTGCGCCGCCGGCGTTGTTGACCAGCACATCCAGCCGGCCAAACGTGCCCACAACATGATCAACCGCTTTGTTGATCTGCTCCACGTCCCGTACATCAGCAGCGACAAAATGCGCGCGGTTGCCATCCACTTCCGGCAGTGATGCCAGTTCGCTGCGGCTGCAGATAATGACAGTCGCTCCCTGTGCAAGAAAGCAGTGGGTGATACCAAGGCCCACGCCCTTGCCCCCGNNGTGACAATGACGGTCTTGCCAGTGAAATCGTTGCCGCTCATTTCGTAGTGCCCCTCATCTGGATCATTTGCCGATAAATACCGGCCGGCGTTTATGCAGAAAAGCGTGTATTCCTTCCTGCCCGTCACGGCAGGCAGCAAGATGGGCAATGGCTTTGCCTTCAAGGGCCATTTGCGTCTCCGGGCTGTTACCAAAGCTGACCAGCAGCTGTTTTTTTACCGTGCCGATAGCTTGTGTGGCGGCATCAGCCAGTTGCCTGGCCAGCGCGTTGACTTCATCAGTCAGCTGGTCCGCGGCACAGACCCGCGTAACCAATCCCCAGTCCAGCGCTTCAGCAGCGGATAGCTTCCGGTTGCCAATCATCAACTCTTGCGCGCGCCGTAACCCTACAAGGCGCGGCAGGAAATAGCTGGCGCCGCCATCCGGGCTGAGGCCGGCTGTCGTGTAGGCCATCGCAAATTTTGCGGTGTCTGATGCCAGCACAAAATCACCGGCCATCGCCAGACTGAAACCCGCTCCCACCGCCGCACCATTCACCGCCACAATCAAGGGCGCTGGCATCCGGATAAAAATACTCACGGCAGCATGGAGGTAATTGGTCAATTCTTGCAGGCGCTCACTGATGGCATCGCCGAAGCCGGCAAAGGCTTTCAGATCGCCTCCGGCAGAAAAAAACTGGCCTGCGCCGGTCAGGATCACCGCGCGGATGCTTTCATCCTGCGCGCAGTGCTGTGCAACAGCCAGTAACTCACGCCCCATCTCCATGTTCATGCTGTTGGCGGATTCAACGCGGTTCAAGGTGATCTGTGCAATACCTGCGTCAATCGTAAACAGCAGGGTGGAATAGGTCGTCATACTCGCGTGCCTGGTTGGGAATTGGAAAAATGTTCGCGCATAGTATGAACAACTACCGCGTTAAGAAAAAATATACCTGCTAATAATACAATCGACGGGCCAACAGGGCTATTGGCAAACCACGACAGCAGCAAGCCGCCGATCACGGCCAATACGCCCGTGGCACTCGCGATCCAGGCCATCTGTTCCGGTGAGCGCGCATAACGCTGGGCAATAGCGGCTGGAATAATTAATAACGATGTCATCAACAACACGCCGACTACTTTCATGGCAACGGCAACCGTCAATGCCATCATCAACATCAGCGCAGTGCGCACACGTGGCACATTCACGCCTTCTGCGCTTGCCAACTCTTCATGCACAGTGATGGCGATCAGTGGTTGCCACAGGCGCCATAAACAAACCGACAATACGGCCAATAATACCGACAGCATAACCACATCGCTGGCTGAAACTGCAAGCAGGTCGCCGAACAACAGTGCGTCAAGATCGACGCGCAGATCCGGCAGTGCAGCCAGCAATACAAGACCCGCCGCCAGCAGCGTGTGCGACAGGATGCCGAGCAATGTGTCGGAAGAAAAATGCGAACGCTGCTGCAAGCCTGCGAGTAGCAGTGCAAGCAGGATGCCGGCGCCTATCACGGTGAGTGTCGGTGGTAATTTGAACCACAAACCAAGGGCAACACCGAGCAATGCGCTGTGTGACAGGCTCTCGCCAAAATACGCCATGCGCTGCCACACCACAAAACACCCGAGTGGTCCAGCGAGTAATGCTGTGCCGATACCAGCCAGCAATGGCAACAATAAAATATGCAAATCTGCCATGCCGAGAAAAAAATCAGTCATGCGCACACCCTTTATGCACATTGCCATGCAAATCGTGATCGTGGTCATGATGATGGGTGTATACAGCAATGCCATCGGCAATTTGCTTGCCGAATAATTGCAAATATTCAGGATGCTGGCCAACGTGTTCCGGATGACCCTGACAGCAGATGTGCTGGTTGAGACAAATCACGGTATCGGTGGCGGCCATTACCAGATGCAAATCATGTGACACCAGCAACACGCCGCAATGGTAGCGGTTACGCAATTCTGCAATCAGTCGATAGAGATCCGCTTGCCCGCAAACATCCACGCCTTGCGCCGGTTCATCCAATACGAGCAGTTGTGGCTTGCGTAGCAAGG
>DDBK01000171.1 GCA_002333095.1 Cellvibrionales bacterium UBA2034
GTACGTGGCGTGAAAAAATAGGGCTTGCACCGGACGTGTTGGCACGCGCCGCCCAACCATTTCAGCAAGAGCCCACTGGCTGGCTGACACCGGATGACATTGCCCTGGATGCCGCTTCACCTCTGCAACAGCAGCTGGAAAGGTTCCAGCTGACGGCCACTGAACGCGGCTGGATAGCTGCCGGCTTTATCAGCGGCACTGACCAGTTTGCTGCGCTGGAGGGCTATGCCGACACCCATGAAGGCGTGCACTGGATGAACCCCGTGGCTGACATATCGGCCATGTTCAAACACTACCGGGAGCAGACGGGCTGGATGATGGCGCTGGCCTATGCAGTGATAGCCCTGCTGCTGTGTTGGCGTTACGGCGCCACGCAAGCGTGGCGGGTCATGCTGGCACCGGCGCTGGCTGCATGGATTACGCTGGGGATACTCGGCTATGCGGGGGTGGCCATCAACCTGTTCCATGTCCTGGCCCTGCTGCTGGTGCTGGGCGTAGGCATTGATTACAGCATCTTTTTTGCCGAGAGCCATACGCATCGTGACACCACCATGCTGGCCGTCATCCTGTCTACCGCCACCACCTTGCTGTCATTTGGCCTGCTCGCACTGAGTGAAACCGCCGCCATTCGCTCATTTGGCATCGTGGTCAGTATTGGCATGGTCTGCGCCCTGCTGTTCTCGCCACTGGCACAGCAACGCCGGCCGCACCGTGTGGCAGATCCCCGGTAGATACGCCTACGGGAGATCATCGCGCGTTACGCTTGGCAGAAGCATTGGCTTGTGCCTATACTCAGAGCGGGGTAGCAGGCGGTATGCCTGCAGTATCACCCAAGGACATAAAAAAACTATCAATCACACAAAAGGAATCTATCTATGTTGAAGAAAATCGCCGTAGCCTCTGCACTGACCAGCGTTGTATTGCTCTCTGGTTGCGCCACTGGCTTGTCACCTGTAGGCGTTGGTCTGATCACCGACGTGAAAGGCCCGATCACTGCCACCGACAAGAATGGCAGCAAAACCGGCACAGCCTGCGCCAGCACCATTATCGGCCTGATCAATCAGGGAGATGCGTCTATCCAGGCAGCCAAAGCAGAGGGTGGCATCAAGACAGTCGCTTCTGTTGATTATCACACCAAAGGTTTTTATCCATTCGTGGGTAAAACCTGCATTATCGTCACTGGCGACTGATCCCTATCCCCGCCATAAAAAAGCCTCGCTGATGCGGGGCTTTTTTATTTGATGCCAGACAATATTTTCCAGGCCAGCACTTCACGATCCGCACAACCATTCAGGATGCCATCAAGCAGCGCCGCATCCATTTTTTCACGGCCTTTGCACATCTTGCTCGCACGCAATGCAAACAAACGCCAGTGATCGCCCGCCTCTGTCATGGCTGTCGCCGCTTCTTTCAACGCCGCACTCTCCAGCAACTTTGATGATTCACGCAAAAAAGCCGCGTAGATAAAACGGAAACCGGCACCGCCTGTGCCAATTTCTTCTTGCATGCGCACAATATGCCCGAGATACAGAGGCAGATATTTTTCACATTGCACTGGATCGCGTTCCAGTTTTAACAATTGCTGGCCCATCCTCCGAATGCCGCGAATACCAATAAACGGGAACGGCGCTTTTGTCATGATCCGGGTATTGCGCCGGATGGCGGCGGGAATCTGTTTCGCATAATCCACACTGGCTGGCACATGTTCTGGCATGTACATCAAACCTTTTGCTGCCAATGCCCCTTTGGCAAAACGTGCTTTCATCAGGGAAGCGCGGTCACAACGCACCGGCGATTCAAATACCGGATCACTGATCAGGTAATCATTGCCTTCACGGCCGTACACCACCAGATTGTGTGCATTGAAGTGGAAGCGCATGCCTTCTGGAAAATAAGGCAACCAGAACACCGACGTTTGCAGGCCCACCACACGCCCCTGATCCAGCACCGTGTCCAGTGCATCCATGCCGCGCTGTGCATCACGAAATGTCTGGAACTGCATCCGCACGCCTGTGGATTTTTGAAGCCCCTTGATAATCGCACGCGGTGGCATGCGATAAGCGATCAACGGTAACCCGGATAATTTCACAAAAGGAATCAGGGCGAAGCTCAAGGCAGCAGACAAACCAAATGCCATCGGCTCACTCATGGGAAGACCATGGTGCGTCAGCAGCGATGCCATCACACCGCTTTCGCAATGCGCGGATTGCCGGTGGATAAACCCGCTCATGGCCGCTCAACCAGAAGCCTGAGAGTGGCAACATCCAACCCTAATGCTTCGCTATAACGTTGCAGCAGCCGATCAGGCAAACGTGAATAAACCGACGGCTTGAAATGCCGGCGGATACGCCACTGGAATATGCCACTGGTCTGCGATAACAATGCCACATCCATTCGGCGATACACCATGTAATATTCCAGCGCAGATGTTTCGCCACGTTGCGCACGCTGCCATATTTCTGCCTGCTGCTGTTGCAGAAGATCCAGTGCAGAATCTGTGGCGATGGTTTCTGCCTCCCACCCGGTGGATTGCACGCCTACATATTCACCGCACGCATCTGTGGCATACACCAGTTTGCGATGACCGCCATACGTGTGGCTGTTGTCTTGCGGAACAGCGTCAAGTTCCATGGCATTTTTCCCGGGGAGGCATCACTGTCAGATGCATGAACGCAGTGGAGAACCGTCCGCTCTCGGGGATGTAACACAGCAAGGTTTCACCTGGCTGCAAAACACCAGAGCGGAATAATTCGTCCAGCATAATGTAGATCGAGGCCGAACCCGTATTGCCTTTGCTGGCCAGATTGGTAAACCAGCGCGTCATCGGGATATCCAGCCCTGCTCGCTGCAAACCGGCATAAACCTTGTCCCGGAAAAACAGGGAAGAATAATGTGGCAGGAAATAATGGATCGATTCCGCTGCCAGATTGCGTTTCCTGATAATAGCCTGCAACGGTTCTTCAACGGTGTAACGGATCACTTGCTCATTGAGCAATTTCACATCCTGCTTCACTGCCATAACAGATTCGCTGTCACGCGTTTCAGCATCACTATGTTGCCAACCACGCAATGTGCCGTCTGCATTTTTTGTTGCGCCGGCATACATGCAGGTTTCTATTTCTCCGGCATAAGACAGGATATCGATCCAGTCTATACGCAGGGATATACCTGCATCGCGCGGCGTATTTTCCAACAACACAGCACCGGCACCATCAGAGAGCATCCAGCGCAGGAAATCTTTCTCGAATGCCAACTCGGGCTGCTTTTCGAGTGCATCAACACGGCTGTCGATTTCGGCAGAAAAGTTTCCGGCTTTCATACTCGCGGATGACAATTCCGAACCTGTGGCCACCGCGTAACAGGCATCCCCGGTGCGCACTGCATTCGCCGCATATTTCAATGCCGTCATACCTGCAACACACACACCGCCAGCACTCAACACATCACACGCAGGCAAGGCCAGCTCACCTTGCACCATGCTGGCATGGCCTGGCATCAACTGGTCTGCAATGGATGTGCCGCAAGCAAGGGAGTCAATTTTTCCGTGATCCGCATCGAGTGCGCGCACCGCTTCTGCTGCCAGCTGCGCATTGCTGTGCGTACACTGCAACGTATCCGGATCAATAGCGTAATGGCGGCCAACGATGCCGTTGCTGCGCAAGATAGTCCGGCGCGCACGGGAAGGCTTTTCACCCACCTGCCCGAGCAGGCGCTCCATCTCGTCATTGCCTACCGGCGCATGCGGCAGAAAAGCGCCTGTCGCAGTGATATAAACAGCGTGAGTCATGGAAATCAGTCTTCTCCGGATGGAAGCGCGTAATAACAACGCTGTTGCGCAATGCGTGTGCGGGTAAGCGGCGATAACAATCGCTTGACCAGGGCAGAGACGGGCACCACGGTGAGAATCATCACTACGAGGAATACAACATACAGGCACAAAAACAGTTGCCGTAAAATGGAAGACGGCGAACCCAGTGCACGTAACGCTTTCCCCCAGATCACGAAACTCCGGCGGGCAATTTTTTCTGATGCAATCAGCCGCTCGTTTACCACCACGGCTTGCAAGTTTTTCAGCATGGGAGTGCTGTCACGCATATCGCGTGCAGGCAATTGCCGGGCAATGGCTTCACCAAAACGACTGGCGGCGAGAATATCGTCCGCTGGAATGCCTGCAGCGGGCACACTGCCGCCGAGAAAAGGCCCGCGCTTTCCTGTCAGCATCCACATCGGCGTAGAAATGAATGTCGCAGCGGGATGCGCACGATCCACCAGCACGGCGTTATCCACTAATCGCGCACCCAGTGCTGCCAGTTTTCCTTTCATCACTTCCTGCGCCATCAGCCACATATTGCGACAGGCAATCAATGTCATCACCGGTTTGTCGTTGAGCAATTGGGCGGCTGCAGGGCTTTGCAGAAACGCCATCATGGGTTGGGAAGGCGACAGGAACCACACCTGGTACGCAAGGATGACGAGATCAAATGACGTGGCAGGATTCACTTGCAATGGCTGCAACGGCAACGGCTCTTCGTACACCGTTTCTGGAAACGTGTTAAAAAAACGCAGGAAAGACCATGGGAATGGATAAGGTGTCACCGGGCGCAACGTTTCGAACACCACCTCGATATCCGGTGCCGCCAGCAACGGTCCAGCCACTGCATTCACCACATCAGCCAGCTGGCCAGTCTGTGACCAGGAAACAATCAATATTTTCTTCATGCTGGACGCACAGACGTCATGCGGCGGCGACCTCAACCAGCAACAGGTTGCCCTCTGCAATGCGCGTGCCTGCCTGCAAGCATTCGACACGCATCCGCCCGTTCTGCACAGCTGCACATTGCACAGAAAATGGCTCACCGGGTAACAGCGTGCGCAAGAACTTGAACTTCCGGATGCCGGTTACCTGATAGGCAGGCCATTCAGCTGCCACCGCACTCAGGATATGATCCAGCACCACTACGCCGGGCACGACAGGATTGCCAGGAAAGTGACCCGGCAAAGCCGGATGGTCAGCGGCTATCGACATCTGCATGAAAAATCCCTGCGACTGCATTCACGAATCCCGGTAATTATCATGCTTATAATGATCGCCTGCCAGCATTGATGTTTTGGTATTTATGTTTTGTTATTTATGCGCTCGCTGATTCCCCATACAGGCACCATGTGCCTGCTGGACTGTGTCGAGATGTTTGATGACCTGCGGATAGTCTGCCGTGCGAGCAGCCACCACAGGCAGGACAACCCGCTACGGTATCGTGACAGGCTGTCCGTGCAGGCAGGCATTGAATACGCAGCCCAGGCTGTGGCAGCGCATGGCAGCTTGCTTGCTCAACAGGGCGGTAACGCGCCTTCCCCACGTGGCGGCATGATTGCTGTATTGACGGATATCCACTGGCACACAGACCGGTTGGACACTTTTCCCGAAGACCTGGCTGTGATGGCTGAAAAGCTGGCCGACTTGCCGCAGGGTCTCAACTACCGCTTTTCCCTGTCGGCCGGGCAGCAACGCCTCCTGGATGGCGAGTTGATCATTGCCTTGCAGGACATTGTGCCTGCAGTAGCGACACCCATATGAAAAGCTCGCTGCTGGGCTGGTCTGCCTGGACGCCCGGGGTCTCCACGCCTGCAGAGTGGCAGGCGTGGGCCAAAGGGATGTTAGCGATTGCCGATGCACCGGATGCCCCTCCGGTGGANNTGCAACGCCGCCGCCTGTCACGCTTGTCACGCCTGTCATTGGCGGCGGCTTACCCCTGTGCAGGCGACAAACATACGCTGCCGACAGTGTTTGCATCCCGGCACGGCGAAATCCACCGCACACTTGGGCTGTTAGCGGATCTGGCACGCAACGAGCCACTGTCCCCCATGGCATTCAGCCTGTCTGTCCACAACACAGCGGCTGGCCTTTACTCCATCACCACCGGCAACACAGCGCCCTCGACCGCGATTGCAGCAGGAAGGGATACGCTACCCATGGCCATGATAGAAGCGACAGGGCAATTGCAACACCATGATGAAGTGATGGTGGTGTACGCCGAAGAGCCGCTGCCTGCCGAATACCAGGCATTTGCCGACAACGATAACAGCGCGCTACTGGGGCTGGCCTTCCGTCTGGGAAGACCGGGAACAGGACGGGACTGGCAACTACAACGAACTGCCCGCAACGTGATTACAACAGAATCTGCCGGCCTGATGCTGGCCCGCTGGCTCAGCGGAGAAGAATCCGGCTGGCTGCTGCAGGGCGAGCGCCACCACTGGGATTGGTCGTGGGCATAACATCCGGAATGAATTGGCGATCAAAAATCGACTGGCTGTGGCGCGTACTCGCCACCGGGCATTGCTTCAGTTTCCTGTTTGTCGGCGGGTTTATCCTGGCCATCACCGCCCTGCCTGTTACCCGCCTGCTCGGCAAAAGCCCGGAAGACAAAAATGCACGGGCACGCCGCCTCATCCACCACACCTTCCGTTTTTATTTGTGGCAAATGCAGAAACTGGGGTTGATGACGCTGACGATCCGCGGGCGTGAAAACCTGCAACAGGCGAATGGCAAACTGGTCATCGCCAACCATCCTTCCCTGCTGGATGTCGTGATCCTGATTTCCCTGTTACCTGACTGTGATTGCGTGGTGAAAGGTTCGCTGCGCAAGAGTCTGGTCAGCGGCGTGATCAAGGCTACTGGCTATACCGATAACAGCGAGGGCGAGAGTATGATCCAGCGCTGCCGCAGCAGCATGGCTGCGGGCTTTCCGCTGATCGTTTTTCCTGAGGGCACACGCAGCACACCGGGTGCAGACCCGGTTTTCCAGCGTGGTGCTGCCAATATCGCCATCCGTTGCGGCGTGGATGTACTGCCTGTTCTCATCACTTGTCATCCTCCGACGCTGCTCAAGGGGGACGCTTGGTATAAAATACCCGCTCACCGGCCCCAGTTTGCAGTGGACGTGCTTTCGCCCATGACACCTGCCACTGTTGTCGATCCGGAAGCGCCTCCCTCATTGGCAACACGCCAACTGAACCGCCATTGGCTCGCATTTTACAAAGAGAAATTACTGCATGCCTGATCTTGCCCTGGAACTGAAACACCTGATTATCGACTGCCTGGATCTGGAAGACCTGACGCCGGAGGATATCGATAGCGACGCCCCGTTGTTTGTCGATGGCCTGGGTCTGGATTCCATTGATGCACTTGAACTCGGCTTGCACATCCAGAAAAAATACCAGATCAAACTGGATGCCAATTCAGAAGATACGCGCAAGCATTTTGCTTCCGTCAATGCCCTGAAACACTTTATAGAAACCAGCGCATAGAAACCCAACGTATAGAAACCTACGTATAGAAACCCAGCGTGCCTGATGCCGCATTGAGGATGATTAGCATGACCCGTGAAGAGATTTACCAACAACTCCAGCAAATCCTTTTCGATAACTTCGAGATAGAAAAAGACAGGATTACACTGGATGCCAATCTGTACACCGAACTTGATCTCGACAGCATTGATGCAGTGGATCTGGTCATTCATGTGCAAGACTTGATTGGCACCAAGATCGGGCCAGATGAATTCAAGGCTGCACGCACCGTCAATGATGTGATTGACGTGGTGGCAACATTGCTGACGACGGTCAAACCGGCCTGACCGCTGTGCCCACTGCATTGCTGGCAATACTGGCACTGGTGTACCCGGTGCTGGTGTATATCGGCCTGCTGCACTTTCCGCCCAAATGGGTGGGCATTGCTATTACCGTCCTGCTGGTACTGCGCGTGCTATTGCTGCAACGCAAACTCTCTGCTGACATGCGGAACACCATGTACCCCGCCATCCTGCTGGCAATCGCTTGTGCAATGGCATCTGTATTTCTCAACCATGCCGGCGCGCTAAAACTGATTCCAGTGGTTATCAATCTCGCTTGCCTGATCGGATTTGCCAGCACATTGCGCCATCCGCCTTCCATGATCGAGCGTTTCGCACGCCTGAAAGAACCGCAACTCAGCGACACCGCCGTCGCCTACACACGTCAGGTCACCATTGTGTGGTGCGCATTTTTTTTGTTGAACGGCAGCGTCTCGCTTTACACCGCATTGTTCACCAGCATGGCCACCTGGACACTCTACAACGGCCTCATCGCCTATCTCCTTCTCGGGCTGCTGTTTGCCGGAGAATATCTGGTGCGCTTACGAGTAAAAGCGCGCGCGTCGCGATAATTGCATGATGTTGCGCAGCCTTTCCCATGCCTTGCAAGATCACCACGCGCCAGTGCCGATTGCATGGGAAGCAGGGCAACAGCACACCGGAAAAGATTTTTTATATGCTGTGAATTTCCTGCGCAATGCACTGGACAAGCGCACAGAAAATCGCTGGCTGCTGGTGCATGACAATACCTATCATTTTGCTGTGGGACTGTTCGCATTACTTGCCGCCGGCAAGCAGGTAATGTTGCCACCAAATGGGCAGGCAGGAACGCTCGCTGATTTGANNGGGACTGTTCGCCTTGCTCGCCGCCGGCAAGCAGGCACTCCTGCCGCCGAATGGACAGGCGGGAACGCTTGCTGACTTGATGCAACATGCAGATGCTGTTTTAAGCGATATCGCTATTCACCCGGAAAAAACTGACTGCACATTGCCGCTGCTGGACCTGGATGCACCCTCCATCACCCTGCTTACCTCCGGTAGCACGGGCGAGCCCAAAGCTGTCCGCAAGACGCTTCGTTGCCTGGATGCTGAAATCCGCGCGCTGGAATCCCTGTGGGGCAAGGCTCTGGGCGATGCCTCCATACTCGCCACCGTATCGCACCAGCATATCTACGGGCTGCTGTTCCGCCTGCTGTGGCCCTTGTGTGCCGGCCGCCCATTCGCCGCGTATACCCATCATTACCCCGAGCAGTTGATAGCCGACGTGTTGACCCACGCACGGGCGGCTGTGGTATCGAGCCCATCCCAACTCAAACGCTTCCCACCCGGCATGGATCTCACGGCAGCGCGCAGGCATCTGGCTGCAGTGTTTTCATCCGGTGGGCCACTCCCCGTGACAGCGGCACAAGACTGGCTTGTGCGAACCGGGCAAGCGCCGATAGAAGTGCTGGGCAGCACCGAGACCGGCGGGATTGCCTGGCGCCAACAGGTCGCACCTGATACACACTGGCAGGCATTACCGTCAGTGCAGGTAACGACAGATGCCGGGCAGAACCTGCTGGTGCAGTCACCCTTCACCGGCATGGACAGCGCCTACGCTACAGGCGACCGCATCCATGTCCGGGCAGATGGCCATTTCCAGTTGCTGGGACGCAGTGATCGCCTCGTCAAGATCGAGGAAAAGCGATTGTCCCTGACCAGCATGGAGCAACACCTGATGGCCTCGCCCTGGGTGGAGGATGCCCGCGTGCTGGTGTTGCCCCAACAAGCATCTGGAACAACAGGTGCCGGACGTCTCGGTGTCGTCGCCACGTTGACGACCCAAGGCCAGGCGTTGCTTCACGGTCAAGGTAAACAAGTACTCACACAGCAGCTGCGTCAGCACCTGGGTGACCACTTCGAACGCGTGTTGTTGCCGCGCAAATGGCGCTTTCCTGAACAATTACCCACAGATATGCAGGGCAAGACATCACAGGCGGCACTGGTTGGCCTGTTTTCCAGTACTGCATCCATACAAGTGGTGGCCGAGGATGATACACATCGCCAGTTGCACATCACCTTCCCACCGGACTCCCGCCTGTTCGACGGGCATTTTCCGGGTCTGCCCATCCTGCCCGGTGTGGTGCAGTTTGATATGGCGGCTCGCCAATGCGTCGGTTGGTACCCGCTGGATACTTTCAGCCGCATCGACAAATTGAAGTTCCAGGAACCTGTGGTGCCGGGCGATACCATTACGCTCTCATTGCAGAACATGGGGAATGGCCAGGTGCACTTCAGCTACGCACTCGATGACAAACCCCTGTCTTCAGGCAGGATTGTGTTTAAGACCTCGTCCTCAGATAAACCGCTCTGATTCCTTCCAGGTAGTTCCTATCTGGCGGTACTGCTATACAATGACCCTGCGGTCTGGCTGATCAAATTTTAAACAACGATAGACGAGCTGTAGTATTCCAGATGTTCAAACACAAAGAAGATATCCTGCCGGTATCACTGGTACTGGCCCTGACGGTTGTTGATTTCACCTTGTATTTCACTGTCCACAGCATTGCTGTGCTGGTGGGCTACTGGTTATTGATGTTGGTGCCAAAGGGCGTCATCTGTGCGTGGAATCACCATCACCAGCACACCATGACCTTCCGCTCTGCTGCGCTGAATCGACTGCTGGAACTCTGCTACGCCCTGCATACCGGTGTTACCAGCAACCTGTGGGTGCTGCACCATGTATTGGGGCACCACCGCAATTTTCTTGACCAGCAAAAAGATGAAAGCCGCTGGATGCGCAAGGACGGTAAAACCATGGGTGCCGTGGAATACACACTGAGCGTGGCTTTGACGTCGTATTACCGCGGTTATCAGGTAGGTAAACGCTACCCGAAAGCACAAAAAGTCTTTCTCGTATTCACAGCCATCACACTAGCATTGTTGGTCAGTTTAATAGCGTATCGCCCTGTACAGGCGCTGTTTATTTTCGTGCTGCCCATGATCATCAGTCTGCTGTTCACTGCCTGGGTCACGTACGATCACCACAGCGGTTTGCACACAGACAATGAGTTTGAAGCGTCGTACAACATCACTGGCCGCCTGTTCAATCTGCTCACCGGTAATCTCGGTTACCACACCGCACACCATCACAAACAAGGGCTGCACTGGTCCAAACTGCCGGCACTGCACGAGCAGATCAAGGACAAGATTCCTGCGCAGCTCTATCGCAAATCCACATTTGATTTTGCATTATCGCCGGATTGACCCATCAGTAAGTGGACACATGCCATGACTGACACCCGCACAGACAACCCTGAAAATATTCTTGGCTTCATGCAGGACCATATCCGTCGTTATCTCGCCACCGATGGCGAAGATGGCCACCTGATGAACGGTTTTCCCTGTCTCGTATTAACCACCACCGGCGCGAAATCCGGTGAGCAGCGCCAGGCCGCTGTTATCTACGGCCAGCATGGCAACAGTTATGTGATCATTGCCTCCAAGGGCGGCAGTGACACACCGCCCGCCTGGTTTATAAACCTCGCCGCGAGTGGCCGCGGCCACATACAGGTCAAAGCTGCAAAGATGGACGTGACGATGCGCGTGGCTGAAGGTGCCGAGCGTGAACAACTATGGGACATGATGGCAAACATCTTTCCGGCCTATCTCGAATACCAGCAAAAAACATCGCGCCAGATACCTGTAGTTATTCTCGACCCTATGTAAAAAACCCGATGGGGCGTAAGCTAAGGGGAAAACGGCTTACAGGAGTTTCTGTATGAAAATGCGCGGTGTGAATCTCGGCAGCTGGCTGGTACTGGAAAAATGGATGGTGCCCAGCCTGTTTGAAGGGCTGGAAGCCACAGACGAAACCACGTGGTGTGCTGAGCTCGGTGACCGCGCCGCAGAAAAATTACGCGCCCACTGGAATACGTTTATCACCCGCCAGGATTTTGAGTGGTTAGCCCGCGTTGGCATCAACGCAGTACGCATTCCGCTAGGCCACTGGATCTTCGGTCCTGATTACCCTTATCACGAAAAATACGGCGCGCACCGTTACCCGTTTGTGACAGGGGGCATAGACATACTGGATCGCGCTTTTGACTGGGCAGAAGAATTCAATATTCGCATCATGCTGGATTTACACGCCGCGCCAGGTTGCCAGAACGGTTTTGATAACGGCGGCATCAAGGACGTGTGTGAATGGCATACAAAAGAAGAATATTTCCAGCATTCGCTCTCGGTACTGGAACGGTTGGCGGAACGCTACCACTCGCGTAGTGCCCTGTATGCCATTGAAGTATTGAACGAACCGCGCTGGGATGTACCAACCGATTACCTGAAACGCTACAACACCGCCGCCTATCACAGCATCCGGAAATTTTGCGCGCCAGAAAAAGTGGCGGTGGTATTCCATGACGGCTTCCGTGATTTCCGCGAGTACCTGGGCTTCATGCAAGCACCGGAATTCCAGAACGTGATTTTTGATATCCACCGCTACCAGTGTTTTGCACGCGAGGATATCGACATGGATATTTACGGCCACATCCAGAAAGCAGCTGTTGAATGGAAAACGGAAGCAGATAACATTAATCGTGAATTAAAACTGCCCACCATTTGCGGCGAATGGAGTCTGGGGCTTGATTTGAAGGTGGTGTCACTGTGGGCAGAAGGCCCGTACAACCATGCAACAGAGCACATGGATAACTTTCAGGAACACACCGCATTCCGCGGTTACGCCGCTGCACAATTGATGACGTATGAAACCTACGCCGGCTGGTTTTTCTGGAGTTACAAAACAGAAACTACACCAGCCTGGTGTTTCCGCGACAGCGTCGAGCGCGGCTGGTTGCCTGCACGCTTCCACTAGTTCTGCTTAAAATCGGTACTGCGTCGCCACCCCGGGGTGGCAGCAGCATATGTTGCAGGTTCATGGCCGTTTTTTTCATCAATATCGTGCGGCCGATCTGACAACAGACATAACGCCGCTGTATTGAACAGCTGTTTTTCTTCGTGGATACGATTCAACACAATCTTGCGTTGATGGTGTTTTTCCAGCCCGGTATGCACACTGATGGTGATGATAGTGGCATTCGGCAATTCACGGTGCAGCATTTCCATAATGCAATCTTCACCTTTTGCATCAAAAGCATCTGTTGCTTCTTCAATGAATATCCAGCTCGGTTGCTGCAAAAAGAGTCGCGCAAAACCCAAGCGCTGTTGTGCACGCAATGGCAGTATGCGATCCCATACATCCACCTCACCCAGTCGCGGCGCCAGCCAGGCAATGCCCGCACATTCAAGCGCGTAATGCATGGCACGCAAATCATACGTATCCGGCGGTGCCGAATAACTCAGCACAGACTGCAGTGTGCCTGTCGGCAAGAACGGACGCTGCGGCATGAACACAATCGGATGGTCATGCGGTAGCAATACTCGCCCCTGTCCCCACTGCCATAAACCGGCCACTACCTTGAACAGGCCAATGGCAACAGTGGGATCACCCGAGATCAGCACGCGTTCGCCGCGATGAATCACTGCACTGAAATTTTCGAGCAGGATCAAGCCATCCTGGTTTGCAATGGTAAGATTATCGAACTCCAGGGACAGATGAGCCGAATCACCAATATCAATACGATAAGGGTCTGGTTGGCTGGATTTTTTCTCCAGCTCGAGCAAGTCTTCATATAACGACAACACGCGATCTGCTGATGCGCGACAACGCGCTATCTCGCCGAGATTGTCGACTGGCCACGACAAGGCAGATGTCAGTTTCTGGAAGGCCTGTGCCGCCTGCATCAACACACCCAATGTCATGGTGCCTGCAATGTATTGCGGCGCTGCAATCAATATGGGAAACACCGGCAACAGCGCACCATAACCTGCTGAATACGACACAATCCAGGTGTAGGCCAGTGTTTGCCTGTTCCAGTTTTGTGAAATACCGCTGAACAGGCGCGAAGACAATTTCCGTTCCACGCGCTCACCTTGCATCAAGGCAATCGATTCTGCATTTTCACGCGCGCGCGCCAGCCCGAAACGGAAATTGGCTTCGGCAGTTTGCAACGCATTCGTTGAGCGAATCAGTGGCCGCCCCAGTAAAAAGCCCAGTGCCGCACCAATGCCCGCATACAAGAATGCCATCACCACCATGTAGCCATGCACAGCGACATCCGTTCCCGGCACGTTGGCAGTGCCGGATACAGCCAGCAGGATATCGACAAAACTGAACAGGATCAGCAGCGAGTAAAACAAGGTATGCCCGAGAGAAATCGTACTCTCGGTAACGATGCGGATATCTTCGGCAATCCGGCCGTCCGGGTTGTCATGTTCGCCAGCCACATACAGTAACTGGTAGTGACGGCCTTTACACATCCAGTGATCCAGCACACGGGCTGTCATCCACTCACGCCAGTCCAGCTGTAGCCAGCGTTTTACATGCAGATGCACGGCGGTGACTGCCATCGTGAGAATAAAAATGGCCAGGAACGTGCCTATCTGCATCACAAACTCGAACAGTGACCGCTGCTCGAGTGCATCAAACAATGCACGGTTCCAGTAGCTCATCCATACGGCCAGACCCACTTGCGCCAGCGTCAATAACCCAAACAACACAGTGAAGCCACGCACCTTCCAGCGATGCGCGCAATACCAGTAAGGGCCACAGAGTTGCATGAACTGCTGAAAGAAATTGCGCCTGGCGATAAGCGGTATCGCAGCGGGATCAGCGTTCTGGCTGGCAATCGGTAATACCATCGGGGAGTGCAATCTCTTTGCCGGCTGGAGGGTCAGGCTATGGTACCCAGCACCGAGACAAAACGCTAACGGCCACGCCATTGAACATGATAGAGATCATGAAGACGATCACGCAGGTTCTACACCGTGCCGCTGTTACGCGAAAATGATGAATGCCTGGTAGAGCGTGCTCAGGGTTTGATCCTGGTAATTTTCGAACCCTGTATTCCTATACCTGCCCTATCTTTTCTTTAAAACAGATGGATTACCTTGATCTAATTCAGGCAAATGCTTGACTATGGATTCTGAAAAAATTTCATAACCCCGTCGATTAAAGTGATTCCAGTCATTTGGGCCATGAATAATCTCATGAGCAGCGAAGGCTTTAATATCATCAGTAGTATCTATCACATCTACACCGTATCGCTTTGCAATCTCTTTAATGTTAATCCGTATAGAGTTGGAAGTTGCTATAAAATCCGATGTTGCATGTATATGCGCCCTGTTTTCAAAAGTTTGCACATTGACAGTTTCACTTGCTATCTGGTACGAGTTTAACACTGACGGAATATAAACAATGACGTACTTCGTTGACGGGAAGCGCTTCATTGATAGCCTTAAAGACTGCTCAAATGAGTAATATGCAATGCGCAATTCTTCATCGCTCAATCCGACAGTTGGTCCTTGAATATTATCTGGAAGCACAACAGCATTACCATCAACATTGACAATATTTACAGATCGTCCAGGGCCTGGTGTGACCCCACCCATAAACCAGGAACTTTCAGCAAGCTGCCAAGGTGGGTTCCATTGTTTCTCAGGAATTTTTCCTGAAACCTTCAATTCAAACAATGTCTTGGCGAAAGTAAATAGCGGTAAAAAATTGACATATTTTGTGTTGTTTACTTCATTCCATAGCCTATAGTTTTCAAGCGCATATCTATTTATATACTCTTCAAATATTTTTTCATTAAAAATATCATTTCCACTGTACAAGACAGGGTAGCTATATTTGAAATATGCAAAGTTGTCATAAAGATCATTTCCTTCGTAGAAATAAACAAGGGCAATGTCAGGATCCTTGATTATTGACGAAAGATATTTCTTGATATAGCCCATTTTTATAAACGGTTCTGTGATCATAGCGCGAATACTTCCGCAACCACTCACACCCAAAGTAATAACATCCCTTTGGGTGTTGTCCTGAATCAGGTGGGCGCTGCTATATCTGGCCATTGGTTTCCCAGCTTCTGCGTCCCCCCAATCACCTGCGCCTTCCGCATAAGAGTCACCCATAACCGCAATATAATCTACTGGAACTGCACCAGCCTTGGAGTTTTGGGCAAGAACACCAATGTCATTATTGAGATAGCGAATTGCAATCTCGGGGAAAAAATATGGCGCCCACGAAAAAAAAAATATTTCCAGAACAGCGTATAAAATCAGGGAAGCAACTATAAAAATCACTGAATTTTTTAGCATTTTTCACCTAAATATTATTTATGCCCACAAGGAAATTATAAGCATCCGGCGAATAATGGACACCCCGTTAAACCATCGGGAGCAAAACTCGACTGCCTGAATACTGGTCAGGTCATGGTACCTAGCGCCGGGATAAAACGCTAACGGCCACGCCACTGCACGTGATACAGATCATGGCGACGATCACGCAGGTTTTGCACTGTACCGGTATTGCGCGCCATGCTGAGTGTCTCCAGCCGCAAATCGGCAATAGCCACGGTTTCAACATTCGGCGTAGTATCCGCAGAAATACCGTCCCGGGCAAATGAGAAGTCACAGGGCGTAAGGATACAACTCTGTGCGTACTGGATATCCATATTCGCCACATTGGGCAGATTGCCCACGTTGCCGGACATCACCACGTACATCTGGTTTTCCACTGCACGCGCCTGACAGCAATAGCGCACACGCAAATAGCCCTGTCGCTCATCGGTACAAAATGGCACGAACAGGATCTGCACACCCTGATTCGCCAAATGACGGGCGAGTTCCGGAAACTCCGAGTCATAGCAGATCAATACCCCGATGGGTCCACAATCGGTGTTGATGGCATTCAGCTTGTTGCCACCCTTGATATTCCACCAATACACTTCGTTGGGCGTTGGGTGAATCTTTGATTGCTCATGCACACGCCCGTCACGCAGGAAAATATATGCGACGTTTTCCACGCGATCTTCTGCCACACGGGTCGGGTGCGAACCCCCGATAATGTTGATGTTGTAACGCAACGCCATTTCACGCATCGCTTCAATAAAACGCGGCGTGTATTTGGTGAGCGCCTCGATAGCTTCTGCTGAATTGAGTTCCTGGTCTTCTATGGACAATATCTGCAGGGAAAACATCTCCGGGAATACAACAAAATCCCCGCTGTATTCGGCCACTACATCTACAAAATACCGTACGTTTTCAAGAAACTCTTCAAAGGATTTGACACGGCGCTGCATGAATTGCACGGTGCCGATACGCACCGTGTCTGGCAGGCGGTTGCCATAATTCTTGGCGCGCTTCTTTTCACGCTCGGAGGGTTCTTGTGGATTACGCCACACCAGATGCACGCCATAACCGAGTGACTGCCTGTCACTCTCCATGTAGTTTTTCACAATACCAATCACTTCAAACCCATTGCGTAACTGGAAGGACAGTACCGGATCAGACTGCTTGCGCTCGACTATTTGCTCAACGTACTTCTCTACGCTATCAAACTTCGGCAAGTTTTTTGACAGCGACGGCAAACGGCCGACAAATACTATTCCCTTCAAACGCAAACCCTTGCACAGCGCCTTGCGCTCGGTGTATAGCCGCTGGCCAATCCGGTAACCCTGATAGCCAGGATCAACACACACTTCCATACCATACAGCCAGTCACCGTGTGCATCGTGTTTGGAGCCGTAACCGTTTCCTGTAATTTCTATCCATGAATGCGGTTTTAAACCCACACGACCTGCAATGCGGAAGGTGGCGCAATAGCCGACAATTTTTTCATCGACCGTTACAACAAACTGCCCTTGCGGAAAATTATTGATTTGCCCGATGATTTCACTCTCGGAATAGCCCCGCATATCCGTTCCCTTGTATACGCGGTTTGTGAGCAAGGCAATTGCTTTTACATCCATCAGGTTGGCATTGCGTACAATCAGGCGACTGCGAGAATCTGCCAGGGTATTGGGTTGGGCAACGGTACTCATATCCATCAATCGACAACAAAACCCCAGCATGACACGCCGTGTATGACGAAATGATGACTGCACCAACCGGCCATCGAATCTAGAATGGCAAGCATGGAACAGGAATGCACCATACTGGGGAGAACAACATGAATATTCTGGTTATCGGCGGCGCGGGCGTTACCGGCACCGTAATCGTGCGCCAACTGCTGGCACGCGGTTGTGACGGCNNTCTGGCGCGCGGTTGTGACGTTACTATCCTGCATCGCGGCGTGCACACGCCAGACCTGCCCGACAGCGTGGCGCGCATTCATGCCGACCCGTATGCAAAAGACGGACTGACGGCTGCGCTGGAAGGAAAACATTTTGATGCGGTGATCGCAACGTACGGCCGTTTACGTCACGTCGCCCAGGCATTGCTTGGCCACACAACACGGCTGATCTCCATTGGCGGCGCCGCGCCGGNNGGGCGAGATGATGGCACCAAATCCGTGGGAAACCACACAACCGACACCGCTTTTTCTCGATGAAGACCATCCACTGGCCAGCGAAGAAACCGCCGATCCTTTTTCCATGGCGGTGCGCAAAACAGAAATGGATATTCTTGGCTTCCATCAGGCTGGCCACTTCAATGTCACGCATTTCCGCTACCCGCTGGTGTATGGCCCGAACAATATCTGCCCGGCTGAATGGGGGCTGATCCGGCGGGCACGTGAAAAGCGCACGCC
>DDBK01000014.1:0-6021 GCA_002333095.1 Cellvibrionales bacterium UBA2034
CATTGCGCAAATAAATCGATGTCCCGGAAGGCGTATGAATTGATACAGCTCCAGTTTGTCATATGTTTCCTGATATCCTTTGCCGCTATGCAGGAAAAGAGAGTTTTGCCGATGACTACCCCCGAACTTGACCCGCGCTTTGCCAGCTTGCTACAGCAGGTGCACGCCCAGCCCAAACAAAAGATGGCGGTTGTCCATCCGGTGGATGAGCTGTCGCTGGAGGGTGCCCTCGCGGCGGCCGAAGCCGGCGTGGTGGATCTGGTGCTGGTGGGTCCCCGTACCCGTATCCAGAAAGCAGCCGATGGTTTGGGGGTAGACATCAGCGGCTTTGAGTTGATCGACACCGAGCACAGTCATGCTTCTGCGGCTGTTGCAGTAGCACTGGCCAGGGAAGGCAAGGTCAGCGCCTTGATGAAGGGCGCGATTTCCAGCGATGAGTTGTTGACGACGGTGATTGACCCGGTGGCCGGATTGCGCACCGCGCGGCGAGCCAGCCATGTGTATGTGCTGTCTGTGCCTGATTACCCGAAGTTGCTGTTGGTGACGGATGCTGCCATCAATATCGAGCCGGATCTCGCCACCAAGCGTGACATCGTGCAAAACGCAGTTGATCTCGCGCATGCATTGGGCAATCCACTGCCCAAGGTAGCCATCCTGTCGGCGGTTGNNGGCTGTCGATCTTGCGCATGCATTGGGCAATCCACTGCCCAAGGTGGCTATCCTGTCGGCGGTTGAAAAAGTGAAGCCGCAGATCCAGTCCACGATTGATGCAGCAGCCCTGTGCAAAATGGCAGACCGTAAACAGATCACAGGTGCCATTCTTGATGGCCCACTCGCATTTGATAATGCCATCTCGCTCGAAGCCGCCGAACAGAAAGGGATTGATTCGCCCGTGGCAGGTGACCCGGATATTCTTGTTGTACCGGATCTGGTGTCAGGCAATATTCTTGCCAAGCAGCTGACGTTTCTGGGCCATGCTTCATCGGCAGGTCTGGTGATGGGTGCAAAAGTGCCGGTGGCGCTGACCAGTCGTGCTGAAAACGTGGCATCGAGAGTGGTGTCTGCTGCGCTCGCTGCGCTGGTGGCGGTCCAGCAACAACAAACACCTATTCGAAAATAGTTGCGTAATAACGGATGAGCATTCTCGCACTCAACGGTGGTTCAGCCACTATTAAAGCAGCGTCTTTCAGCCTGCGGGATGGAGTGGTGCAGCGTATTGCCGGCTGGAATGTCGGGCGCGAGGAGGGAGTTGATTATCTCTCCCGTGAGCTATCGAAAGCATCAGAACTGGCCGCGCCGGACATTGTTGTGCACCGTATAGTGCACGGTGCAGATCACTTTGCAGAGGCGACTGAACTGACTGACGACGTGATGGTGTTGTTGCGTAAACTGGAACCTCTGGCACCGTTGCATCAACCATTTAATCTGGATCTGGTAGAAGAGGCGCGCCGTGCATGGCCGCTGGCGCAACACATCGGTTGTTTTGATACAGCGTTTCACCAGACGCAAAGTGATTTGCAAAGACGCTATGCCTTGCCGCGTGTATTCCATGAGCGAGGCATCAAGCATTACGGTTTTCATGGGTTGTCTTACGCGTATGTCAGCCGCGCATTGTTTGCACGAGAACCCGCATTGCGCGAAGGACGGGTTGTGATTGCGCATCTCGGCAGTGGTGCCAGTGCCTGTGCCGTCCAGTGTGGTGTGAGTGTTGCCACGAGCATGGGTTTTAGCCCTCTGGATGGACTGGTCATGGGCACACGGTGCGGGCAGCTGGATCCAGGCGTTCTGCTGCATTTGTTACGTGAAGGCATGGACGTGCAGGCGCTGGAAAAATTACTGTACAAAGAAAGCGGGTTACTGGGCGTATCCGGTATCAGTCCGGATTTGCAGGTGCTACTGTCGAGCGATGACCTGCAGGCCGAACAAGCCATCACGTTATTTGTGCGACGCTGTTGCGAAGTGATTGCGGCGCTGGCGGCCTCTATGCAAGGCATTGATGCCTTGGTTTTTACGGGTGGCATTGGTGAGCATCAGGCAGAAACCCGCGCGTATATCATGCAGCGGCTCGGCTGGCTGGGCGCGTATATGGATGAAGCACGCAACACAGAGCACAGTTGGTGCATCAGTGCTGCGAATAGTCGCGTGCGTGTATTTGTTGTGCCGACAGATGAAGAACAGGAAATGGTCAGGCAAGCTTTTGAAGAGAGGAGAGTATCACCATGAGTCAATTCGATTATGTGAAGAAAAAACGTGAAGACGTGGATGTCATCCCGGCGAATATTGTTCCCTTTATCCGTAAGGTAATGAAGCTCTATACCCGTTTCAACGTCTGGGTGTTCAAGAAAAGTAACGGAAAATGGATGACAAAATTCCCGGGCGGTTATCCCATTTGCATGGTGGGAATGACCGGGAGAAAAAGTGGCCAACGGCGTGAGGTGGCGCTCATTCATCTTCCCTTGGGAGACAAGAAATTGCTGGTTGCTTCGCAAGGCGGTCTGGACACTGATCCGGTGTGGTTCAAGAACATTATGGCCAATCCACACGTCGATATTATGGTAGGCGGCATCACAAAAAATTATGTCGTTCATAAAGCGGATCCGGATGAAAAGCGTGACCTGTGGCCACATCTGGTATCGCTTTATCCGGGGTTTGATGAGTATCAGGCGCGTACGGATCGCGATATACCTGTTCTTGTTTGTGAGCCTGTGTGACCATTCCTGCCAGTTCCGTTCTTGATCGCGCGGCTGAAATTATTGCCGCCTATGTTCCGGATCAGGATCTGGTGGATTTGCTCAACCAGTTGCAACAGGAAATCGGTTTCATTCCACCGCAGATGGTCGCTTTAATTGCAGATACTACCGGGGTTGAACGCCCGGCGATCTACCGGGCAATTGAACTGGCACCGTCATTCACGCTGCGCCCCCCCGGTAAACATCTGCTTTATATTTGCTCGGCAGACAGTTGCTGTTCAAAAGGCGGGCTGGCGCTGGCAGAGATGGCAAAGCGCGTGCTGGGTGTGGACTACTACCAGTGTGATGCAAAGGAAACGGTGCGCATTGAACCATTCCGTTGTCTGGGAAATTGCGTCAACGGGCCTAATGTGGCGCTTGATAATATCGTGCAAGGGTCAATGACGCCGGAAAAACTGCAAACAACATTACTGGGTTTGCTCAGCGAACCTGGTCTGGATAGTTAGTTCGCCACTCCTCGAAGCCGCCATCCACGCTGTATACCTCAGAGAATCCCTGTGAGCCAAAATAATCTGCCGCACCCTGACTACTGTGGCCGTGGTAGCAAAACACCAGCAGTGGTTTTTCAAAATCTGCGTGTGTAATAAATTCGGCTACATTGGTGTTGTTGATAGATAAAGCACCAGGTACGTGGCCTGCAGCAAATGAAGAGGGATCACGTATATCAACAATAGTGACCTCGCTATTTTCTATCATTTTTCTGGCGGCGGCGTTCGGAATGCAGGAAAAAGACATTGGTAATATCCTCAGGGTTATCAGGAAGAGCAGCTGATTTCCAGATGCTTGCCCCAATCAGGTGGGAAGTCGGCATAACGATCAAACTCAGGGTGTTCTTCAAAGGGGCTTTGCAAGACATGCAACAGGTTTTCCACTTCGCTAAAATCCTTTTGATTTTGCGCTATGTCTATGGCTTGCTGTGCCAGATAGTTGCGCAAGACAAATTTCGGATTGAAGGTTTTCATCCGCTGGCTGCGTTCGGTGTCTATACTGTTTTCTGCAGCAAGGCGTGCTTTGTACTGGTGTTGCCATTGGTCAAATGCGTCGCGGTCAGCAAACAGGTCGCGCAGGCTGGGATTGTTCGTTGAAGTAGAAAAATCACACAGCATCCGGAAAAAAATCGTGTAATCGATATGGTTTTTATGCATCAAGTCCAGCAATTGCCCGAGTAGTGCGGCGTCATCCCCTTGTACGGTTTCCAGCCCCAGCTTGCCCCGCATCAGCTGTAAATAATGTTTTTCAATGGCAGGCTGGTAGCTGCTGAGTATCTCGTGCAAGTATTCAACCGGGACTAGCGGTGACAATGCATGTGCCAGTGCATTGCAATTCCACAGGCCGATAGAGGGCTGCTGGGCAAATGCGTAGCGACCGGTGTGGTCGGAGTGGTTGCATATGAAATGCGGGTTGTACTCATCCAGGAAGCCAAAAGGTCCATAGTCAAAGGTTTCACCGAGAATCGACATATTGTCGGTATTCATTACGCCATGAGCAAAGCCAACAGATTGCCAGTGTGCAATCAACTTTGCTGTGCGTGTAACAACTTGCTGCAAGAAAGCGGCATACGGATTTTTCTCTTCCCTGCATTCAGGGTAGTGGTGGTCAATCACAAAATCAGCCAGTGCTTGTAGAGCGTCCTGTTGTTGCGTATAGAAAAAATATTCGAAAGAGCCGAAGCGAATATGCGATGGGGAAACGCGCAATACCATGGCGCCTGTTTCAACCTGTTCGCGGTATACCGGCTCGTTACTGGTGATCAGCGCCAGTGCGCGGGTAGTCGGGATGCCAAGGCCATTCATCGCTTCAGAGCAAAGAAATTCACGGATACTGGATCGCAATACGGCGCGGCCATCACCTTGGCGGGAATACGGTGTGGGGCCGGCTCCCTTCAATTGGATTTCATAGGCTATGCCGGCATTGCTGGTTTCTCCCAGCAGCATTGCCCGGCCATCACCCAGTTGTGGGTTGTAGGAGCCAAATTGATGGCCGGAATACACCATTGCCACAGAAGGGAAAGGCGCAGGTGTAATCCCGTTGCAGAGTTGAAGTGTAGCTTCTGAAGCTAATGTTTGTGTGTCCAGTCCGAGTAGTGCTGCAGTAGATGGTGAAATTGCAGCCCAGCGTGCGGCACGCAGCGGTAGAATGCGTACAGGTGAGTAATAGGTTTTGCCCAATGCAGCAAAGCGGGAGGGGCTCAGGTGAAGACTCACGTTGGTAATTCCGGCAAAATGTACGCTGTATTGTAAAAGCTGGCGTTTATCTTTGCGACGCTACAAAATGTAGGGCTTATAACGTGGGTATAGAGTTTGCAAACTGCAATGAACCGGAATGAAGTAAACCACAATGAAATGAAGGCGCATTCTTCGCTGCTGCTACATGTGCTGACTTTGCTGGCGCTGCTTGTTGCTGCGGCGATGGCCAGGCTCCGGGTCACTATGCTGGACTTCAACTCGCTGCTGACCAGCTATCTGCAAGATGATGCATTTTACTACTANNCTTACGGTAGTGGCTTTGTACTTTACTCTGACAAGATTGCGTGCTGGCTGGTTCTGCTCCGTAATTGTTACGGCTGTTTTTTGTGTGCACTCTACATTTGTTGATATGCAGATGAACGGACTGGAGACATCACTGAATACGCTAATGCTGTTGCTGCTTTTCAATGCATTTCTTACAATTTTCCTGAACCCGCAAGTGCCCATTAATCGCTATATATATTTTGGTGTGGTGGCTGCTGCTGCGTTTCTTGTGAGAACCGATAATGGGATTGCATTGTTACTGCTTTTCCTGGCGCTGGCATGGATATCTCGCCGGATGGCCATGCAGTGCTGGTCGCGCTTGCTGGTTGGTGGGCTTGTTGCATTATTTCTAGTGTTGCCTTGGTTGATATGGAATCAGGTAAATTTTGGCAGTCTGGTGCAGGGGAGTGGTAAAGTTGAGACAATTTACTGGGGGGAGCCGAATTTTAATTTACAACATATTTTATACAACTTTTTAATAATGCCCTCCAAGATTTATCAGAATATGCAAATATTTTCATCAATATTTATCAGTACATCTATCAGTAGGGTGTTGTTAGGAATTCTATTTATAGGATGCTGGATTTCCACAATGTTTTTTTTATTGTTGCAAAGGCGTTCGGCGCTATCCGCATGCGCGACTGCAGTTTTTTGTATCGCGGTATTTTCTGTTTTTTGCTATCACGCAGCATTTCGTAGTTTTGTACGCATGTGGTATTTCATGCCAGTGGGCTTGGTAGCTTTATTGTCAATAGCGGGAG
>DDBK01000014.1:6075-6771 GCA_002333095.1 Cellvibrionales bacterium UBA2034
AAGGCGTGCGGAATATATCCATGAAAGGGGTATTGGCTATCTGGTCGATAACGATGGAGCGCTTGCGCTTTTCTGTAATGAAACCCGATTGCATACATGCCAGCGTGTCTTTTCGTTTGGTGATTCAGCGAACCCCGGTCGGGTTGTCCAGGTCGTAAAAAACAGCCAGGAATAGCTAGAGCCACTTCCACCCGTGACGAGAGAAAAACAATCTGCCCGATTTTGAAAATTGTCGGATATGCCACCACCCTTTTCGGGCTGCATGGCCTCCATCGTGGATTATTTTCATGTCGGGAACAAATGCAATCAGTGCGTATTTCCGCAACCGTACGGATAAGTCAAAGTCCTCAAAATAGAGGAAATAATCTTCGTTAAACCCGCCCAGTTTTTGCAGTAAATCCGTTTTTAACAACATGCAGCAACCGCTGGCAATTTCGACTGTTTTGCATGGCGAGTCAGAAAGGTATTCATCGTGCATTTCATAACGGGCCAGCCGGCCAGAAAACATATTGCGCAGCCAGGCAGGCGCGAATCCACGCAGCAGAAAATCCAGCACCGTAGGGTATCGTTTGGATAGAAATAATGGTTTGCCCTGATCGTTAACTCCGTATGGCGTCACCATGCCGGTGTCAGGGTGATTGCGAAGGTAATCAATTCCTGTCACTAATGCATCCGGTGCCAGGTAAACATCGGGGT
>DDBK01000087.1:0-679 GCA_002333095.1 Cellvibrionales bacterium UBA2034
ATCAAGGCCAGTTGTCCGGCATCCGGCGTGGCCTGTTCATCAGCAAAAGCAGTAATGCGCTGGAACAGGTTGTCATCAAGCCCTTTACGGCCAGACAGCTTGCTAATGTTTACCGACATGAAAACCTCATCGTAAAACCCTATTCTGGATGGATGACGCACACCTGTCCACATGGTTAAATGGCGGTCAAATATAGAAAACAACGGCTCATGTCACAAACAGCCATACAGACGCCTGTCATTGCTTCCTCCGCGCCCACGCTCTCGATCGTCATACCGGTGTATGGCGCATGGCAAGCCACACGCGTACTGGGGGCTTTGCTGCCACTAGCCGCCCTGGAGATACTGGTCTGCGATTCCAGCCCCGCACCGGTAGCACTGCCAGACTTTCCAACCGTACGGCTCATTCATTTGCAGCAGCGCGCCTTTCCCGGGGCTGCGCGTAACGCCGGCTGGCAACAGGCCCGGGGTGATTATGTGCTGTTCGTCGATGCGGATGTCGTGCTGACACAGGAGGCCTGTCATTTTGTTCACAGGCATCTAGCGGCTAATCCGCATGACCTTGCCTTCGGCCTGTATACACAGGATTGCGCTGACTACAACAGCATCTGTCGCTTTATCACGACCATGCAGCGCCAACGTTTTGAACAGGAATTTTCCAGAAATCATTTCCGCTACGG
>DDBK01000087.1:737-1892 GCA_002333095.1 Cellvibrionales bacterium UBA2034
GCTGCTGCTGCTGCTGCTGCTGGCAGGATTGAATATCCTGTCTGCAAAAGTTGCAGGTGGGATTTTTCTCGGGATGGTTCTGTCCCCCCTCTTGCTGGCACATGAAATATTTATTCCTTCAAGGCTAAAGGAGAAACTGACGGGCATTCTTTTATGGCCATGCATGGGTGCGACAATCTGCATCGGCGTCATGCTGGCCAATGTTCGCGTCTATAGCCGGGCGCTGATCAGAAAAATTCGCTATGTTGCTGTGTTAGCAGAGCTGGGGAAACGGGTATTTTTCAGGCGCGGCATGCCGGTCAGCATCATTCATTTCGTCACTTCGCGCTGCAACTTGCGCTGTGAACACTGCTTTTACAAGGAAACACTGGATCTCAAGGATCCTGGCGAACAGGATTTACTGCAACTTGAAAAAACCACACGTGAAATTGGCCCCGTGCTCTGGTATGCACTTGGCGGCGGCGAGCCTTTCCTGCGCAATGACCTGCATGACATCCATAGAATTATCATGCAGAACTGTCAACCGATGATGATCAGCATTCCCACAAACGGCTGGTACACTGAAAAAACATATATCAACACACTCAGAATGCTGCAACAGATGCAGCGCGGCGCGTTGACGATCCAGATTTCAGTGGACGGACCTAAAACCATACATGATGCAATCCGTGGCGACGACTCTTGGCAACATCTATTGAAAACCTGGCAAAAACTCAAGGAGCTTCAGCGAATTTATCCGCAATTGTCATTGGGTATTATCACCGTGGTTAACCATACCAATTATCTTTCTTATCCGGATTTTATCGACGAAATCACGGATACATTCCAGCCTAACCAGATCAGCATTAACCTGATACGGGATACAGAAAACAGGAATGCAGAAGTGCCGCACACTGTTCTGGATGCCTATAAAAGCGCGATTGAGCGATATGAGTGGCATATCCAGCATAAAACCCTGACGGCTTTTGGCTATCTGGGTGGCGCTATTGTTCGCGCCAAGGAATCCGTACAAAAAGAGTTGATCTATCGTGTGATGCGATTTAATGAGTTTGTCACACCTTGCACGGCTGGCGCACTTACTTATGTGATATGGGAAGATGGCCGGGTCAACGCCTGCGAAATGCTGCCTGATACAGTCGGAAACATTATCGGCAA
>DDBK01000087.1:1985-18524 GCA_002333095.1 Cellvibrionales bacterium UBA2034
CCAGTGTCATACCGTATGATCGGGCCATATCGATTGCAAGACTCGTTGGCGCACCCACTGCTGCCATCACGGCAATATCTGCAGCCAGTGCTTTTTGCACCAGTTCGAATCCTGCCCGGCCACTGACAAGTAAAACGCAGTCACGCATAGACGGCTTGCCTTCAAGCAAACAGGCACCTATCAACTTATCCACCGCATTATGCCGACCAACATCTTCGCGCAACAGCAAAAGTTCACCGCCTGCATTAAACAACCCCGCCGCATGCACGCCGCCTGTTTTCTGGAACATAGACTGCCTTGTCTGCAATTTTTCTGGCAGTGTTTTCAGCGTAGCCGGATCAATTCGCAGTGTATGTTGGTCCAGATCGGGTTGATGCAATAATTTCAAGGACTCAATCGCCATCTTGCCACATACACCACAGCTGGACGTGCTGAGAAAATGTCGCTGGAAACGCTTCATGTCCAGTTGTTGACCTGACGCCAATTGCACAACTATTGCGTTGTTATTGTCGCCCCGGTGCATCGCCAATATCTGCGTGCGCTGACGGATAATACCCTCACTGAACAATAGACCGGCCGCCAGTTCCTCATCGTTACCCGGTGTGCGCATTGTGATTGTCAGCGGCTCCTCTTCCCATCCGCTATCACGCTGCCAACGCAGGCGAATTTCCAGCGGCTCCTCAACTGCCAGCGTATCGTCCTGCTGCACTATGCCTTCACTACCGAAACGCGTGATGCGATACAGAGTCATGGGTTTGTCGACATTAGAATCAGGAATGTCATTCACTTCGCAGATTTTCCGCATGGCTACCATAGGCAGAATTGCCATGATGATCTCGGCCTACCGTCATTGCAATCCTGCCACGCTGGCGGCAGCATGGTGGTTCCCCACATACCAGATATGGATAAACACCACATGAGCGATTTTGACATCAGGAATGCAGCACAGGCTGCCGCGCAACGTTCCATCGATACTGTTCGCGCCAAAGACAAGGATGGCTGGGTGGCCAATTTTGCCGATGATGCCTGTATCGAAGATCCCGTCGGCAAATCGCCACTGGACCAGACTGGCAACGGCCATCGTGGCAAAGCGGCTATATCTGCCTTCTGGGATATGTGTATTGCGCCGGGTAATGTCGATTTCAATATTCGTGAATCCTACCCCGTCAGCGATGTCGCTTGCGCCAATGTCGGTTCTATCCTCAATACCATGGGCGACATGAAAATCGAGGCAAAAGGCGTGTTTATCTATCACGTTAATGCTGAAGGCAAAGTGACGAACCTGCGTGCCTATTGGGACTTCAACAGCACCATGGCGGCTGCGAAAAAGTAAACCTGCTGTAAAGGCACACATTTGTTGCGGCATTTCTGCTAGGCTGAAAAAGTCTGCCGGATAATGGCCTGGAGAAATACCGCATGATTGCCATCCGCGAAGCCTGGATAGCAGGTCTTTTCTCGAAAAAACATTGGGCTGGTAATGTTATCGCCGGCGTCATTGTCGGGGTGGTGGCACTGCCACTGGCGCTGGCATTTGCCATCGCCTCGGGAGCTACACCCGAGCAAGGTATCTATACCGCGATAGTGGCAGGGTTGGCTGTGTCGCTATTCGGCGGTAGCCGTTTGCAGATTGCCGGGCCAACAGGTGCCTTCGTGGTGATCCTGGCAACGATTACCGCCGAGCACGGCATGGCCGGTTTGCAGATTGCCACTTTGATGGCCGGTGTCATTCTTGTCGCGCTGGGCATCGCGCGCATGGGCATGGTGATCCGGTATATCCCAGCCCCGGTGATCATCGGCTTCACAGCCGGCATTGGCGTGATTATCTGGGTGGGGCAGTGGCAGGCTTTTTTGGGCTTGCCTGCTGCATCCGGCAAACACTTCCACGAAAAGTTCTGGCATCTACTGGCGCTACTGCCGCATTTGCATTTCGCCACCACTGCACTCGCCATTGCCAGTTTGCTGATCACCATGTATTCAACACGCCTGCCATACATGCAGCGCGTGCCTGGCCCATTGGTGGCGCTGGTCTTCATCACGGTGTTGCAAGCATTGTTTCATTTTGAAGGCGTGGCCACGATCGGATCCGCCTTCGGCGGTATTCCGCAAGGCCTGCCACATTTCCAATGGCCGGCCATTACCCTGACAAGACTGGTTGAGCTGGCCGGACCTGCCTTTGCCATTGCCATGCTCGGCGCGATTGAATCCCTGTTGTCGGCCGTTGTGGCTGACGGTATGGCCGGCACACGGCATAACTCCAATCAGGAACTGATTGGCCAGGGCATTGCAAACATTCTTGCACCATTATTCGGTGGCTTTGCAGCAACCGGTGCGATAGCGCGTACTGCCACAAATGTGCGTAATGGTGCCAACAGTCCATTGGCAGGCATCATGCATGCACTGACGCTGGTGCTGATCATTCTGCTACTGGCACCACTGGCTGCGGCCATTCCGCTCTGCACGTTGGCTGCGATACTGTTTGTGGTGGCGTGGAATATGAGCGAAGCAAAACATTTTTTGCACATGGTCAAGCATGCGCCGACTGCTGATGTTGCCATCCTGCTCATTACATTCACGCTGACTGTTTTTACCGATCTGGTGGTGGCCGTGAACATTGGCGTACTACTGGCCATGTTGACTTTTCTTGGGAAAATGGCTGCCAGCGTTGAAGTGCGTTTGAATGAAACAGAAGCGTTACAACAACAGATACCTACACTGGATGTGCCGGATAACGTCTTGGTTTACAGCATTGACGGGCCATTTTTTTTCGCCGCTGTTGACACATTCGAACAGGTGCTGGCGCAAATTCATCACGACCCTCGCACGCTGATTATTCGGCTGGGGCGCGTGCCCTTTATTGATGCGACAGGACTGGAAAGCCTTTCAGCCATGATCGGGAATCTGGCAAAGCGAAACGTGCAAGTATTGTTCTGTGAAGCCAGCGAACGCGTGCAGAAAAAATTACAGCGCGCCGCCTTGCTATTGCCGAAAGGAAAGTCACAACACTATCCAGATCTCGCCAATGCCATCAACGCTTGTCGAATTGATAACTGAACTATTACAAGATAAACCGGCTAAGGTCTTCATCTTGCGACAAGGCACCAAGATGCGCTTCTACGTAAGCAGCATCGATGGTTATCGCCGTATTTTCTGCTGCAACATCTCCCGCAGAAAATGATATTTCTTCCAGAAGACGCTCCATTACTGTATGCAAACGCCGTGCACCGATATTTTCAGTGCGGTCATTAACCTGCCACGCAATCTCAGCGAGTCGCCTGATGCCATCTTTACCAAAAGATATATCAAGACCCTCGGTTTTCAGCAACGCCTGATACTGTTCAGTCAACGATGCATCCGGCTCTTGCAGGATACGCTCAAAATCGTCAGGGGTCAGCGCGCTCAATTCCACGCGTATCGGCAAACGCCCCTGCAATTCAGGAATCAAGTCGGAAGGTTTTGCCAGATGGAATGCGCCAGACGCGACAAAAAGAATATGGTCTGTTTTTATCATGCCGTATTTGGTGGTAACCGTGCAGCCCTCAATTAACGGCAACAAATCACGCTGTACACCTTCGCGGGACACATCTGCGCCACTAGTCTCACCACGCCGGCACACTTTGTCTATTTCATCGATGAACACTATGCCATTCTGCTCTGCTGAATCGATGGCTTCCGCCTTGATTTCTTCGTCGTTGACCAGGCGCGCAGCCTCTTCATCCTGCAGCTGTTTAAGCGCTGCTTTCACAGTCATTTTACGCACGCGCTTTTTGTCGCTCGACATGCTGGAGAACATGTTTTGCAACTGGCTTGTCATTTCTTCCATGCCGGGCGGCGCCATAATCTCAACACCAACTTGTGCAGCAGCTACTTCAATGTCTATTTCCTTGTCGTCCAGTTCCCTTTCTCGAAGTTTCTTGCGAAATAACTGGCGAGCACTGTTTTCTTTTTCAGTCTGGTCAACGCCGCGGGCAGCAGGCAATAACGCATCCAATATGCGATCTTCTGCAGCATCCTGGGCGCGCGCCTGGACTTTTTCCATGGCGCGTTCGCGGTGCAGTTTTATAGAAATCTCCACAAGATCACGCACGATAGATTCAACATCCCGGCCAACATAGCCTACTTCTGTAAACTTGGTAGCTTCCACTTTTATAAATGGCGCATTCGCCAGTTTTGCCAAACGCCGCGCAATTTCAGTTTTCCCGACACCGGTAGGGCCGATCATCAGGATATTTTTTGGCGTAATTTCAGCACGCAAGGTTTCACTGAGCTGCATGCGCCGCCAGCGATTGCGTAGCGCTATTGCCACAGCGCGCTTTGCATCATGTTGGCCAATAATATGCTTATCAAGTTCACTGACAATTTCACGTGGCGTCATACTAGACATTGTTTTTTTCCGGTTCATCGCACTGCATTTCTTCAATGGTGCGATTGTGGTTAGTGTATATACAGATATCAGCAGCTATAGCCAGACTTTTTTCGACGATTTCACGTGCCGACAAATCGGTATTGTGCAACAACGCAGTGGCAGCTGATTGCGCAAATGAACCACCCGACCCAATCGCCAACAGGTCATCTTCTTGTTCAATGACGTCGCCATTGCCAGTAATAATCAGGGAACTGGTTTTATCTGCCACTATCAGCAACGCTTCCAGACGGCGCAATGCGCGATCGGTGCGCCAGTCTTTTGCCAGTTCTACAGCTGCACGCACGAGGTGCCCCTGGTATTTTTCCAGTTTGGCTTCAAAACGCTCGAACAGGGTGAATGCGTCTGCTGTGCCGCCAGCGAATCCGGCGATTACCTTGTCGTGGTAAAGGCGTCGCACTTTTTTGGCATTCCCTTTCATAATGGTATTGCCGAGCGAGACCTGACCGTCGCCGCCAATCACGACAGAGCCATTACGGCGAAGGGAGAGAATCGTAGTTCCGCGGAATTGTTCCAAGAGACACCTGAACGGTAGATGCGAACCTTCAATCTATGGGCGGGAATGGCGGTTTCAAGTGCGGAACAGGGGAATGGGTCTTACTTCACTGGAATAGTATTGACGCCATTTCCGCCCAGGATAATCCTGGCATCATCCATATCTTCCGCTGAACTGAATGGCCCCACCAACACTTTTTGCAGCGTGTCGCCTTTTGCATTGGTAGCACTCTGCACGGTCGACTTCATACCTAGCAAGGCGACGCGCGCTTTCAGCTTGTCTACTTCTGCCTTGTTACGGAACACCCCAGCTTGCAGATAGCGCCCGCTGGCAGGTGCTTTTGCCGTTACTGGCTTGGCCGCCTCCGGTTTAGCAGCGTCCAGTTTGGGTTCCGGTTTGGCGGGTTCCGGCTTAACAACTGCCACAGGCGTTGGCTCGACCTTGGCGGCCTCTTTTTCTGCCAGCAGTTGCTGGATGGGATCAAGGTTTTCAGCGACAGCAGGCGGCGGTGTAGTGGTGGCTGAAGGCTGGGCTGCAGCGGGCGTTTCCAGCACAGGTTGCGTGCCGGGCTGGATATCGGTCACAGGCTGGCCACCTTCCGGGAGCTTGGTGTAGAACTCGAATACCGGACTGACGCGTTTGGGCGGGGCAGCCGGCTCGCTACCAGCGGCAGGCGGCTGGGCTTGCACCGGATGGTCGGCAGTAGCGGACTGGCTGGCTTTGAGATCAGGCAACGGCGGCGCAATGCCCGACAAATACACCAGAAACATGATCAGGCAGCCCACGAGTGTGCCAACGAGCACCCACAGCCACGAGGGCACACCGCCACTTTTTTTTCTGGCTGGCTTACGGGCGGACTCCTTCTTGAGTCGCTGGCTTCTGGCAAAATCGTGGCTCATCGTACGTTTACTGCTCCATCACAGACATATCGTGCAAAGATGACACAAACAAGGCGGACATTACATGGATTCCGGCGCACTGACACCCAGAATCCCCAGGCCGTTACGCAATACCTGCCGGGTTCCTACAGCCAACGCCAGCCTGGCATTGCGCAGGGCGGCATCCTCGACCAGAAACTGCTCCGCGTTGTACCAGGCGTGCAAGGCAGCAGCAAGTTCCCTCAGATATTGCGCAATGACGTGCGGAGTGAGATCACGAGCAGCTACGGACACCATTTCCGGATAGCGCGCCAGCATGTTCAATAAATCGGTTTCATGCGTGGTAGTCAGTTGTTCCAGACTGGCCAGACCCTGTGCTTGATCCCACGGCAATTGCTTTTCATCTGCCTGACGCAAGACACTGCAAACACGCGCGTGCGCATACTGGATGTAATAAACAGGATTGTCATTGCTTTTTGCCACAGCAAGATCCACATCAAACACCAATTGTGATGTGGCTGCTCTCGACACAAGAAAATACCGCGTAGCATCGCGCCCACACCATTCAATCAGATCGCGTAACGTGACATAGGATCCGGCGCGCTTGGAAATTTTCACTTCCTCGCCGCCGCGCATCACCGTCACCATCTGGTGCAACACATAGTCCGGCCAGCCATCTGGAATACCCGCTTTCAACGCCTGCAATCCTGCGCGTACACGGGTTATTGTCGAGTGGTGATCAGCACCTTGTTCATTGATGACGCGGGTAAAACCGCGCTGCCATTTATCCAGGTGGTACGCAACATCCGGCACGAAATACGTGTAGCCGCCCTCGGTCTTGCGCATGACGCGATCCTTGTCATCACCAAACGCTGTGGTTTTCAACCACAGCGCACCATCGTGCTCATAGGTGTAGCCATTGGCAACCAATTGCTCGACCGCCGCGTCCACTTTACCTTCGGTATACAGTGAAGATTCGAGATAGAACGTATCGAAACACACATCAAATGCTTTCAGATCCAGATCTTGCTCGCGGCGCAAATAGGCCACGGCAAAATGGCGAATCGCCTCGGCGTCGTGTGGATCCTTTGCGCCCACTACATGCTGGTCATCCGCATCGATCCTGTCGCCGGCAAGATAGGATTGCGCAACATCATTGATGTATTCGCCGCGATACCCGTCTTCAGGCCAACCATGATCATCCGGCCCCAGCCCGAGCGCACGCGCTTGCACCGAGCGGGCCAGATTGCCTATCTGCGCACCGGCATCGTTGTAGTAAAACTCGCGCGTCACCCGCCAGCCAGTTGCTTCCAGCAGGCGGCACAGGCAATCGCCAATCGCAGCGCCACGGCCATGGCCCACGTGTAACGGCCCGGTAGGGTTGGCGGACACAAACTCCACCTGCACCTTCTCGCCTTTGCCAGCGTTCACGCAACCAAAACGGTCAGCTTCAGCAAGGATCTGTGAAACAACTGCCAGCTGCGCCTCGCTGGCGATGAAAAAATTGATAAAGCCGGGGCCAGCAATGTCCGCTTTGGCCACCAGATTATTGGCCGGCATCGCACCAAGAATGGCAGCAGCCAGCTCACGTGGCGGTTTGCCTGCCTTTTTGGCCAGCACCATCGCGATATTGGTCGCGAGGTCGCCATGCGCCTTGTCTTTGGTATTGTCTATCTGCACGGCTGGCAGCTCGTCAGTCGGCAGGATGCCTTCAGCCTGCAACTGGCGCAGCACTGTAGCAATGAGTTCAGCGAGCTGTTGTTTCATCGGATTGGAAGGATCGGGAACAAGTGGCGCATTATCGCCATTTCAGCCAAATCACGCCAGATAAATACCCATCGCGCAACGGCGCACTTTTGCTGGACACCATTGCCTGCTAGATTCTCCTTTTGGATTTTGAGTACTCCACGATGTTTGAAGTTGGCGTTATTCCAGCAGCTGGCGCAGGTTTGCGGCTGTATCCCTACACACAGTTCACGCCCAAAACCCTGCTGGAAGTTGGTGGCGAGTCTCTGCTGCGGCGCAATATTGCCATCCTGCGAGACCAGCTTGGCGTCAAAACCGTCTTTATTATCATCGGTCATCAGGGCGAACAGATCCGTGCAGCATTGGGTGATGGTGCCAGCACCGGGGTGCGTATCGAGTACGTGGAATGTGAAGATATCAATGCAGGCCTTGCCCGTGGCTTGTTGCTGTTGCGCAATAAAATCAGTGGCAATTTTCCTGTCATTCTTGGCGATGAACTGTATCTCGGCAGCAACCACCAACAATTATTGCGTTATGCCCAACAACCTGTCGGCGCAGTGTGCGGCATCAAGGTAACCGGTGACACTACCCTGATTCGCAAGAACTATGCCGTGACTGTTGAAAACGACCGCATCACATCACTGGTGGAAAAACCGGAGACCGTGACAACACATTTTCTCGGCTGCGGCACATATATTTTTTCTACGGCTATTTTTGATGCTATCGACAATACACCACCTTCCCGCAAGACCCACCGCGTGGAGTTAACCGATGTCATTGAGCAACTGGTAAGGAACGGCGCGGATGTGAGACCCGCCTTGCTGAAAGGCGGCTACAGGAATATCAATTATCCGGAAGATTACAACAGCGCGATGAACCTGTATCGCAAAATACATTTTGATGAATACAAAATCAGCCTGGTGATTCCTGCCTACAATGAAGTCGCTGCAATTGGCCAGGTCATTGAAGATTTTTCTGATCAAGTGGATGAAATTGTAGTAGCAGACAATTGTTCCCCTGACGGTACTGGCGATATTGCACGCGAAGCCGGTGCAAAAGTAATTTCAGAAAGCTTTGCAGGGTATGGTGCCGCCCTGCGTCGTGCACTGGATGCTGCAACGGGCGACATCCTGGTCCTGATGGAAGGCGACGCTTCATTTACCGCCGATGATTTGCCAAAAATCCTTGCCTATATGCGTGATGCCGATATGGTAATCGGTACACGCACCACCAAGCAGATGATCGAGCAAGGTGCAAACATGGATGCATTCCTGCGCTGGGGTAATGTGCTGGCCGCAAAAGTATTGCAATTTTTATGGATACGGCAGGGGGCNNCCAGGAGCCGCGTTTTACTGATCTTGGTTGCACCTATCGTGCCATCTGGCGTGATACATACGACATCATTCGCCCCAACCTGTCGGGAGTCGGTCCGGAATTCTCGCCGGAAATGATGGTGGAAGTGTTACGTGCCGAACGAAAAATTATCGAGATTCCCGTGACATACCGTCCGCGTATCGGCGATGTCTCCAAACACTCCGGCAGCAAATTGGCGATCCTGAAAACCGGAACTAAAATGCTGACATTAATTTTCAGGCGGCGACTGGGGCTGAAATAATTTTCACTACTCTGCCAACGCAGGATCAGGTTTGGCATGCAATTCCAGCGGGCCGGGATTACGCATGAACAGTGCCAATGGCACAATAATCAGCGTCATCCACATGATCAGGCGAAAATCCTGCAAGTAAGCCAGTTGCACGGCTTGCTTCATCACCTGGCCGTCAAGCGCCGTCAACCCTTGCACTGTTTGTGTATTCCATATCTGTGGCAACACACCCCAATCGAGCAAATGATTGAACGGTGAAATGTGTTCGCTCAACACAGCGTGATTACGCTGGATATTGTCTGCCAGCTCAGTTACCACCACAGAAATCCCGATGCCGCTGCCAATATTGCGCACCAGACTGTAAATGGCCGAACCTTCTGTGCGCAACAGCGGATCCAGCGTCAGGAATGCAATCGTTGATAACGGCACGAAAATATACCCAAGCCCCATTCCTTGCAAGAAACCTACCCAGGTAATCGTTGACTGGCTGACATCCACTGTAAAATGCGTCATCAGCCACAGTGACACGCTGGTACACAAACCACCCAGCACAATAATCATACGCGGATCCATTCGCCCCATCAGTCTCGTTGCCACAATCATGCCAAACATGGTGCCTGCACCGCGCGGCGCCAGAATCAATCCCGCATCATAAACCGAGTAACCCATCAGGTTTTGCAGGAATGGCGGCAACAGCGCCAGGGTTGCCAACAGCACAACACCTACAAAAAATATCAGCACAAGCCCAACACAAAAATTGCGGTCATGAAACAAGCCGGGCTCAATAAATGGCCGCTTGTGTGTGAACATATGTACGATAAACATATAGAAAAACAATGCGGATATGATCGCTTCTGCAATAATTTCCTTTGATTCAAACCAGTACAAAGACTTGCCGCGATCCAGCAACAGTTGCAACGCGCCAATACTGATGCCAAGGAGAAGAAAACCAAAAAGGTCAAACCGCCGTTCACGATCAATGGGCGATTCCTGCACCAATGCCAACACCCCGATCAGCGACAAAATACCAAAAGGTAAATTGATATAAAAAACCCAGCGCCAGTTGTAAAACTCCGTGAGCCAACCGCCGATGGTAGGGCCGAGTATCGGTGCCACCATCACGCCAATTCCCCACAGTGACATTGCTTTAGCATGTTTTTCGCGTGGAAAAGTATCCAGCAATACCGATTGCGAAATCGGCACCAGGCACGCACCGAACACACCTTGCAGCATACGCGCCAGCACTGCTTCCGGCAGCGTCTGCGCCATGCCGCATAGACCGGATGCCACGGTAAATCCTGCAACAGACCACACCAGCAATCGCTTGCGACCAAACCGTCCCGCGATAAAACCGGTCATCGGCATCACAATCGCCGCTGTAATAATGTATGACGTCAGCACCCAGGAAATCTGGTCCTGCGTTGCCGACAGCGTGCCCTGCATATGCGGCAACGCCACATTGGCAATGGTGGTATCAAGGATCTGGATCACCGCCGCCAACATTACTGCAGCGGCCAGCAGTGCCTGCCGGATATCCGGCGGCAAGCGCTCGACGAAGCCTGGCTTTTGCACAGTTATGTCCGCTGGCCGATGCGTTGCCAGCGATTGCTGCCCGTGTCGATACTGATGCGCGTACTCATGCCAGGACGCAGTGCAGGCATGTTATCCCGCGTATCCAGTTCGATCCGCACTGTAATCCGCTGTACTACCTTGACCCAGTTACCGCTGGCATTCTGCGCCGGCAGTATGGAAAACTCCGCACCACTGGCAGGGCTGATGCTGGCGACTTTTCCGGTCAGACGCAGATCGGGGTACATATCGATACGAATCGCCGCAGTCTGGCCCGGCAATACGTACGTCAAATCCGTTTCGTTAAAGTTGGCTTCAATCCATGGCGCGCTGCTGGCCACCAGCGCCAGCGCTGGGCTACCGGCGTTCAGGTGCTGGCCTGGTTTCGGCACATTGCTGACTACGCCATCAAACGGCGCAAACACCGTTGTGTGTTCAAGATTGATGCTGGCCTGCGAATGCTCGGCTGCCACTTCCTGATACGCAGGGTACTGATCCACTGCTGCGTCCGGCTGCTGGTTCAGGCCCGCCAACACCCGCTCGATATCCTGCTGCAGTACCGCCAATTGCTGACGGGCGACATCCAGTGCGTGACGACGATCATCCAGCTGGACCTGCGAGACAAAATGCTGCCTGGCCAGATCCACTTGCCTGCGAAATTCCCTGTCGGCAAACGCCATGTTCGTTTGTGCCAATGCCAGTTCTGCCTGCTTGCTGCGATAAGCAGCCTGCAACGCTTCAATTTCAGTTCGTACTTTTTCCTGCCGCGCACGGGCGCGATCCACCGCAGCAACAAACAGCGAAGCATCCAACCTGAACAGGGGTTGACCCCGGGTGACGTGTTCATTTTCTTTCACCAGCACTGCATCCACGGCCGCCGAGACTTCCGGCGCAATCGTCACTTTGTCCGCTTTCACATAGGCATTGTCGGTGTCGACAAACCGTTCGCCAGTCAGATAGAAAAACAGCACAACGGCCGCCACCAACACGGGGGCGCTGATCAACAATACTCGACGGATATTCACAACTCGACGGATATTCATGGGTGCTTTCCTACAGGGGCGGTAACAGGCGGCGCGCCAGACTCAGCCTTGAGCAGGTTTTCCTTCATGGTACGTAGCGTGGCAAAAAACTGGGCTAGCTGGGCTTCACCCACGCCATTGATAGCCGCGGCTCGCGTGTCAGCGGCCAATGACCATATCTGTTCCAGCAATGGGTGAGCACTCGCTGTCAGGGAAAGACAGAAAGCGCGTCGATCGGAGGGATCGCGACGGCGCTCGACCAGCCCCGCTGCCTGTAATTTATCCAGTAATCGCGCCAGCGTAATGGGCTGCACTTCGAGAATATCGGCCAGTGCTACTTGCTGGATACCCTCATTACGGGAGAGGTGCAAAATCACCCGGCATTGCGCCTGGGTCAGCCCCAACACCTGTACCCGGCGGTTGAAATTGCCACGCAGCAAGCGCGCTACATCATGCAGCAGAAAGCCAAAGGCACCTTCTGGCTCAGCGGGAACAACGGGGTGATGGCGGGGCATATCGACACCGTAATTAGTAAGTATTACTTATTATATGCATTACCTGCTAGTTATCAGTGCGTAGTTTCCGAGTACACGTGGTAGATTTAGCCACCCGATCAGTGAGGCAATCTGGAAAACGCATGCTGTTTAACGCCAACGAATTCATTTTTGTCTTTTTGCCTGTAGCGTTCCTGCTGTTCCACCTGACCCGGCGCTTTTCCAGAAACCTCGGTTTTCTGGTGCTAACACTGGTCTCCCTGATCTTTTATGGTTACGGTGAGCCCCGCTTCATTTTTTTACTGCTGGCTTCCGTCACCATCAACTATTTCATAGGTTGCAGGCTGATAGAACATAAGAGCAAGGCGTTGCTGACACTGGGCATCGCGGCAAATGTGGTCGCCATCGGGTATTTTAAATACGCAAACTTCCTGATCGAAAATACCAACAGTATTTTTCATAGCAATATTGCCCTGGCTAATATTGCCCTGCCTCTGGGCATTTCATTTTATACATTCCAGAAAATTGCCTTTCTGGTCGAGGCTTACCGGTCTGAAATAAGAAAACCCAAGTTTATTGAATACCTGCTATTTGTCAGTTTCTTCCCGCAACTCATCGCCGGGCCGATTGTCCACTTCAACCAGATCGAGTCGCAAATACGTAACCAGGAATCTATTCCCTTGCGACTGATCACGTCTGGCATATTCCTGTATTGCATTGGCTTGCTTAAAAAGTCTGTCTTTGCAGATTTTGCCGGGGTCTGGGCAGATTATGTATTCGACAACCCGCTCGCTTCATCGCCAGAACAGACATTGCTGGGCACTATGGCCTACACCCTGCAAATTTATTTTGATTTTTCCGGATACAGCGATATGGCTGTGGGACTTGGCATGATGTTCGGCATCGTGCTGCCCATTAACTTCAATTCGCCATACCAATCAAAAAGCATCGTAGAGTTCTGGCGCAGATGGCACATAAGCCTGTCTGACTGGTTGAAAAACTATCTTTACATCCCGCTTGGCGGCAGGGGAAACTCTGAATTTCAACGCTCCTCTAACGTCATTATCACCATGTTGATTGGTGGGCTCTGGCACGGTGCCGGCTGGACATTTGTGGCATGGGGCGGATTACATGGCCTCGGCATTGCCGCCAATCACCTGTGGCGGAAAATTCCTTTTTTCAGAAACCAGAGGCAGGGATCTGTACAGCACATCCTTTATGACAAATTGAGCTGGCTCGTCACTTTTATTTTTGTGTCTATAACCTGGGTATTTTTCAGGGCCAACAACTTCACCGATGCCAATATCGTTCTTCAAAATATTGGCGATATAAGCTTTCTTGCTTTCTTGCCACAGAATATTCCTGACATACACAGCTATTTTAGTCAGGATAAAATTTCATTTTCAGCGTGGATGATTTCACAAAAAAATGCCAATCTTATCAATCTATGTATTCTGGTTGGCATGACATGCATAACACTGTTTTTTAAAAACTCGATGGCCATAATGGAGAAATTCAAACCGGGAATTGTTTCTGGGATTTTTTGCGCTTTCGCTATATTCAGCTCCGTCATCATCAACACATTTATGGCCAGCCCCAATGCGTTCATTTACTTCCGTTTCTGATAAAACTTTTTTAGCAACGCTATTATTTTCAGCGGCTATACTCGCATATGCTTTTTATTATCTGGCCGAGAGCTTTTCAGAAACCATGCTAATGGAGAAAGACAACTGGCGGGTACAGGACTTGAAACTCAGCGCAGGACGCTCTGAGTTTGCCCTGATAGGAACTTCGCATGGTGGCAGGCATTCCATGCCAGCAGGCGTGCATTACGTCAAACTCACAGGCGGCCATAATCTGCCACCAGCCATGTATTACGAAATAAAAGCGCTGCTTAAATACCCCAGACTAATAAAAACAGCTTACATAGAAGCGGATGACCATCTTTTTTTGAATGGCGGCGCATATGATATAAAAATACCAGCTGAAAAAAACACGCAAAAGAGTGCGATGTATAACTCATACGGTAGTTACTTTAACGAGGAAGGGAGGTCTCTTTTCGGAGTTGCCGGGGAAGAAAACCAATCGCACAAAATGCTTTTTTTGCAGTCGGATATAAAGCCAATAATATTGAAGCGTGTTATCAACAGGATTTTCAATAAAATAGATCCTGTAAAAGATAGCGGCACCGGAACCCCAAATGATGTTTGTGAAAAAAAACCTGCCATAGTGGAGCCTAATGTTACTAACGAAACCTACTGGTCACGATTGCAAGGCGTGGAGAGAGAAAGAAAATTAGCTGGGAGATTATCAGGATTCGCTCTTGATACACCATCAAAACTCAGCCCGCTAATGACCGAGTACTACGAAAAAACCATCCAGTTACTTATAGACAGCGGTGTACAGGTGGTGCTTGTAAGATTTCCGGTTTCCGAAGACTTTCAGAAGGGCGTGCATCCGGAAAATACCGCCACCATCAGCAATTATATTGATGGGCTTCGCACAAAAAACAAATTACGCATGCTGGATATTAGCTATTTATCAAAATATGGCGACCGGTTTTTTGAGGACGAAGACCACGCGCATACAGATTTTTCCCCGCTTATAGGCGCGCTGATTATTGATGATTACTGTAAAAACAGGCAGGCCAATAATAATCTGTAAATACTTAATAAAATCATGCCAATGTCTGGCTACGAAGATACTCGTCATATGTGCCCGTGAAATCCACAATGCCAGCTGGTGTAAATTCCAGAATCCTCGTAGCCAGTGACGATACAAACTCACGATCATGGCTCACGAAAATCAGCGTGCCGGGATAGTTTTCCAGCGCAAGGTTGAGCGATTCAATCGATTCCATATCCAGGTGATTGGTNNGAAATCACCTTTACTGATTTCGCAATATCATCCTGCGAAAACAACAGCCGGCCCAGTGTAGCGCGAACCAGCTGCTCGTCACCTTTTGTCCATTGTTTCATCCAGTCGAACAGGTTCATATCTTCGGAAAAATCAGCCGCATGATCCTGCGCGTAATAGGCAATGTTTGCCATCTCGGCCCATTTTATTTCGCCAGCGCTGAGCGACAACTCGTTCATCATGCATCGCAACAGCGTGGTTTTGCCGGCACCATTCGGGCCGATAATCGCGATTCTCTCGCCAGCATCTACTTGCAGACTCAGATTTTTAAATAAAACTAACTCATCAAAACCCTTGCTGGTGTTGATCAGGGTGAGCGCCTGGCGATGCAATTTTTGCTGTTGCTCAAACCGGATATACGGGCTTTGGCGACTGGACGGCTTGATTTCTGCCAGTTCGATTTTGTCAATCTGNNTCTGCTTTGCGCGCGACGTTGCCTGCTTGGCCTTGGATGCATTGGCAGAAAAGCGACTGACAAAACTTTGCAACTCTGCAATCTGCGCTTTTTTCTTGGCGTTTTCGTTTTGCAGTAATTCGCGCGCTTGCGTCGCCGCTATCATATATTCGTCATAATTGCCTGGAAATAATTTCAGGGCACCGTAATCCAGATCTGCCATATGTGTGCAGACACTGTTAAGAAAGTGACGATCATGCGAGATTATGATCATGGTGCTGCTGCGTGCTTTCAGCACATCTTCCAGCCAGCGAATGGTGTTGATATCGAGGTGGTTGGTAGGCTCATCCAGCAACAGCACATCCGGATCAGAAAACAGCGCTTGCGCCAGCAACACACGCAACTTCCAGCCGGGTGCCACTTCACTCATCGGGCCGGCATGTTGCTCCAGCGGAATACCAAGGCCCAGCAATAATTCGCCAGCCCGCGATTCGGCGGTGTAACCGTCGAACTCTGCGAATTGCACTTCCAGCTCTGCCACCGCCATGCCATCGTCTTCGCTCATGTCGGGCAGACTGTAAATCCGGTCGCGCTCGGCCTTGATGTGCCAGAGCGCCTCATGCCCCATGATCACTGTATCCAGCACGGTAAATTGCTCGTAGGCAAACTGGTCCTGACGCAATTTACCCAGACGCACATCAGCGGGGCGCATCACATTACCGCTTGTGGGCTCGAGATCACCGCCCAGGATTTTCATGAAGGTGGACTTGCCGCAACCATTCGCACCGATCAACCCGTAGCGGTTGCCATTGCCGAATTTTACGGACACATTTTCAAAGAGGGGTTTGACCCCGAACTGGATAGTGAGGTTGCTGGTAGCGATCACGATAGAAATCCGGGGTAGAAAGCAGTATCAAAAACAGTGCGAGCACCGAAAGGGCGCTCAGTGTAGCGATTGAAGTCGCTAGTGCAATACGCAACAACCAGAGGTTTAATCCCGT
>DDBK01000066.1 GCA_002333095.1 Cellvibrionales bacterium UBA2034
CCGGTTTCAACGGTCCAGAAGTAGTAGTAACCCAGTCCGATGCCGTTTGTGTCCTTGCCGGTCGTGATCTTGCCATCCTTGACTGTCCAGGTTTTCACTACTACCCCGCTGTCTATATAGGATACGCGCAGGTTTTCACCGAGGAAGTTGTCCACGTCCCGTGAAATCTTGTTGCGGGTCTCTGCAGTGCAGCCCACCAGTAGCAGAGCAGTGGTGGCGACGGTGACAAGGAGCAGTCTGAGTGAATGGAGATGGCGCATATGGTTGCCCTCGGCTAGTGTCCGGAATTGCGCCATTATAAGCCCAACCACATGGGAAGCCGCTCTGTTTCGTCGTCAAGGCTGCATTCTTTTGAGATATGCGCACATGTAGGGCAGATTAGCGGTTGCCCATGAAAGGGGAGACCCATATAATGCTCGCCGTTTTAGCCTGTCCTTTGCTGTTATTTGGCATAGGGTTTCAAGGGAGTTGGTGGTGAGCGAGCCGAAGTGTGCAAGCATTCCCCGCCCCCCGGTTTATCGCATTACGGTTGCCCAGTTGGTCGTGCTTACTCCGCCAGTGGCNNCAGTGGCGGCGTTGTGGTTGGCTTGGCCGGCGCTGGCAAAAGCGGTGCTGGCCGGCGCGATAATTGAAATATTGGCCAGGGCGTATTTCGGGTTCTATGCTTTCCGTTTTATCGGGGCACTTCAGGTGCGCCAGGTTATGCGGTCATTCAGGCGTGGAGAGCTGGGAAAGTTTATGCTGGTGGCGGTTTTGTTTGGCGCTTTGTTTGCGGCCGATAAAAACCTTCATCCGCTAGCAATATTTACGGGTTATTTTGCTGCTTGGCTGCTCGGAACTGTGTTGAGTATGCGGCTGTTGAGATAGTCTGGAGACAGTAAGCAGAGCAAATTTGAATAGGTAGATGGCTTTTTATGTCTGAAGAGCACGGTGCAGTGGCAGAACATGGCGGTGATGGCTTGACGGCTACCAGCTATATCCAACATCACTTGCAAAACTTGTGTTTCGGCCAATTACCTGCCGGTTACGTCCGGCATGGGGCTGAGGGCGAAGAGCGTCTTGAGAGCGCCACATGGACGTTGGCTCATACTGCGCAGGAAGCCAAGGATATGGGATTCTGGGCGGTGCATGTGGATTCCATGGGTTGGTCTATTGCTCTGGGGTTGTTGTTTTCTTTTCTTTTTGCCAAGGCCGCCCGCAGCATGAATAGTGGCGTTCCAAAAGGCTGGCAAAGCTTTGTTGAATTAGTTGTCGAATTTATCGATACCAACGTAAAAAGCTCCTTTCACTTCCACAATCCCATGATCGCGCCGATGGCGCTGACTATTTTCATGTGGATTTTTATGATGAATTTTATGGATCTGTTCCCGATTGACTTGCTGCCGAAGGCTGCAGCGATGTTGTCCGGTAATGATCATTTATTCTTCAAGGTTGTTCCTACGACCGATCCGAACATTACCTTGGGCATGAGTTTTACCGTCTTTTTCCTGATGATTTTTTTCAGTATCCAGAAGAAAGGTTTTATTGGCTTCGTCAAAGAGCTGACTTTCCATCCCTTTCATCCATCTTTTCACGGGAAAGGCATCCTGTTTGCGCCCCTCCTGATTGTTATCAATTTTGCACTGGAAACGGTGTCGTTAATTTCAAAGCCTATTTCACTGGGATTGCGTCTCTTTGGAAACCTCTATGCAGGCGAGATGATCTTCATTCTTATTGCCACTATGTATAGCGCCAGCCTATTTTTTGGTGTTTTTGCCGGAGTCCTTCAGTGGGCTTGGGCTGTTTTCCATATTCTTGTCATTACGTTGCAGGCGTTTGTGTTCATGGTGCTCACTATTGTCTATATGGCAATGGCGCACGAAGTGCCTGACGAGCAGCATCCATAACAGGAATAGTTTTCTAACCATTTTTTTAACCAACAAGTCGGTTTATACCGCAAAATACTGAGGAGATACATCATGGGTCTGGCTCTTATCGCCGTTGCACTGCTGATTGGTTTTGGCGCACTGGGTACTGCTATTGGCTTTGCGCTGTTGGGCGGCAAGCTGTTGGAAGGCACTGCTCGCCAACCAGAAATTGCTCCTTTGCTGCAGGGTAAAATGTTCCTTATCGCTGGTCTGCTTGATGCGGTTCCAATGATCGGCGTAGGTATTGGTATGTACGTTCTTTTCGTACTGATTCCTACTATTCCTGCTTAATACAGTTTTTACATATGCGTGCGGATCTGCTTGTCAGGTCGGCGCGAAACGGTCTTAACTCATAAAGGGGTGATGGCGTGAATATTAACGCTACCATTATCGGGCAGATTCTGTCCTTCCTGCTGTTTGTGGCTTTCTGCATGAAGTTTGTGTGGCCTGCCATCATTGGCGCCATGGCTGAGCGTGAAAAGCGCATAGCAGATGGTCTGGAAAATGCGGACAAGGCTGGGCGTGATCTTGAACTAGCCAAAGAAGAAGCTGCGCGCAAGCTGCGTTCGGCCAAGGAAGAGGCCGCAGCGATAGTCGATCAGGCTAACAAGCGCGCTAACCAGATTGTTGAAGAGGCAAAAGAGTTGGCGCGTGAAGAAGGCGATCGACTAAAAGTTGCAGCGCAGGCTGAAATTGATCGCGAGAAAAATCGCGCCAAGGAAGAACTGCGCAAGCAGGTAGCTTCATTGGTGCTGATTGGCGCTGAACGAGTGCTTGAAGTGTCAATCGATGCAAACCAGCATGCAGGTATGCTGGACAAGCTGGCCGCGGAGCTTTGATGCATGGCTGAGTTGGTGACATTGGCTCGGCCATATGCCAAGGCGGCTTTTGAAGTAGCCTTCGGTGAAGGACGGCTTGCTGAATGGCAATCCATGCTGAATGCAGCCGGTGCAGTTGCGGCAAATGCCAAGGTGCAGAATGCGCTTTCTTCCCCTGCGCTCACTGGAGACCAGCAGGCAAAAATGATGCTGGATATTTGTGGTGATTCGCTTGATATCAAAGCGGGTAATCTCATCAGGACGTTGGCAAGTAACAAGCGTTTGGCCTTGTTGCCTGAAATTGCCATCCAGTTTGCCGCCCTGAAAGCTCGCCAGGAAAAAACATTGGCGGTTGGCGTTGTTTCGGCGTTCCCTCTTGATGAGGCGGCTTCTTCGCGTCTTTCTCAGGCGTTGACCAAAAAGTGGCAGCAAAATGTGCAGCTGCAAACAGAAGTAGATGCAACATTACTGGGTGGGTTGGTAATAAAAGCCGGAGACATGGTAATTGATGCATCGGTACGTGGTCGCATGCTGAAATTGGCTGATGCGCTCAGTACTTGATATTGTTAAGAAGAACCGATTTTTTAAACAGTAACATTTGAAAGAAGCGCGATAAAAAGCGTCTTCTAAATGAGGATTGGCGAACATGCAGCAACTGAATCCCTCTGAGATCAGCGAAATTATCAAGAGCCGTATCGAGAAACTTGATGTTTCTACGCAGGCCAGGAATGAAGGCACGATCGTGTCTGTCTCTGACGGTATTGTGCGAATTCATGGTCTGGCCGACGTAATGTACGGCGAGATGATTGAATTCAATGGTGGCATATTCGGGATGGCGTTGAATCTTGAACGTGATTCAGTCGGCGCGGTTGTTCTGGGTGACTACCAGCGTCTGGCCGAAGGTCAGGCGTGTCGCACAACTGGTCGTATTCTTGAAGTGCCTGTTGGCCCTGAACTGGAAGGCCGCGTTGTTGATGCGTTGGGTAATCCGATTGATGGCAAAGGCCCCATTAATGCAAAGTTGACGGATCCGCTGGAAAAAGTTGCACCGGGCGTTATCGCGCGTAAATCGGTCGACCAGCCTGTGCAGACCGGCTATAAGGCCGTTGACTCGATGGTGCCAATCGGACGCGGTCAGCGTGAATTGATTATCGGTGACCGTCAGGTTGGTAAGACGGCGTTTGCAGTTGATACCATCATCAACCAGAAAGGCACGGGCATTAAGTGTATTTACGTTGCTATTGGCCAGAAACAGTCAACTGTTGCAAACGTGGTGCGCAAACTGGAAGAGCATGGTGCAATGGCGCACACCACGGTAGTGGTAGCGGGTGCTTCTGATCCGGCAGCCATGTTGTTCCTTGCGCCTTTTGCGGGCTGTTCCATGGGCGAGTATTACCGCGACCGTGGTCAGGATGCGCTGATTATTTATGATGATTTGACCAAACAGGCTTGGGCATATCGCCAGATTTCTCTTCTGCTGCGTCGCCCGCCAGGTCGTGAAGCTTATCCTGGTGATGTTTTCTATTTGCACTCACGCCTGCTTGAGCGCGCAGCACGCGTCAATGCTGAATACGTAGAGCATTTCACAAAAGGTGAAGTGAAAGGCAAAACAGGTTCGTTGACAGCATTGCCGATTATTGAAACGCAGGCCGGTGACGTATCTGCTTTCGTACCAACCAACGTAATTTCGATTACTGATGGCCAGATATTTCTCGAGAGTTCGCTGTTTAATGCCGGTATTCGTCCGGCAATGAACGCAGGTATTTCTGTGTCACGTGTTGGTGGTGCTGCTCAAACTAAAATCATCAAAAAATTGGGTGGTGGCGTTCGTCTTGCCTTGGCCCAGTATCGTGAATTACAAGCATTTGCCCAGTTTGCATCGGATCTGGATGAAGCGACACGCTCACAGTTGCAGCACGGCCAGCGTGTCACCGAATTGATGAAGCAGAAACAGTATTCACCAATGTCTGTGGCGGAAATGGGTATCCTCTTGTATGCAGCAGATAACAAGTTTCTTGATGATGTAGAAGTGAACAAGGTCAGCAGTTTTGAGGCGTCACTTCTGTCATATCTTCATGCTGAACACGGTGCGCTGCTTGCAAAAATTAATGAGTCAGGTGACTACAATGCGGATATTGAAGCTGGCATTCGCGCTGCGCTTGACAAGTTTAAAGCGACGCAGACTTGGTAAGCCACTAACGTATTTTTTAAGGTAGAGCACTATGGCAGGCGCCAAAGAGGTACGCACCAAGATTGCCAGCGTGAAAAGCACGCAGAAGATTACCAAGGCAATGGAAAAGGTGGCGTTCAGTAAAATGCGCAAGGCGCAAGAACGTATGGCACATGGGAAACCATATGCCGCACGTATGCGAGCGGTGATTGGTCACATTGCGAATGCGACACCTGAGTACAAGCATCACTACATGGTTGAGCGACCTGTCAAACGTGTAGGTTATATCGTGGTGTCCACTGACCGCGGATTGTGTGGTGGTCTGAATATCAATGCATTCAAACTGGCCGTAAAGTCTATGAAGGCTTGGGCTGATCAGGGTGTTGCGATTGATATTTGTGCTATTGGAAGCAAGGCACAAGCATTCTTCCGTAGTTATGGCGGCAATGTGATTGCTGCTGTTCGTGATCTTGGCGATGAGGCATCAGCAGTGGATTTGCTGGGCAGTGTCAAGGTTATGCTGGATGCTTACGATGCCGGCAAAATAGACCACCTGTTTATCCTGAACAATAAATTTGTCAACACAATGACGCAGCAGCCTGAGTTATTGCAATTACTGCCACTGCAAGCTGAAGAAAATGAAAAGCTCTCCCACAACTGGGACTATATATATGAGCCAGATGCTCAGGCTTTGCTGGATGGATTGTTGGCGCGCTATATCGAGTCGCAGGTTTATCAAGGTTACGTAGAAAATAAAGCGTGTGAAATGGCTGCGCGTATGGTGGCAATGAAAAATGCTACTGAGAATGCAGGTCAGATGATAGATGACTTGCAGTTGCTGTATAACAAGGCGCGTCAGACGGCAATTACGCAAGAGTTGTCTGAGATTGTTAGTGGTGCGGCAGCGGTTTAATTATTCCAAAGAAGTTTAAATTGTTTTGAGAGCAACTGAAGAATTCAAGAGGATCCACAAATGAGTAGCGGTCGCATAGTACAAATCATCGGCGCAGTTATCGACGTAGAATTTCCACGCGATGCAGTTCCCAGCGTATACGACGCATTGAAAGTTGATGGCAAAGGCCTGACGCTGGAAGTGCAGCAGCAGCTTGGCGATGGCGTTGTGCGCGCCATTGCGATGGGTTCTTCTGAAGGGATCAGCCGTGGATTGCCAGTATCCAATACAGGCAAACCTGTTTCTGTGCCGGTTGGCAAAGAGACGTTGGGCCGGATTATGGATGTACTAGGGGAGCCTATTGATGAGAAAGGCCCTATCGGTGAGCAGGAGCGTTGGGCAATTCACCGTAAAGCACCTAGCTACGATGAACAATCTGCCAGCAATGAATTGTTGGAAACAGGTATCAAGGTTATCGATCTAGTTGCGCCGTTTGCAAAAGGCGGCAAAGTTGGATTATTCGGTGGTGCGGGCGTAGGCAAAACCGTCAACATGATGGAATTGATCCGTAACATCGCTATTGAACATAGCGGTTATTCAGTGTTCGCTGGTGTGGGTGAACGTACTCGTGAAGGTAATGACTTCTATCATGAGATGACAGACTCAAACGTTATTGACAAGGTGTCGCTGGTTTACGGACAAATGAACGAGCCGCCAGGTAACCGTCTTCGTGTTGCCTTGACCGGTTTGACTATGGCTGAAAAATTCCGTGACGAAGGCCGCGATGTTTTATTCTTCGTGGATAACATTTATCGCTACACATTGGCCGGTACAGAAGTATCTGCACTGCTGGGTCGTATGCCATCAGCAGTAGGTTATCAGCCAACACTGGCTGAAGAGATGGGTGTGTTGCAAGAGCGTATTACTTCAACCAAAACAGGTTCTATTACGTCCATCCAGGCAGTATATGTTCCTGCGGATGACTTGACTGATCCTTCGCCTGCCACAACATTCTCCCACCTGGATGCAACAGTAGTATTGAGCCGTGATATCGCTGCAAAAGGTATTTATCCTGCGATTGATCCGCTTGACTCTACCAGCCGTCAGCTGGATCCATTGGTAATCGGCCAGGAGCATTATGATGTTGCGCGTGGCGTACAAACCATTTTGCAGCGTTACAAAGAGCTGAAAGACATTATCGCCATTCTGGGCATGGATGAATTGTCGGAAGAAGACAAGCAAGCTGTGAGCCGTGCCCGTAAAATTGAGCGCTTTATGTCGCAGCCATTCTTCGTTGCTGAAGTATTCACTGGTTCGCCAGGCAAATACGTTTCATTGAAAGATACCATTGCTGGATTCAAAGGCATCCTGAGCGGTGAATATGATCATTTGCCAGAGCAGGCGTTTTACATGGTTGGCTCTATCGACGAAGCTGTCGAAAAAGCCAAAACACTCAAGTAATAGGCGCCGAGAAAACAGATGGTTATGACAGTGCATTGCGATATCGTCAGCGCGGAAAAAGCCATTTTCTCCGGGCTGGTTGAGCAGGTGGTGGCCAACGGATCGCTCGGCGATCTGGGTGTCCAGTTTGGCCATGCGCCATTATTGACTGCGCTTAAGCCTGGGCCCGTTCGCGTACGGCGGCAGGGTGGTGAGGAAGAGATTTATTATGTATCTGGCGGCTATCTGGAAGTGCAGCCAAACATTGTGACTATTCTTGCCGATGTTGCTGTACGCGCTGATGATATGGATGAAGCAGCTGCAGAAACAGCTCGTCAACAAGCTGCGCAAGTGTTTACCAATAACAGCGGTGAGCTGGATTATTCGCGAGCTGCTGCGCAGTTGGCGGAAGCTGCCGCCCAGTTGCGTACTATCCAGCAATTGCGTAAAAAACTCGGCAAGGGTTAAACCTGTAGTGAAGTTAAAAAAGGGGCGGCTTCGGCTGCCTTTTTTTGTGGTTTAATGGTTTTAAGGTGGGAAAAGCACATAAGTACAGGATCTGTTATGCCGCTGGATATCGTGATACTGGCCGCTGGCCAGGGAACCAGGATGAACTCATCGCTCCCCAAGGTGTTACACACTATCGCGGGGAAGTCGATGCTGGAGCACGTAGTAGATGCAGGCCGTGTTTTTGATGATGCGCGGCTGCATGTAGTAATTGGTCATGGCGCTGAGCATATACGCAGTGCTATCAAGAGTGATGACATACACTGGGTTGTGCAAGAGCAGCAGCTGGGAACGGGGCACGCTGTACAGCAGGCCCTGCCATTTCTGCGTCCTGAAGCTACAGCACTTGTTTTGTATGGCGATGTGCCCTTGGTTAACCCTGCCACGCTTAAACAGATGGTGTTGTCAGTGGATGCTGATAATCTAGTACTGCTGACAGTGGATCTTGAAAACCCGGCAGGTTATGGACGCATCTTGCGGGATGGTAGCAATTGTGTAACAAGCATTGTTGAGCAAAAAGATGCGACAGAGGAACAGCTGCGTATACACGAGGTTAATACGGGAATCATGGCAACTTCCGTTGCAAATTTTTCCCGATGGCTGCCAGCGCTAAATAATGCCAATGCCCAAAAAGAATTTTATTTGACCGATATTATCGCGATGGCCCACAGCGATAGCGTGAGTATTAATACCCAGTCTGCCATGAGTGAGGCTGAAGTCCTTGGTGTGAATGATCGTCACCAGCAGGCCAGGCTGGAGCGGATTTATCAGGACAAGCAGGCTCGCGCGTTGATGGCGCAAGGTGTTACTTTAATGGATCCGCACCGTTTTGATTGCCGAGGACAGATACAGGCAGGGCGGGATGTCATCATTGACGTCAATGTTGTATTCCATGGTTTGGTTGAATTGGGTGATAACGTCACTATCGAGCCCAATTGTGTTATCAGCAACTCGAGAATAGGGAAAAATTCCAGAATCAAGGCAAATACAGTTATTGAGAATGCGCTTGTCGGAGAAGGTGTTGATGTTGGGCCTTTCGCGCGCTTGAGGCCTGGCACTGTTCTTGATAGTGGTGTACGGATCGGGAATTTTGTAGAAACCAAGAACGCGGTGTTGGGTGTGGGCAGTAAAGCCAACCATCTGGCATATATTGGCGACGCAGAGATAGGCGATGATTGCAATATTGGCGCTGGAACCATTACTTGTAATTATGATGGTGCAAACAAGCACAAGACAGTCATGGGTGATAAGGTTTTTGTAGGATCGAATAGCACATTGGTTGCACCGCTGACGATTGAATCAGGAGGCTTTGTAGGTGCCGGGTCTACTGTTACCAAAACTGTGCCGGCAGGAAATCTTGCTGTAGCCCGTGGCCAACAACGCAATATTACTGGGTGGCATCGCCCGGAAAAAGACAAAAGCCAGTGAGTTTGTCAATTAATGTGCTTTTATGAAACAACAAAGAGAATGTTGAAATGTGTGGGATTGTAGGCGCAATTGCTGAGCGAAATATCACAGAAATTCTGGTGGAGGGACTAAAGCGGCTGGAATATCGAGGTTATGATTCAGCTGGTGTTGCTGTGCTGGAAAAAAATGGATTGATCAAGGACTGCAAGCGGGTTGGCAAGGTTGCAAATGTTCAGCAGGGGTTGAAAGAAAATCCAGTCAGCGGTTTTCTTGGCATCGCGCATACGCGATGGGCTACACATGGCATACCCAGTGAGGCTAATGCGCATCCCCACTTTTCGGGGGATCACAAGATTGCGGTAGTGCATAACGGCATTATTGAAAACCACCAACAGCTCCGCTCGGATCTTCAGAAAAAAGGCTACCAATTTGAAAGCCAGACGGATACCGAAACGGTTGTTCATCTGATTGACGATTGCTGGAAAAAAGGAGGTGATTTGTATGCCGCTGTTCGGTGTGCTATCGCGCAACTGGAAGGTGCTTATGCGCTGGCAGTAATTGCTGCTGATGAGCCAGATAAAGTTATTGTTGCTCGTGAAGGTAGCCCTCTGGTTATCGGCGTTGGCTATGGAGAAAACTTTGTTGCTTCCGATCCGCTGGCATTAAGAATGATCACAGATCAGTTTATCTATCTTGATGAAGGTGATGTGGCTGTTGTTTCTCTGAAGAAAATCACAATTTTTGATCGTGCTGGCTTGCAGCAAGAGCGGGATATTGAACAGATTGATGAATTGCATGATAGCGCGGATAAAGGCGAGTACCGCCACTTCATGCTGAAAGAAATTTACGAGCAGCCACAAGTATTCGAGCAAACGTTGCAGGGGCGTATAGGAAAGGATTACCTTGTCGAGGAATGTTTTGGTGCAACAGCACGCGAAAAGCTCGACGTTGCTAAGGCAGTGCAGATAGTGGCTTGCGGTACGAGTTATCACGCAGGAATGATAGCACGTTACTGGATTGAAGAGTTTGCGGGGCTGCCGTGTCAGGTTGAAGTGGCAAGTGAGTTCCGCTATCGCCAGAGAAAACCATTGCCTGATACATTATTCGTCACCATTTCCCAGTCTGGTGAAACAGCGGATACATTGGCTGCATTGCGCAGCCTGGACAAGGCAATGCATGTAGGCAGTTTGTGTATTTGCAATGCAGCCAACAGTTCGCTGGTTCGCGAATCAGATTTTTCACTGATGACGTTAGCTGGCCCTGAAATCGGTGTAGCGTCTACCAAAGCGTTTACCAGCCAGTTGGTTGCGCTGCAGCTATTGGTGCTGGCATTGGCCAGGCGCAATCAGCCTGACGCAGTGGTCGAAAAAACATGGATAGGTGCACTCCATCAATTGCCTGCATTGTGTCGTGACGTATTGCAACTGGATGGCGCGATCAAAAAAATTGCAAAGCTGTTCGACGAAAAAAACAGTGTTCTGTTTCTCGGGCGTGGCAAGGAATTCCCGGTTGCGTTGGAAGGTGCTTTGAAGCTGAAAGAGATTTCTTATATCCATGCAGAGGCATATCCTGCGGGTGAATTGAAGCATGGACCGCTGGCTCTGGTAGATAAACACATGCCGGTGGTCGCATTGGCGCCAGACAATGAATTGGTTGATAAAGTGAAATCCAATCTGGAAGAAGTGCGTGCGCGTGGTGGTCAGTTGATTGTTGTGTGCGAAGAGATGCAAGACATGCCAGAAGAGGGTGTCAGTTACATCAGGCTGCCAAAAATACCGTCAAGTCTTGCGCCAATACTCTACACAATCCCTTTACAGTTGTTGGCATATCATGTGGCAGTGATGAGAGGCACAGATGTAGACCAGCCCCGCAATCTGGCAAAGAGCGTCACTGTTGAGTAACGGCTTTCGGGGATAGTTTGGCGCAGCGGCTAGCGTCTGTCGCCTGTCGTGTAGTTAATTTTAATGGCGCGATCTCTTATAAGCTGCCGGATCTCTTCCCTGTCAGCAGCTACCAGGGATGGGTGAGCTGCTGCGTCCGGGTTTTCTATAAAGAAATGCTCCAGTGCGTTCAGCTCCCGATAAACTTCTTCAGGAAATCCCTGGCGCATCTCGCGCCCTTGTTCAACCAGCATCAGGCTGTCCATATAGTTGAAGAACGCAGGAAACCCCCATAATTTTTTTACTTTTTCGTAAACATGAGGCATTTTTTTAAGTGCCACACTGTTTTCTAGCAGTTTCTGGCCATCTTCTCTTGATTTGGGTTGCAACACAGGGATGTTGTCAGTCATGTCATGTAACCTGTTTTACTTTGTTCTTGACGCATGAAGTCTATCATGGTTTTGCCGGTTTTCAGGGGTGTGGTGGTTTGTAAAATACCAGATCCCATACCCCGTGCCCCAGTTGCTGGCCGCGCCGCTCGAATTTGGTTTCTGGTCGGTAATCTGGGCGGTTGCTGAATTGTTGTGTGTCCGAGCTGTTCTGGAGATGCGGGCATAGCATAGCCACTTCCAGCATTGCTTCAGCGTAGTGCTCCCAATCGGTGGCCATATGCAGTACGCCATTGTCCTTGAGTTTTTGCGCAACCAGATTGACAAAGGCTGGTTGGACTATCCGGCGTTTGTGATGGCGGGCTTTATGCCAGGGATCAGGAAAATAAAGTTGTAGTCGAGTCAGGCTGCTGTCTGCAATGCAGTCTGCCAGTACATCGATTGCATCGGCACAAAATACTTTCAGGTTATCCAGATTGCGTTTTTGTGCTTCGTTGATCAAGCGCCCTACGCCGGGTACGTGTACTTCAATGCCGATAAAGTTGTGCTCTGGAAATCGTTCAGCCATGGCCAGAAGCGAATCTCCCATGCCGAAGCCGATTTCCAGAATAAGGGGTGCATCAATATTGGGGAATGCATCTTTTAGTGCTGCCACACCTTTATGCAAGTCGAGACCGTATCGCGGCCATTGCTCAGCCAATGCTTTTTCTTGTGGCAGCGTAATGCGGCCGCCACGAATGACGTAAGAGCGGACATCTCTTTTTTTGCACTGTGGTTGTATATGCAGCATATTATAAATTATTCAGGATGTGGTTTTTTCAAGAAAAAATAATTCTCGGAAACTTTTATGGTTTTGGCTTAGTAATATAAAAAAAGTCCCTACCCATAATATTAGTGCCGAGAAATTTCTAAAATAAATAAGCTGGTCGAAAATTCCAGGGGCAATATAATCTGTGTATCCCAGATCTAGCAATGGATAATTTGCTGAGGCCGTCAAGGGCGCCCATGCAGCCGCGGCGGCAAGGCCGGCAGCTGTTCTTGAGCGTTGCTTTGGGTCCCATGCGTGACCCAGTAAGATAATAATGGGTAGCAATAGTATCGTCTGGTAGTTTCCCCAGCAGTTAGGAATAAGAAGTACTGTGGTTGATATACAAAATCCCCAGATCAAAGCGTCAGTATTGTTCTCTATTCGACACTCTTTAATAGTTAATATAATTCCAATAGAAGCCGCTAAGAAAAAAAGCCTGCTGAAAATGACGGGTATCCCCTCAGCATATAGTTTGGCAATAAAAGATAAATTATAATTCGACAATAATGTTTCTTTGTCAAGAATAATCGGCAATATTTTTACAAAGTATATTTGTTGGACATTGATTCCAGTTGCTAATGTGGCAATTAAGGTAATTGCGATAGCCGTTCCTGCCAGCAGTAGCCATGTTTGTTTTTTGTTATGGAATTTCTGCAAGTAATACAGCAAAAGGGGAGCTGGGTAGAGCTTCGCAAGAATGCTATACATTAGCAGTCCTGCTGTCGCCAGCCTGTGTTTTTTTAAAATGTATGCAACGATAAGTAATGTTAAAAGCAGGGAGTCGAAAGTAAGGCCATACAAGCTTTCATAAAATGGACCAGCAAGAAAGTAAATGCTTGTTACTGCAAGTGCCCACGAAAAACTTTTAGTGCCAAAAAATAAAATAGAAAGACATATAGTTACGATGTATCTCAACAAATGCAGCATAAATAATATATTGTATATATCTGCGGGTATTCCATTTTCGCGACTAAGCCATGGCAGATAAGAAAGAATGTATAGTGGGGGAAATTTATACGTTTCACTGCCGGGGAAGTAGGTGTTTTTTAGGGGTTCGCTCATGTCATAAAGGTTTCCTGTTTGCAGGAATGTCAGAGCGGCTTTTACAAAAATAGGCGTATCTGCAAAACCGTTGTCGAGCGAATAAACAAGAATGTGAATGGCTGTTGTACAAAAATGAATCGTTGCTGCGCTTGCTGTTGCCAGGAGAAAAAGGCCAAACAGTAAACTTGTCGCTTTTTTGAATGTGATCTTCATTTGTTAATCAGGCCATCGAGCGGAGACGATGCGCTGGCGTAGAGTTTGCGTGGCATGCGGCCAGCGAGAAAAGCTTCACGTCCGGCTTGCACGGCTTTTTTCATGGCAGATGCCATAAGTACGGGATGGGTTGCATGTGCAATGGCGCTGTTCATCAACACGCCGTCACAGCCTAGCTCCATGGCAATCGCAGCGTCAGATGCGGTGCCGACACCTGCGTCAACAATAATGGGCACGGTGGCATTTTCCAGGATCATCATCAGGTTGTAAGGGTTGCGAATGCCCAGCCCCGAACCGATCGGGGCGCCCAATGGCATCACTGCAACNNACGCAGCCGATCTCTTCCAGGCGCTTGGCCACCAGTGGATCGTCACTGGTGTAGACCATGACATCAAAGCCGTCAGCCACCAGTTGTTCCGCGGCGAGTAATGTTTCAGTCACGTTGGGAAACAGGGTTTTCTGGTCGCCCAGCACTTCCAGTTTCACCAGTTTGTGGCCATCCAGCAGTTCGCGTGCCAGCTTGCAAGTGCGCACCGCTTCAGCCGCGGTGTAGCAGCCGGCAGTATTGGGCAGGATGGTGTACGTTGAGGGTGGCACGACATCCAGCAGGCTGGGTTCACCCGGGTGCTGGCCGATATTGGTACGCCGTACTGCTACGGTAATCATTTCTGCGCCGGCCGCTTCGGTGGCAGCCTGCGTTTCAGCCAGATCCCTGTACTTGCCACTGCCGACAATCAGACGGGATGCATAGGTTTTACCTGCGATCACCAATGGTTTGTTGTCAGGAACACTCATTACATTAACCCCCACCAATGGCGTGAACGATTTCGACACGATCACCAGCCTGCAAAGACGTTGATTCATGTGCGCTGCGTGGCACNNGAAGACGTTGATTCATGTGTGCTGCGTGGCACGATGTTTTCGTTCACTTCTACGGCTATCCGTTTTCCAGCCAACCCGAGCTGTGTAATCAGCGCGGCAACAGTGATGCCCGGGTCGGCTGCTGTTGGCTGGCCGTTCAAAGTAATTTGCATGGTGGCGTCAGCCTTTCGAAGCGGCATAGCAGAGGCAGCCCCACGCGGCTAGCCATAACATGCCACCAACGGGTGTGATAGCGCCTAGCCAGCGGATACCGCTCAAGGACAGGATATACAGACTACCGCTGAAGATCGCGATGCCTGCGGCAAACAGCCAGCCACTGAAGGTGAGCCATTTCGATTGCATGCCTTGATTGAGCAGGATGCCAATACCGAGCAACGCCAATGTGTGCCAGAACTGGTATTGCACAGCGGTTTGCCAGATGGCCATCATGTCCACGGGCAAGTGGTTTTTCAGGCCGTGCGCGCCAAACGCACCCAGGGCAACGGCGAAAAAACCGCTGGTGGCCGCAATGGCAATAAAAATCTGAGCCGGAGGCAATGGAATCATCCCGTTAGTTTCTTGCCGCCATTGTATCAGCTGCGAATTGGGGAAGTGCGCAATACCTCGCGCCATGCCCCGATGGTAGAATGGCAGCCTTGTCCAACATTCATCAGCAGTAAGAGGGTCTCTGCCGTGGATCTCGATTTCAACGAAGAACAGGTGATGTTGCGCGACACCGCGCGAGGTATTTGTGAAGAATTGTCCCCGTCCGCTGTCGTGCGGGCGATGGAGCAGGATGCAGCCGGCTACTCCGCGCCATTCTGGGGTCAATTGAGCGAGTTGGGCATTACCAGCCTGGGCATTCCGGAAGCACACGGCGGCATGGCCTGGGGCGCGCTGGAAATGGCGATTGTCTATGAGGAATTTGGTCGTTCACTGGCACCGTCACCGCATTGGGCTAGTTGCGTGTTGTCAGCCAAGGTGCTGGAACTGGCTGGAACTGACGCGCAACAAAGCGCGCTGCTGCCTGGCATTGCCAGCGGTGAAACCATTGTTGTGCCAGCGTGGCTGGAGCCAAAAAATGGCTTTGGGCCTGAAGGCGTGCAAATGCGCGCGGTAAAACAAGGCGATGGTTATGTATTGAATGGCACCAAGTTGATGGTGCAGTTTGCCGGTCATGCGAATCGCTTGCTGGTGCTGGCACGAGTGGGTGAGGGTGTTGCGGATGTGATCGGCTTGCTGGTGGATCCGACAGCGAATGGTGTAAAACTGACACGTGAACGCAATCATGCAGATGACGCGTTGTATCAGGTCGACTTCAGCAATGTTGCAATAGCGGCAGCTGATGTGTTGGGTGCAAAAAATTTCTGGAACGCATGGGATGAAGCCATGACGCGTTCGATTGTTGCGCTGGCGGCGCAGGCAATCGGGGCAGCTGAGGCGATTCACGCGATGGCAACAGAGTATTCAAAACAGCGCGTGCAGTTTGGAAAACCTATTGGCTCATTCCAGGCCATTGCGCATTACCTTGCCGACATGATTGTCAAAATTGAAGGAGCCAAAGTGCTGGTGTATCAAGCAGCATGGGCGATCGACAATAACAAGCCGTATGCAAAACTTGCAGCGCAATCCAAGTTGCAGGCGTGTAATGTATTCCGCGAAGCTTCTGCGATTGGCGTGCAGATCCACGGTGGTTTTGGGTTTACTTCAGAGGGTGATCCGCAGTTGTATTTCCGCCGCGCCAAACATTGGCAGATGACTAACTGGGATTCCACGTATCTTGAAAAACGTATTGCAGCATTGATTCTCGACGCTGCCTGATTATTCTGGAGTATGAATAGCATGGGTATTCTTGACGGCAAAGCAGCTATTGTCACAGGCAGTGGTCGCGGCGTGGGCCGAGGCCATTGTTTACATCTTGCAAAAAACGGCGCGAAAGTTGTCGTCAATGACATTTTGCTGGAAGAAGCACAAAAAGTAGCTGAAGAAATTAAAGCGGCTGGTGGTGAAGCGATTGCCAGCAATGCTGACATCGGCACACGTGCAGGCTGTGAAGCGCTGGTTCAACAATGTGTGGATGCGTTCGGGCATATCGATATTGCCATCAATAACGCGGGCATCGTGCGCGACAAGACTTTATTGAAACTTGAAGATGCTGAATTTGAGCTGGTATTGCGTATCCATGTGATGGGTACTTTCTGGATTGCACAGGCCGCCGCGAAAAAAATGATTGAGCAAGGTACGGGGGGCTCGATTATCAACACCACATCTGGCGCGCATTTTGGTAGTTTCGGCCAGACCAATTACTCTGCAGCCAAAGGCGCTATTGCTTCAATGACCTACACCTGGGCAATGGAACTCGCCAAGCACGGTATACGCGTGAATGCGATTGGCCCGCTGGCCACTACGCACATGTCGGCTACTTTTTCGGATGCCGACAAAATGCCTTACTTCCCGCCAGAAAATAATGGCCCGATAGTGTGCTGGCTGTGTTCCGATGAAGCTGATTTTGTTTCAGGCCAGATTTTTGGCACCGGTGGTGATCGTATTTCGCACATGGTGCAGCCGCATTACGGCAAGACCTTGATCCAGCCTGGCGGTTGGGAAATCGACCAGATCCGTACTTACTTCAAGCAGCATATGCAGCCTGAGTTTGGTGCGTTTGGTATGTTGGGTAAGCCTTATCCTTTCCATGCTGGCGTGAAACCACCAGTAAAAGCGTAATCCAAAATACAAGTTCGCAAAGGTAAAAGTTATGGCAGGCATTGTTTCCTACGGCGCATATATCCCACTGATGCGTCTTCCCTTGTCGGTCATGGCTGGCAAGGCACCGAAAGAAGGCGGCCCTGAAAAAGCAGTCGCCTGGATGGACGAAGACAGCGTGACGCTGGGTGTGGCTGCCGCACAAAACTGTTTGCAAGGTTTCGACCGTTCACGTATCGATGCGGTGATATTTGCCACTACTACTTATGCCTTTGCAGAAAAACAGGCGGCGGCGATTATCGCCAAAGCACTGAACCTGAAAGGTGATGTGCGCACAGCGGATATTGCACACAGCACGCGTGGCGGAACTATCGCATTGCAATCAGCAATTGATGCGGTGAAAGCCGGTAGCGCGGCGCGTGTTCTGGTGATTGCTGCAGATTGCAGGATGGGTGCACCGGGTTCTGGTTTTGAAAACAACAGTGGCGATGCGGCGGCGGCGTTTCTGGTAGGCAATGAAGGTGTTATTGCCACGCTGGACCATGCTTGTGCGCATACCACAGAAATTATCGACATCTGGCGCAAACAGGGCGACCGCTTTGTTCATGGCTGGGAAGACCGTTTCGTCAACGTACACGGTTATATTGATAACACCGTGGCTGCCATTAAAGGTTTGTTTGCGAAGAGCGGTAAATCTGCAGCCGATATCAGCAAGGCAGTGCTGTATGCGCCTGAAGCTCGCTCATTGGGTGAGATGTCAAAAGCAGCAGGCATTGCCAAAGAGCAGATTCAAGACAATTTGTTTGGCAAAGTAGGTAATGCCGGTGCTGCATTTGCGCCGCTGTTGTTGATCAGTGCACTGGAGGCCAGCAAGGCTGGCGAAAGAATCCTGGTTGCCAATTATGGTGATGGCGCAGATGCATTGATGTTTTCCGTGAATGGCGCGCGCGCCAAATCCGAAAATTATCGTAATGTGGTGCAATTGCTGGCGCGCAGGAAAGCTGTGGATGCGTATGGCAAATACATGAAAGCGCGTGGCCTGACGATCACTGAATATGCTGAAGTGGATGAACCAGGTATTTCTGCCACGGTACATTACCGTGAGCGCGATGAAGATTTGAGTCTGGAAGGGCAGGTCTGTTCGCATTGCGGCACGCACCAGTTTCCTAAGGGTCGCGTTTGCGTGCGTTGCCATAGCAAGGATCAATGGACACCTGCATGCTACAGCGACCTCACCGGCAAGGTGGTGACATACACGCTGGATGCATTTTTCCCGTCGCCGGAGCCGCCAACAGCTGTCGGGATTATCGAGGTAGTGAATGCCGATGGTTCTGCTGGCCCGCGCATCCATATGCAGGTCTGCGAAACCAGCCCGAAAGATATTGCTATTGATATGCCAGTGCAGTTCACATTCCGTTGTATCCATCGCGTGGGTTTGCGCCCGAACTATTTCTGGAAGTCTACGCCGGTAGTGGCTGCTGCCCAAGGAGCCTCTGTATGAGTATTAAAGATAAAGTTGCCATCGTTGGTGTCGGGTGCTGCAAGTTTGGTGAAAACTGGGATAAATCTGAAGAAGACATGATTGTGGATGCTGCGTATGAAGCTTATGCAGATGCCGGCATTACTGATCCTTCAAAACAGATTGATGCGATTTATTGCGGCTCGTTGTATACCAAAAACGGCCCTGTTGAAGTGGGCGAAGCATTAAAGCTGTATAAACCACTGACTGCGGTTTCCAATTACTGCGCAACAGGCACAGAAGCATTCCGTGCGGGTGTGATGGCTATTGCTGCAGGCGTTTATGACACCGTATTGGTGGTTGGTTATGACAAGCCAAAAGATCGCGGTGTGTCTGGTCCCAGCGTCAATATCAAGGGTGTGCGTGATTTGCCCGCAACACCTGCTGGCTGGTTTGCAATGTGTGCAGCCCCGTATTTCAAGAAGTTCGGTGCTGGCCGCGAAGACCTGGCAAAGATTGCGGTGAAGAATCACCATAACGGTACGCTATCACCCAAATCATTCCTTAAGAAAATCATCACAGAAGAGGAAGCACTGAATGGCCGCATGATTTCCTGGCCGTTTGGTTTGTACGATTGTGCCGCGCAATCTGATGGTGCTGCAGTGGCGGTAATTACCAAAGCGAGTCTGGCGAAAAATTTCCGCTCGGATCCTGTGTATGTGAAAGCAGTGGCCAGTGGTTCTGCTGCCAATCCCCAT
>DDBK01000141.1:0-11510 GCA_002333095.1 Cellvibrionales bacterium UBA2034
GCATCTTTCTTGACCACCTTGCTATAAAACTCTGTGCGGGCTTTCTGCCCATCTTCCTGATCAATCGGCACCATACGGATGCCGCCTGGCAACTCGTCTACTTTGCCAAGGAAGATATTGGCAGCCACATCCACCGTAATACTCGACACGGCTACGCTGTTGTTCACAACAATAACCACCTCTGCATGAGATAAAGATGAAGTCACAGTTAGTGCGCCAGCGACAAAAAGAATCCTCAAGATCAATTTGTTCATATCGTCAGTCCCTTATCAAAATACTGCATCAAGCGTGAAAGTGTAGACATTGGCATCATCGCCCACAGAGTCATCCAGTCCACCTGCGCCCGGGCTGAGAAAGCCGTTATTTTCCATATCATAGTAATTGGTCCACTCAAACTTGGCATCCAACTGATCCGTCAGCTCACGACGCACACCCAGAGAAATGGATTTCATATTTCTATTAGGCGTGGCACCAAACGCCTGCGCAAGCTGACTGGCATCGTTGATGCTTTGACCCCATGCATACGTAGTGTAGGGCGTCCACTTGTCGATGCGATAACCCAAGGTGCCTTGTCCTTCCACACTATCGCCAAACAATGTTTCCCGGTCAGCGCGGATGGTCGCCACTTCAAGCATAGCCAGTAATGAACCGTTATCGTACATGCTGCCAGCAGCATAATAGTCCAGGTTATCACTCACCTCGGCAATCACGTCTCCTGCCAGAATTCCACCACCGCCAAGCAAGTTATCAACTGCATTCAGGTTGCCGTCCAGCGTCAGGTGCATAGCGGTCAGTTTGGTTGTCCAGTTGCCTACCGTCGAATTCAATGTAATGCCGTACAGATCCTGGAAATCTATCTGGAGGTCACCCTTGATATCTGCAATACCATCCTGATTCAAATCCACCGGAAAGTACCCGTATGGATTGTCTGAAGCGCTATTACTCGTGCTGGAACCTGCAAACGGCTGCAATGTATGGTTCACACTGCCGGTAGAGAATTTATAGAGCATGTCTGCGCCGTCATACGAAGTGAGCGTTGTCTGGTACAACTGCAACGGCGGCCTTACCCACGGATAGCTGTACCCCACATCAATTGTTTCTGAATACAGATACAACGGGATGCGGAGACGCCCCATCCTCACATCAAGATCCTGAGACAGGCCATAGTCAATATAAGCCCATTCTGCATTGGTTTCCCATGATTCATTACCCCTGCTGCGGGACACTAACTGCAGCACGGCGGAGGAATTTTCACCCAGCGCATAGTTGAACTGGATACCCGCCAATGCATCACCGCGAAAATTGGGGTTGTCGTCAATTTCATAGCCAGCTTCCACTGCGTCATCGCCATGCGATACGCCAGCCGTCATAAAACCATTAATCTTGAGTTTCTCAGCTTCAGAATCCATCTTGGACTTGATGCTGTCGATCTGCTTGGTATTGCGCTGGGTCTGCTTCTCCATGTCTTCCACATAGACCACGCCACCGTTGGCCTTCAGCTCTTTGACCTCGGATTTCAGAGCCTGTATCTGCTCTTCGTATTTCTGGAACCGGGCTTCTATTTCTGCATCAGTCATTGCGTTTGCCGCTGGTACGGCTGCAATCGCCGCAATCATCACAGCCAGTTTTTTCTTGTTATACATGCGTTGTCTCTCTGTTGTTATCAGACAATGGACGGGAAGTGTCACCCTCGAGATTGCCTCTTTTATTGTTTATGGCGATCCCTGATATGCCAAGACTAGACAAATCCAGCCCTTTTGCCCACCGTTCATTTGACGTTTTTTTGACATTTTAATAGTAAAAGCCTGATTTTGTATATTTTTTGATCAGAAAAGACCGAGAGCCTGCTGGTCCGCGTGGTAAGAAGACCTCACCATCGGGCCACTGGCGATCTGGCTAAAGCCCAATTCGCGAGCAACATGGGCAAAGCGCTCGAACTCGGCAGGGGTGACGAAACGCTGCACCGGCAAGTGGGCTTTACTGGGCTGAAGGTACTGCCCCAGCGTCAACATCGACACACCATGAGCCCTTAGGTCTTTGAGCACATCAATGACATCGTCCTCTGTTTCACCCAAACCCAGCATAAGACCTGATTTAGTGGGCACTGCAGGCCGCATGGCAGAAAAACGTTGCATCAATAACAGGGAATGTTCGTAGAGCGCACCAGGACGTACAGATTTATAAAGACGCGGCACAGTTTCCAGATTGTGGTTGAGGATGTCCGGCGGCTCCGCGACAAGCACAGCAAGCGCCTTCTCCAGTTGCCCGCGAAAATCCGGCACCAGTGTTTCAATTGTGGTTGAGGGATTCAGGGCGCGCACTTCACGAATACACGCCGCAAAATGTGCTGCACCACCATCATCCAGATCATCGCGATCTACCGATGTAATGACTACATAGCGCAAACCCAGCTCGGCAATGGCTTCTGCCAGCAAACGGGGCTCATCAGACTCCAGTGGTTTCGGGCGCCCATGTGCTACATCACAAAATGGGCAGCGACGGGTACAGATATCGCCCATGATCATGAACGTGGCTGTACCACCACTGAAGCATTCACCAAGATTCGGGCAAGAGGCTTCTTCGCACACAGTGACCAGATGACGCTCTCGCAATATCGTGCGTACGCGCTGCACATTGGCACCGGAAGGAATGCGCGCGCGAATCCAGTCCGGCTTACGAAGCGACTGATCACTGGCAATCAAATGACTGTCTGAATGGCGCACTTTGTCTGCAGCGCGCAATTTCTGGCCCACCGGCAAACCTTTAGGGCGGCGCGGTTTATCGTCACTCATGCTGGCAGATTCTATGGACTTGAGNNGAATAGTTCAATACTTGCACGATATGGCCAACGAAGCGCTGCGCTATCTCTTTTCGTGGCAACAGCCCTGAAGAACAGTCTGTCAATCGCGTTACAGACTGCCCCTGATACCCGCAAGGGTTAATCCCCAAAAAGGGAACAAGGTCACAATCAATGTTTAATGCAGCACCGTGATAACAACCTGTTTTTTTCACACGTAAACCCAGTGCAGCGATCTTTGATTCCACACCATCACGCTTCACATATACACCGGGCGCAGTGCGTTTTGCATAAGACGCTATGCCCATACTTTCCAGCACAGAAATCAGCGACTGTTCCAGCATATCCACCAATGCGCGTGCACCTAAATGCAACCTGCGGTTATCCAGCAACGTATAAAACATCATTTGACCCGGGCCGTGCCATGTTATCTGGCCACCCCGATCTGTCTGGACAACAGGAATGCCCCCCGCGTCCAGCAAATGCTCCGGTTTGCCCGCCTGTCCCTGTGTATACACCGATGTGTGCTCCAGCAGCCATAACTCATCTGCCGTATCCTGCTTGCGTCGTGCGGTGAAATCCTGCATGGCCCGCCATATTGTCTGGTAATCCTGTGGCGAACTGAATTGTCGGACAACCAGAATAGTCACTGCGTCACAACACCATTCGCACCAGCGGGTGAACTTTCAGATCAGCAAAAATTGCTTCCAGATGCTCGACACCATGAGCAGTAATGGTCACGGTGATGGCTTCATAATTGCCACCACTACTGGCNNGAAATCGCTGCACTTCGAAATTCATCGCCAGCAACACCCATGACTTTCACGGGGTACCGGCAGGGAAATTCAATTTTTGGCGGCTCTTGCAGAGAAGTCACAGCGTTATCCATTCACACTTGCAGGCCAAAAAGACCGCCAAAAAACAGGGATAACGTATCCCACAGTGCACCAAAAAATCCTGCGCGCGGCACCTCTGTCTGCGCAACAGCATCAACACTGTGAATCACCTGGTCACCATTCTTGACAAGAATCTGCCCCACTTTCTGTCCTGCGGTAATGGGTGCGATGAGCGGGCTATCAAGTTGTACCTCATGTGTCAGGCTGGCTGCCACATTGCGCGCCACCACCAGGGATACTTCACGCGCTGGAATGACATTGACCGTTTTCAGCGTACCTTTCCAGACACGCGGGCTCGCAAGTACTGCATCAGCCGCATACACATTCACTGACTGGAAGAACCGGAATCCATAGCTGAGCAAGGCCTGTGTCTGCGCTTCACGCTCCTTGATACTTGGCGCGCCCAGCACCACAGAAATCAGGCGTGTGTTATCACGCACTGCAGAGGCCACCAGACAAAAACCTGCAGCATCCGTATGGCCTGTTTTCAAACCATCGACAGTAGAATCAGTCCATAACAGGCCGTTGCGATTCTGTTGTTTGATGCCGTTGTACATAAATTCTTTTTCTTTATGCAACGGATAATCTGTTGTCTTGATAATAGCGCGGGATAGCATGGCCAGATCGCGAGCTGTTGTGTAATGCTCTGGATTATCAAGCCCGTGGGCATTCACAAAATGCGTGTTGGTCATGCCGAGTTTCTGGGCATGCTGGTTCATCATATCTGCAAACGCGGCTTCTGTGCCTGCCAGATGCTCGGCCACAGCGACTGTGGCATCGTTACCTGATGAGATCACAATGCCGCGGTGAAGATCAATAATGGAAACCGGCTTATCCGGTGCAATAAACATTAACGATGAGCCATTGAACTTGGCACCAAACTCGGGATTTTGTGACCATGCTGTCTTGCTGATGGTCACCATGTCATCGTTATGCACACGGCCTGCATCCAGTTCGTAAGAAAGCACATAGCTCGTCATCAACTTGGTCAAACTAGCGGGAGGCAACTTCTGGTCAGCATTGCTTTCCAGCAACACCGAGCCACTGGCAGCATCCATCAGCAACCAGGCCTTCGCATTCAATTGTGGAGGAGCCGGCACTGGCTCGGCCAGTACACCGGCCGGCAGCGCCAGAACCAGTGACAAATAAAACGGCAGGCGCTTGAAGCAATTCAACACATTCATGGCATATCCAGTCATCATGGCAAGAGTGCTATTGTAGCTGCCCGCGAGGGGAAGACCCAACAACAAACCACGACAAATTCCCATGATCACAACACACGAACAAAAGACGCAAAATAATTTTTCGATTGGCTGGATTACCCTGAATCTGCCAAAGACACTCAATGCCCTGACACTGGATATGGTGACTGCGGCGCAAGCACAATTGAGGGAGTGGGCCGATCGCCCGGACATCGCCTGCGTCGTGCTGCAAGGCGAAGGGCGCGCCTTTTGCGCAGGGGGTGATGTGCGCCGCATGCGCGAGGGCATACTGGCCAATGATGATTACTGTGAGCGTTTTTTTGAGCACGAATACCGGCTTGACCACGCGCTGCATAAATACCCAAAACCGGTACTGGCATGGGGACACGGTGTGGTGATGGGTGGCGGGCTGGGTCTGTTGATGGGCGCCTCCCACCGCGTCGTCACCGGTTCGACCCGACTGGCCATGCCCGAGATCAGTATTGGTCTGTATCCGGATGTCGGAGCCAGCTTCTTCCTGAACCAGCTCCCCCAGGGACTGGGCTTGTTTCTCGGGATCACTGGTTGCGAGTGGAATGGTGCGGATGCCCTGGCGCTGGGTATGGCTGACTACTTACTGGACGACAACAGTCAACACACCCTGCCAGGCTTGCTGGCAGTCCAGAACTGGACCGCCAACGCCATGGGCAACCACGATGTGCTCAGCCACACCCTGAAACAACAGCCATCCGCGAAGATAGCGCCACAACTCATGCCTTATGCAGATCTCATTGCAAACGCCTGCCATGGAACCCTGCAACAAGTTGCCACAGCCTTATCAACGCTCAGGATTGACGAAGCCTGGTTTGAACGGGCGCTGTCCAACCTGACACACGGGTGCCCTGTTACTGCCCACATCGTTGCTGAGCAATTGAAGCGTGCCCAAGGGTTGTCACTTGAGGATGTGTTTCGCATGGAATGGATCGTGTCCATACAGTGCACCCTCCATCCAGATTTTCCTGAAGGTGTGCGCGCCCAACTGGTCGATAAAGACAAGCAACCCCGCTGGGTTTATTCATCTATTACGGCTGTACCACAGACCTATGTAGAGAATCATTTCTCACTTGCCAACCAGGCCAATCCACTCCAGGACCTCCGCTGACAGGGTAGAAACAAACAAATTGCCTGCCCCATACTTCAATCAAGCCGGCGGTGGTGTACACTGATCCGAGCGGAAATTTAACGACAACCCTTGTGGTACCGGCTAGCAAACCATGCAGATAAAACCCATCAGCGGCCTGCCGCGCGACAAAGTCGACAAGCTGCTGGCCAGCATTCCTTTCTATCGTGATGTCTCTAAATCAGAGCCTTGGCAGTACGACATACTGCTTCGCCACTCGCGGATTGTGGAGCTGGAACCAGGCGAAGTGGTACTGAAAAAGGGTGACACCGATACCTGGATGTATTTTGTCCTGAAAGGCAAGCTGGCTGTCTATGCTGATGAAGTGAGCGAGAGCACCCACCCCATCAATTACATTACGCCAGGTGAGCTGTTTGGCGATCTGGCAATTCTCGCTGCAGGCAAGCGCAATGCCACCGTGGTAGCCGATGCTGCCAGCAAGGAAATATCCCTGTTTGGCACGGATTTTTCGGTGTTTGGCAAACTGGAAGAAATTGGCGGCATCAGCCTCAATACCAAACTGATTTTCTACCGCAACATGGTGCATGGTGTACGCTGGAAACTGGAAGTGTACAAGATGCAGCACCCTAACCACCCTCTGGTGGCGAAAGGTCGCGCCATCAAAATGTATATGGGTACCAAAGGGGTCAAGGAAGAGTTGGTGGCCTTGCATGAACAGGCCACGGCTTTGGCTGACGTGCTGAAAGACTGGAATGTCGAGTTTGGCGCACCAGCCGATAGCAACCCCGAGAACAGCTTCAATCCTTCTCTGGTGAACGACCTCTAGAACAAAGCTGACCAGACTCAGGTAGATTCGCTATCCTGAAAGTCCGGGTCACCCGCCGGATTCTCCTGGGTAGGCCCTTCGATCGGCAACACCGGTTCGCCTGAAACATGCCTCTCAATGTGAGCGACCAGCAAGCGCAACTGCTTGAGATCTTCATTGAAACCATCAAGCGTCTGGTAATTCAGCCACAACAGCCAGGCAATAACCGCCAGCATCAGACAAATAAAGAATGTACCCATCGAATTCTCCTGCTTATATCCAGCACCCGTGACGCGTCCAGAACCAGAGAATGATTCCAGAGCGTGAACTGCGTCACTTAATGATACAGCATCATCCGGGACGCTTAGCGTCATGCCGCAATTATCGTGTGGAAAATGCAGATAGCTGAGACCCAGCCTGCAGCCAATAATAAACTCACACGAATATAAATGTTTATTGTCTCCCGATCCGGCAATAGACACCGGAGATGTGCGCCTTGAAAAAAACCTATCTTGTAGCAGGCTTGATTGTCGCAGTAATGCTGCTGTGGATGCTCAGCGGCGTATTCAAATCGAAGCACCATGCAAATAACGATGATCCGGCCACTGTCTCAAGCCATGAAACGGCAGGAGAATCCAGTACAGACTCTACCCGTATCAACCGCGTCAGGACTTCACATCTGGTAGCACAGCCTCAACGGGTGGAAATTGTCCTGAGAGGACGCACTGAAGCCAAGCGCGTGGTGGACATCAAAGCCGAGACAGGTGGTCGCGTTGTTGCCGTGCCTGTTGAGAAAGGCCAACAGGTAAAGGCTGGTGACGTGCTATGCCAACTGGCAGAAGACAGCCGTCGCGAACAGCTATCACAAGCACGGGCAGCATTCGACAAAGCCAGCATCGACTATGACGGCGCTTTACGCCTGAAAAAAGATGGCCTTTTATCAACCACATCCATTGCAGCCAGCAAATCCGCTCTGGAGAGTGCGCGCGCAGCATTGAAAGTGGCCGAACTGGATGTTGAGCATCTGCAAATGCGGGCTCCATTTGCTGGATTCGTCGAAGACCGCCCGGCTGAAATCGGGGTACTGATGGATCGTGGTGGCATATGTGTACGCTTGCTGGACGAAGCTTCACTGCTTGCCACCGGGCAAGCATCAGAGCGGGAAGTCGCACCGTTAAAACTGGGACAGTCAGTCAATGTTCAACTCAGCAACGGCGATCGTGTTGATGGCACTATCAGTTTTATCAGTCGTACTGCAGATCCACAAACGCGCACATACCGCGTCGAAGCAACACTGAGCACAGCCGGTGTAAGCGTGCGGGATGGCATCACTGCACAAATTACTGTTCCATTGCAGGAAGTGACAGCGCATCGCATCACCCCTGCCGTACTGGCATTGGATGATGCCGGCAAAGTCGGGGTCAGGATCATCAATGCCCAGCAACGGGTTGAATTTCATCACGTCGAAGTCGTGCGCGAAACCGCTGAAGGCATCTGGGTGACAGGGCTGCCTGCAGAAATCAATCTGATTACGGTTGGCCAGGAAATGGTAGCTGATGGCGACAAAGTCGAAGTGTCGCCAGATCATTCAGGCACACCATGAACAACTTCCTGAATTTTATTATCGATCGCAGCCGCACCACGCTGAGTTTACTGGTGCTGGTGTTGATCATCGGCATTTATGCATACAGACATATTCCGGTTGAAGTCACCCCGAATATCGCAACCCCTTATATATCTGTAACAGTGATACTGGAAGGCGTTTCACCCGAAGACGGCGTTCGACTGCTTATAAAACCTTGCGAAGTGGAATTGCGCAGTATTGACGGCGTCAAGGAAATCACAGGCCGGTCACTGGAAAATATGGTCAACGTTGTTATTGAATTTGAAAACAACGTCAACATCGATGCGGCTATGGCTGATGTGCGCGCGGCTGTCGACAGGGCACGTGGCGAGTTCCCCGATGACGCAAAAGAACCGATCATCAAAGAAATATCGTCCGAGGAATTTCCGGCTATTGTGCTCAGCCTGGTTGGAAATAATGTGCAAGAACGGGTTTTATATAACAATGCACAATCCCTGAAACGAAAAATACAAGCAATCCCTAATGTGCTGGAAGCCAAACTGGCCGGCCATCGTGAAGAAGTCCTGGAAGCAGTCATAGATCGCAACAAACTGGAAACGTATGGCATAAGCGGCGTTGAATTGATCAATGCTGTCCGCACAAACAACCTGCTTGTACCGGCTGGCGTCNNCGATTTTCCATCAAATTACCAGGATTGATAGAAGATTATCAGGATCTTTTTAATTTGCCTCTCAGGGCAACATCAGAAGGTGTGATCAAACTGGGGGACGTAGCTGAAGTCCGGCGAACGTTTAAAGATGCCAGCAGTATTACCCATGTTGATGGCAAGCCGGCCATTTCCATTGAAGTCAACAAGCGAAATGGCGCAAACATGATTGAAGTGGCCAACGCGGTCCGCGCCGTGATGGAAGAAGAGCGCAAACATCTACCTCCCGGCATTGAACTCATTACCACTTTTGACCAAACGCCTTTTTCACTGCAGATGGTATCGGAACTGGAAGGCAACATTCTTGCTGCACTGGTATTGGTACTGGTTGTTGTTGTAGCAGCCCTTGGAACACGCTCAGCGATTCTGGTCAGCCTGGGTGTTCCAATAGCATCGTTAGGCGGCATTGCAGTTATTTTCTTTCTTGGCTATTCATTCAACTTCATGGTGCTGTTCGGACTTCTGCTGGCTATCGGCATGATTGTTGATGGCGCAATCGTTATTGCAGAATACGCTGACTGCAAAATGGCAGACGGATTATCGCCACGCGATGCCTATATCGCAGCATCTGTACGCATGTTTGCCCCAGCTACAGCCTCCATGCTCACTACACTGGCAGCATTTCTTCCGTTGATGTTCTGGCCCGGCATCGATGGTGCGTTCATGCGCATTCTTCCGGTGACCGTTTTTGCTGTGCTTTCCTGGTCGCTATTGTTTGCCCTGGTATTCCTTCCTGTACTGGGGGCGCTGTTTGGCAAAGCCGAAATGGACAAGGAGAGCATCGCGCAAATGCATATTCTTGAACATGGTGACCCAAGGAATCTTGGCGGTATCACAGGTTCATACGCCAACCTGATCGAGAAAGTATTAAAAACCCCACTCCTCTCGATCAGCCTCGCTACAGCCATGTTGATCGGAATTTTTGTCCTGTATGGCCAATTTAATGCAGGAACGGTTTATTTCACCGAATCAGAAACAGAACACGGCGAAGTCAATATCAGTGCACGCGGCAACCTGTCTGCAAAAGAATCTTCAGCACTGGTTCTGGAGGTAGAGAATATTGTCCGGGAAACTCCTGGCGTAAAATCAGTGTATACGAGTGCCTATCCAGTCGGAACAGCACAAGGCCGCCGAAACGCATCAGAAGACGAGATTGGCCACATTCTGGTATCACTGGAATCTACAGAGAAATTAACGCGCAGTGCAAGTGAGATTTTCTGGGATATCCGCGAACGCACAAAACATCTATCAGGCATCAGGATTTACTCAGAGAAACTGAAAGGCGGCCCACCTATCGCCAAAGACATACAAATTGAAATGCAATCCGATAATCAGGATGTTTTGCGCGCAGAAGCCATGCGTGTGAAGAAACACCTGGAATCCATGGAAGGCCTGATTGATATTGACGACACGTTCCCGTTACCGGGCATTGAGTGGGAAATGAAGGTGGATCGCCAACAAGCCGCCTTGTATAACGCCAGCGTTGTTGACGCAGGTCTTGCCGTACAATTAATTACCAGCGGTGTACTCGTAGGAAAATATCGGCCAGATGACGCAGAAAATGAAGTGGATATCCGGGTGCGGTATCCCATTGCTGAACGCAACATTGAAGCGCTGGATGTGTTGACCGTAAATACACCGAATGGTGCCGTACCTATCAGTAATTTTGTAAAACGTGAAGCTAAGCCACGTATTAATAAACTGCTCCGCATTGATGGTACAGGGGTTTTAACCGTATACGCCAATGCAGCGCCCGGCTTGCTTCCACGAACCAAACTGGGCGAAATCCAACACTGGCTGGAAACCGAGGCTCAAATCAACCCACAGGTCACAATAAAATTTCGCGGCGCTAATGAAAACGAAGAAAAATCGATGCGTTTTCTGAGCATAGCTTTCTTGCTGGCAATGTTGCTCATGCTGGCAATGATGGTGGCACAATTCAACAGCTTCTATCAGACGTTTCTTGTGCTGTCTTCAGTGATTATGTCTACTGCAGGCGTGTTGTTAGGGCACATGATTTTCCAGCAGCCATTCAGCATTATTCTAGGTGGTGTTGGAATAGTAGCGCTGGCTGGCGTTATTGTGCACAACAATATTATTCTTCTAGATACCTACAATCACCTGCGCCGCAACCAACCGGAATTGTCTTTAGTAGAAATGGCTGTTCGCACCGGAGCCCAACGCTTGCGCCCTGTGTGCCTTACCGTTATCACAGCCGGACTCGGACTTGTGCCGCTAGCACTTGGTGTGAGCGTAGATTTACTCGGGCGTGAAATTACTACGCGCGGCATGGTAGCTGGCTATTGGAAGCCACTTGCAGCAGCGTTGGTATATGGCCTCACGTTTGCCACTGTATTGACCCTGGTGATTACGCCACTGCTAATGATTATCCCAGCACG
>DDBK01000141.1:11552-15118 GCA_002333095.1 Cellvibrionales bacterium UBA2034
GCCCGAACCGTTATTTATGGTATGCCGTACAACGAATGGAAAGAAAAATATCAAAAAGGGGCAACGCCAGAACAACATGCCGCATTTAATAATCCAGACAAAAACCGATAATCAATCAAGGAACCCTGAAGAATTTCTTTGGGATAACCGCACAGAAGCAACTGAAAGAGCCGACAGTACCAGCAAGAAAACAGTCACCCATATTCTGGATAATGTCGTTTCTGCCACACCCGCAACAGCAAATACCACCAACGCAGAAAACACCCCCGCCAACATGCTGCGCATTGATTCAGAAACAGCACCTCGCAATAAACATCCAACTTTATAAATGGAAACGCCTAATACGGATAGCAAAGCAATAAAACCCAGAATCCCACGCTCAGCCAACTGCTCAAGATACAAGCTATGCGCCCAAAGCATGCCACGCCTGTCTGACAAATCTCCGAGCACATAGCCTGCTTTAGCAAGAAATGTAAAATAAATATCCTTGAATAATCCCGGCCCCTGTCCTGTCAGTGGGCTATCTGTAAACATTGTCCATGCCGCATGCCAAACATAGGTACGGGGGAATAGAAAAATTTTATGGATTAAATGCCAGTCCAGCAGGCCATCAATGACTACACAAAATGCACAGCCTGCCAACAAGGCCGGTATAGCCCAGCGTGGCCGCATCAACGCAATCACAATAACCAACCCCAACAATAAAAGAAGCACGGCTTGCCGGCTTTGCATATTTACACTGATTACCAGCATCAGTAAAAGATAAACAGCAGTTAAAGCGCGCAACCACCAACTACTGGCCCAGGTTGCACCCAACGCCAGCGGTGCCACGACTGAAAACACGAGAATATCATTTGGGGCGACGAACAATGCATTACCCAGCAATTTCAGTTGCGCGACAGGGTTATCCATTCGAGTAGCAATCACTTGTGGCGCAATATACAACACAGTCAAAAAAACCATTATCGATAATGCGAATGATGCAATGCGTAAGCGATCTTTTGTATCTGCAAAGGTTGTAATCACAACATAAGCAATCAAGCCAGGCAGCAGTGATAGTTGCACGTGCATACTCTGACGACAATCAACAGAAAAAACAGTCGCACAGAGAGCTGCAAACAGAAATAACAGCAGCGCCCAGTGGTAGCGTAATAGATCGACTATCGCTGTTTTGATTTCAGCACCCAATTTTATTGCCCCCATTGCTGCAGCAATGTATGCGGTATATCCAGCTGGTCCAGAATTCTGGCTACGACAAAATCGATTATGTCATCCAGTGACCGGGGATTCTGGTAGAAGCCGGGGCTAGCAGGCATGATGGTCGCTCCCAGTTGTGCAAGCTTCAACTGGTTTTCGAGATGGATGGCAGAAGCAGGCATCTCACGCGGCACGACTATTAGTGGACGTTTTTCCTTAATGGCTACATCCGCAGCACGCTGGACAAGGTTCGTGCTAGCGCCTGTTGCAATAGCGGAAATTACCCCGCCGGATGCAGGGCAGATAATCATGGGAATCTTGCCGCCCGTGCCGGATGCCGGGGGTGCCAGCCAGTCCATACTGCCAAATACTCGCAACTGCCCTGGCTGGGCCTTGCAGCGCTGCGATAAAAACAGCTCCAGAGCTTCTGTACCTGATGGCAATTCGACGCCCAATTCCATTTTTACTACTGTCCGCGCAGCATCTGAAATAAGAAAATAGACACGACGACGTGCTTGCAACAAGCATTCAAGCAAGCGAATACCATAAGCAGCGCCAGAAGCGCCTGTCATAGCTAGCGTAATAGTTTGCGGGTATGAAATGTTATCAACCATCGAGCACCCTCAGTGACATTGGATGCGTTCATTGATGCCTGCACGTTGGCTAGACAGCAATCAGCCTACCAACACCGGCTTGATATAGGAGATGGGTGCTGACGCATCATCATCTTCAAATGTCACCACTTCCCATGCATCTTTCTGCTCAATTAACTTGCGCAATAGCTGGTTGTTCAATGCATGGCCAGATTTATGCGCCTTGAATTCACCAATCAGGCTGTTGCCCAACAAATACAGATCACCAATGGCATCGAGAACCTTATGTTTGACGAATTCATCGTCGTAACGCAAGCCGTCTTCATTCAGCACGCCAGATTCGTCTATAACAATCGCGTTATCCACACTACCGCCTTGCGCCAGGCCTTGCCCGCGCAAGTACTCGATCTCATGCATAAAACCAAATGTGCGAGCACGACTGACTTCTTTTACAAACGACGTGCTGGAAAAATCAATTTCTGCTGTCAAATCACGGCCGTTAAATGCCGGGTGGTCAAATTCAATCGAAAAAGAGACCTTGAATCCTTCAAAAGGCTCGAAGCTGGCGCTTTTGTCGCCCGAGCTGACTTCAACCTTGCGTTTGATGCGTATGAAACGCTTGGGGGCATCTTGCTCTTCAATACCAGCCGACTGTAGCAAAAATACAAATGGGCCAGCGCTTCCATCCATGATAGGCACTTCAGGTGCAGTCAGCTCCACAAAGGCATTATCGATTCCAAGGCCAGCCATAGCTGATAGCAAGTGCTCAACCGTCGACACCCGCACATCCCCTTTCATGAGTGTCGTAGACAGGGTGGTATCCCCGACATTCTCGGCACGCGCAGGAATATCCACAGGGGGATCAAGGTCTACCCGGCGGAACACAATGCCTGTGTTGACTGAAGCGGGCTTCAGCGTGAGGTAAATCTTGTCCCCTGTATGGAGACCTACGCCAGTAGCACGAATAGTATTTTTGAGGGTGCGTTGCCGAATCATTGATGCTTAATCTACCACTGCTAACAACTCGGCCGCAGGGTTGCGATCGAGCTATGCATGTTACCAGAGGCAGCGCAGGGGGCAAACCCCAAGGCCGGATACACTGGCAAACACTCTTAGCGGCTATCCCATTAACACATCCCGGACAAACACAGCCTTGAGGTAAGCAGTTTCCGGAATTAACGGATGGACAGGGTGATCTGCCCCCTGTCCGCCGCTATGGACGATCTGCAGGAATCGCCCACTATTACGGGCCGCTGAACCGATAACATCCACCAGCTCGCCAGATGTCAGCGACATAGAACATGAAGCGCTGACTAACAGGCCGCCGGGAGCCAGTAACTTCAGCGCCAACTGGTTGTACTGATAATACGCCTTGAGTCCCTGCGCATGATCCTTACGACGCTTGATGAAAGCTGGTGGATCCAGGACAACGATATCAAATTGCTGCCCTGCATTGACGAGATGTTTCATCATGTCATCCGCTTGCCCCTGCAAACATGACACAGCAGCAGATGGGCGAAAAGGTGTCGTATTGCGATGCACCGCATCCAGTGCCAGCCCTGAACTATCGATTGCTGTGAGACTACCAGCGCCTGCTGCCAGCGCCTGTACACCCCACCCCCCTGCGTAGCAAAACACATCCAGCACACTGGTATTTTTTGCCAGCCGTTGCAGAAAAGCACGATTTTCACGATGGTCGTAAAACCAACCAGTCTTCTGCCCGTCTTTCAGTGGAGCCGTCAGTGTCACACCGTTTTCTTCAAGCTCAAGCCAGTC
>DDBK01000105.1:0-43900 GCA_002333095.1 Cellvibrionales bacterium UBA2034
CAGGCAAAAGCAGACAAAAACTTTGCACGCAGCGATGAAATCCGTGATCAATTGAAAGTACAGGGCGTAGTGCTGGAGGATTCCCGTACAGGCACCACATGGCGCCGGGAATGACGCCGGTTTTGGAACATGCCGACTTTTTTGTGTTCAACAAACCTGCCGGCATCAGCTTCCACAGTGAAGATGGTGCCGGTTTTTTTGCGCTACTGGCTAAAGAACATCCTGATGAAACCCTCTTCCCCGTTCACAGGCTGGACAAGATCACTTCAGGCTTGCTGCTCATCGCACGCACCAAATCTTCCGCCCGACAGTTGGGGCAGCTCTTCGAATCACATGCGATAAAAAAAACCTACATTGCCCTCTCTGACTGCAAGCCCTCCAAAAAACAGGGAGCTGTTTCCGGTGATATGCAACGCACACGCAACGGCAACTGGAAGTTGCTGCGCAGCAGGAACAATCCAGCGATCACGCATTTTACTTCACACTCACTGGCGCCCAGCCTGCGGCTATTTGTGCTGGCACCACAAACCGGGCGCACACATCAGCTGCGCGTGATGATGAAATCACTGGGCAGCCCGATTCTGGGGGATGTACGTTATGGTGGCACTGCTGCGGATCGCGGATACCTGCATGCCTCGCGCTTGCAGTTTGAATGGTCTGGCCAGCATATTGATATCGGCCTGATGCCAGCCAGTGGCGAGTTGTTTGACCAGTTTTCTGCCGGAATCAACGGTTATCTGCATGCATAATATTTTCAAAACCGCTGCATTACTCTTTTGCCTGCTGACACACGCAGCACTGGCAGATACGCCAGACTTACCGTGGGCATTGCTACGCAGCATTCCGCGCGCACCTGATCATTTCACCCAAGGCCTGGTGTATGCAGATGGCCAATTATTCGAAAGCACGGGACATTATGGCCAATCGCAGCTGATTGCCTATGATGCAAATACCCTGGAAATGCAGAAGCAACATTTCTTGCGCGCGGATGTGTTCGCTGAAGGCCTCACATTTCTGGGCAACAAACTGTACCAGTCCAGCTGGAAATCACGCGAAATCTTTGTCTACGATACCCGCCTCACGCCATTACAAACATTGAAGATCAGTGGCGACAGCTGGGGGCTGACTACCGATGGCCATCTCCTGATCATGAGCGATGGCTCAGACACCTTGCAATTTATTGATGCCGGAGATGGCAAGACGCGCCGCACACTGGCAGTCAAAGACAGCAGCGGCCGGCACTGGAAAGATATCAATGAGCTGGAATGGATTGATGGCAATATCCTTGCCAATGTTTGGCATCAAAACACCGTACTGCTGATTGATGGCCAAAGCGGGCTGGTAAAGGGGCAATATGATCTTGGTAAACTTGCGCAAGATGCTTCACAACGTATGCCATCACGCGAAAATGAGCAGGTATTGAATGGCATCGCCTGGAATCCGGCGTCACACACCCTGCTGGTGACAGGCAAAGACTGGCCCGTGTGGTTTGAGCTGAAAATCACGCTACACTGACAACAAGCCAAACTGACAACAACAGAGCGAACATAACCGCCCGATACCCTGTATTTATCCCGGAAAACACTATGTCTGCCACATCGAATATCCCAGCTGAACAACAGCTTCCTGCCCATCCTGCATTTGAATTATTGCGCAGCCAACAGATTCCCGCACTCAATATCCGGGTAGAAGAATACCGACACAAGGAAACACATGCGCAGCATATTCACCTGGCAGCAGACAATGATGAGAATGTTTTCCTCGTTGCCTTGCGCACTGTGCCACATGACTCCACTGGTGTAGCACACATACTGGAACACACAGCACTCTGCGGCAGCGAAAAATACCCGGTTCGCGATCCATTTTTCCTGATGACGCGCCGTTCACTGAATACTTTCATGAATGCTTTCACCAGTTCAGACTGGACAGCCTACCCATTTGCGAGCCAGAACAAACAGGATTTCAATAATCTTCTGGATGTGTATCTGGATGCAGTATTTTTTGCAAAACTGGATCCACTGGATTTTGCACAGGAAGGCCATCGCCTGGAATTCGAGGAAATGGAAAATGCGCAGTCTCCCCTGACATTCAAGGGCATTGTATTTAACGAAATGAAAGGCGCAATGAGCTCTGTAACATCAACGCTCTGGCAAACACTCTCAAAATATGTTTTCCCGACTACGACTTACCACCATAACAGTGGCGGCGAACCGGATTGCATCCCCGATCTCACTTACGAACAGCTCATATCGTTCTATCGCAGCCATTATCATCCTTCCAATGCCATCTTCATGACATTCGGCAATATTCCTGCGTCTGAACACCAGGAAAAATTTGAAGCGCAGGCTTTATCCCGTTTTACAAAATCAGACCACGTTATCAGTGTGCCCGATGAGAAACGCTATCTCGCGCCGGTTCACGTTGAAGAGTCCTACGCGCTGGATGAAAGTGATACGAAGGGTAAAACCCATATTGTTACTGCATGGCTACTCGGCCATAGCGCGGATCTGAAATCCTATTTGCAAGCACAATTGCTAGCAGCTGTGCTGCTGGATAATGCAGCCTCACCATTACAGCAAGCGCTGGAAACTTCGTCACTCGGCACATCTCCATCACCATTGTGTGGACTGGAAGATTCACAGAAAGAATTATTGTTCATGGCAGGGCTTGAGGGCTCGGAGGCAGAGCACACCGGCCAAGTGGAATACCTGATTCTTGACGTGCTGAAAAATATTGCTGAAAAAGGCGTGCCGCAAGAACAGATTGATGCCTGTTTACATCAACTGGAATTGCAACAGCGCGAAATAGGGGGAGATGGTTACCCCTATGGGCTGCAATTGATACTACATGCCTTGAACAGCGCTACCCATCACAGCGATCCTGTCTCCTTGCTGGATCTGGAACCTGCGCTGGCAGCATTGCAAGAAGAAGCTCGCGATCCCTCGTTTATTAAACGTCTGGTGCGCGATATGTTGCTGGACAACACACACCGCGTAACACTGACGTTGGTGCCAGACCAGACACTCTCGCAACGCCGCGAAGCAGCAGAAGCGGCAAAACTTGCAACTATCCGGGCAGAACTCAGCGAAGCAGATTGCCAGAAAATCATCCAGCAGAGTCTTGCATTGCAGACGCGACAGGAAGCAGTGCTGGATGAAAATATCTTGCCTCGTGTAACACTGGCAGATGTGCCGGCAGACATGCTGATTCCACAAGCAGCCCATGTCATCAGCACGCCTGCGCCACTCACCGTATTCAGTACAGGCACCAACGGCCTGGTTTACCAGCAGCTGATCGTCCACTTGCCCGCATTGACCGCACAAGAAATGACATTGTTGCCTCTCTATGCCGCTTGCTTGACCGAAGTTGGTAACGGCACGCAGGATTATCTACAAACACAAAACCGACAGTCAGCACTGTGTGGCGGGATCAGCGCCTATCCCAGCTTGCGTGGATCGATTGACGACGTGCAAGTGGTGCAGGGGTATCTGGTGTTGTCGATAAAAACACTCGCCCGGAACCAACACGCTGCAGGACAATTGCTATTGGACACCTGGCAACAGGCGCGTTTTGACGAACACCAGCGCTTNNGCAGCCTTGCCAGCAACGGTCACAGCCTTGCCATGGCGGCCGCCAGCGCAGGCATGTCACCACTGGCGCATTACCAGCATACCGTTACAGGGCTGGCTGGCGTGGTGCCGATGAAGCAGCTCGATCGCTCACTGGATGACAATCAGGCTCTGGAAAATTTTTCGCATCAGTTATTGCAGCTCCACAAGAAAATGCTAGCGCAGCCATCGCAATTATTACTGGTAGCCGAGCAAGAACGCCTGACTGAATGCACAGACAGTTTGCAGCAATTATGGGCTGGCTCATCAGGAAAAAACGGCACAGCGCTGTCATTGCCTTACGAACCACGCAGGGTGAAACAGATGTGGCAAACCAGCACACAAGTCAATTTCTGTTCACGCGCATGGCCCACTGTTGCCATGAATCATCCGGACGCTGCCGCGCTCACCGTATTGGGCGGATACTTACGCAATGGTTTCCTGCATCGCACTATTCGCGAACAAGGTGGTGCATACGGGGGCGGTGCGAGCCAGGACAACATGCTCGGTGCATTCCGCATGTATTCCTATCGGGATCCACGGTTATCCGACACGCTGGATGATTTTGACCAGGCTATTCACTGGCTAGCTGACAATGCACCTGCTGCACAGCAGGTGGAGGAATCCATACTGGGCGTGGTGGCTTCACTCGACAAACCCGGCTCTCCGGCAGGCGAGGCCAAGAGCGCCTTTCACAACCGCCTCTTTGGCCGGACGGACGACGTGCGGCGCCAGTTCCGGTCACGCATTCTTGCTGTAACTGGCGCAGACCTGCAGCGTGTTGGCGCTACTTATCTGGTGTCAGACAAGGCAAATACCGCCGTCTTGAGTGATACGGGCAGCACCGGGGCTGCCAAGAAACTGGGTCTCGAAGTATGTAGGCTGGATGCATAAGCAGCTTTACAATAGCCCCCATCACCCAAACAAATACAGGCAATTTTCTTTAATCCTATGTTGCATGATACCTGGTACCTCGAAGGCTACTTCAGCGGAGACACTGTACTCAGCCGCCTGAAAATCAACGCATTTCCTTTCAGGATCGGAAGGGAGGCCGGTATGGCATTTATGGTGCCAGGCTCCAAGGCATCACGGCTGCATGCGGAAATTACCTTGCAGGATGATCGACTTTTCCTGCAAGACATGGACAGCACCAATGGTACCTATATCAATCGGATTGAAGTCAAGGAACAAACCGAGCTGCAACATGGTGACATCCTGCACTTTGCTGACTTTGAAGTCAGGACTATCAAGGAGTCTGTCAAAAAATCTTCCCACCCCACCGTACGGCATGCCGCCATTATTGCAGAATCTGCCCTTTCAAAAAAAATGCCGGCTGGCATAAGGGAGCTGCAGGAATTAGTGCACAAAAAAATGATCGTGCCCGCATTCCAGCCAATTGTTGATGCAATAACAGAAGAAATATTTGCCTACGAAATACTGGGGCGCGGTACACATCCCTCCTTGCCGGAAAGTCCGGGCTTATTATTCCGCATTGCAGAAAGTGTCAGCAGCCTGCCTATGCACCTTAGCCAGCTATTCCGTGATATCGGCATTGCGACCGCAGCGACATTTGATACCAAAGCAGCGTTCTTCATGAACGTACACCCGGATGAGTTGCGTTACGCCAGAATCCTGCTGCTACAGATGGAGCGCATCAGGAGAGAAAATCCTGATATTGCCCTTGTGCTGGAAATTCATGAAAAAGCCGTACCCAGCTTGTCAGATATGAAAAAAATCTGCAGGGAGCTGGATGGACTGAATATCAAACTGGCTTACGATGACTTTGGGGCGGGACAAGCACGTTTTATCGAACTGGTGGAAGCACCAGCGCATTACCTGAAGTTTGATATGAGCCTGGTGCGTAATATTGACAAGGCCGAACCTGCCAAACGCCAGATGGTGAAGTCGCTGGTTACCCTGTCCAGGAATATGGGCATTACGACATTGGCCGAGGGATTGGAACGAATAGAAGAAGTGCGCGAATGCCAAAGCATGGGATTTGATCTTATCCAGGGTTACTACTTCGGCGAACCCAAAACCGGCGAACTATAACGCTCTGGCTTTAGTAACCTCTATCGATTTTTCAATTCACGCACAACATCTGCCCAACCTGTCGTGTCCGGCGTGTAGCGCGCAACGAGATTCACCCGATCAAAAACACCGTCACAACGCGCACGAATTCTTGCAGCCATTTCATTGCGCGGACACACCACGGCCACGGCATCCAGCAACTCATCCGGCACCAGCGCAGTCATCGCATCCCAATGGCCGTCTTTTGACAGGATATTCAATTGTGTTTGCAACTCACCCATACCATGCACTTCCAGAACGGGACGGTACGCTGGCGTGGATCCATAAAATGCAATTTGTTTACGAACCTTCTCACGTGCTTCCTGTAACGATTGCGCATCGTCTCCTGAACCGACAATCAGGTTTACCGCGACTGTAAAATTTTCACGTGATTTTCCTGCTTTGGCAAAACCGCTCTGCAAGGCAGGCATCGTCAGCTGCTGTATGGATTGCGGTGTATGGAAAGGGTGCGCAATAAATCCATCTGCCACCTCGCCTACCGCTTCCGTCATTCTGGGGCCGAATCCCCCACAATAAACGGGAGGCACACCATACGGATTGGGACCGGGGCTGAATGCCGGCGTCATCAAGGTGTGCTTGTAAAATTCGCCTTCGTAACGTAAACGCTCTCCCGTTTGCCATGCGTCAAAAATGGCACGGATCGCCAACACCATATCCCGCAGCCGTGCAGCCGGCTGCCCCCATGTGCTGCTGTAGCGTTTTTCAATATGCGCCTGGATTTGCGTTCCCAAGCCAAGAATGAAGCGTCCTTTGCTCAGCAGTTGCATATCATTCGCCAGATACGCCAATGACATGGGGTTGCGTGCAAATGCCACAGCAATCCCCGTGCCCAATTGCACGGTGCTGGTGGTTTGCGAGGCAATCGCCAATGGCAAGAATGGGTCATGCTGCCCTTCAAAACTGTAGATGCCATCGTAGCCAATCGCCTCCAGCTCTCGTGCCAGCATCGCTGCATCCGCTGGGTTATCCAGCACCATCGTTGTATCAATTTTCATATTTCGTCGCTCACTGTGTTCAGGCTGACCAGATGCTGGATGGAATCCCATGTTGCCGAAACACTTGCGGGATCGCTAACCCAGCGAATAAAACACTCCGCTTCCTCCCTGTATGTCTTGCGTTCCGCATGGTCAAGGCGAAGCCAGCGAAGCATGTTCATAACCTGTCGCTCAATCGGTGCCGGCAAAATACCCACCCCGGCAACCGTGCAGATATGGTGCCAGTGCAGGACGCCATTACGCCAACGTAAAACATCCCCTGTTGGGGACAGTGTAAACGCCACCACGGTATTGGCAGGAAAATCAGGATCTGCACTAACAGATCTCAACACAAGAACGTGGCAATGGTTTGCGAAAGAAAATTCACTTACCAGCTGCCGGTAGCTGTGTACTTTCCCCAGACCAAAATCAAACTCCGGCAAACAGATAGCAGATCGGGTAGCACCGGCAGCCGGCACCACCGATAAAGATTGCCCCCTGAGAAATTGTGAATACCATGGCTGCGCAGGCAATGCCGCTGCATGAAAAAAACAATCAACGACTTTGCTGAATGTTGATACATCAGCGCATGCCACTTGTACGTGTGTGTGATAAGTGTAGGTGCCTGCGCGGGCTTCCCAGCGACGCAGGATACGGACAGGCTGCAACCCCCCGTCTCTCTCAGCAGCGAGGGCCATCTCCATCAGCGCAGCAGCCACTGTGGCAGATTCATCCAGCGCACTGGGCAATGCAATTTCCACAGGCATGTGTGACGGCGGCATGGTGCATCCTGACAATCTGTAAACCCAGCCCGCATCCTATGACAAAAAGCCTGATTACCCTACTCGCCAGCAAGAACCAGCTGCTAGAATGCTACAACACAACAGGAGAGACCTGCGTGCAACACGATCCAGACCAAAGCCCGGCCACTGCCAGGAATATGGTGGACTGGTTCCGGCATTCGGCACCGTACATCCACGCCCATCGCGGCAAGACTTTTGNNCTGCTCAATAGCCTGGGCGTGCGGCTGGTATTGGCAGTAGGCGCACGGGCACAGATTGATACTTCACTGGCACGCGCGCACATCAGGCCAACATTTCACCAGGGTGTACGCATCACAGATATTGATACGCTTCCGCTGGTGGTTGAAGCGGCCAGCAGCGTGCGGTCGCATGTCGAAGCATTGCTCTCGACCGGGCTGGTCAATTCACCGATGCACGGCGCGCAGATTCGCGTTACCGGCGGCAACTTTGTGACCGCCAAACCCATCGGCGTGCGGAATGGCGTGGACTTCCATTACACCGGCGAAGTGCGGCGTGTCGACGTCGATGCCATCAACACGGCACTGGATCACCACGCCATTGTTGTACTGCCTTGCCTTGGCTATTCCGCGAGTGGGGAGATATTCAATCTCGGCATCGAGAATGTTGCGACTTCGGTGGCGCAGGCCATTGGCGCAGACAAACTGATTGCCTTTATTGAAAGCAAGGGCATATTCGATGCCAAACATAATTTATTGCGTGAATTAAAACCTGCGCAGGCAACTGCTGTGCTGAAAAAACAGAAAGAGCAGGATCATTCTGCTTTGCGGGCTTGCTGCAATGCTGTTGAAAATGGTGCTACGCGCGCCCATCTCATCAGCTACCGTGAAGATGGCAGTTTGCTGCAAGAACTGTTTACGCGGGAAGGCAGTGGCACACTGGTTGCGCATGACAGTGCAGAGCTTATACGCCCCGCCACACTTGACGATGTAGGCGGCATACTGGAGCTGATCCAGCCACTGGAAGCTGAGGGCATTCTTGTGCGGCGCTCGCGTGAGGTGCTGGAAGCAGAAATCCATAACTTTACCGTTATCGAACATGAAGGCTTGATTGCTGCTTGCATCGCACTGTATTCCTATGCAGACAGCAAGATGGCAGAAGTGGCCTGTGTTGCTACGCATCCGCTATACCGGGATGGCGGACGGGCAGCCCTGTTACTGGCGCANNGCCACAGGCATGCAGGATGCTGATTTCCAGAAACCGATTATCGCGGTGGTCAATTCATTCACCCAGTTCGTACCAGGGCATGTGCACCTGAAAGACCTCGGCCAACTGGTGGCGCGTGAAATTGAAAAACATGGCGGGGTAGCAAAGGAATTCAATACCATTGCTGTTGACGATGGCATTGCGATGGGACATGACGGCATGCTGTATTCACTGCCGTCACGCGACATTATTGCCGACTCGGTTGAATACATGGTCAACGCACACTGCGCCGACGCTATGGTGTGCATTTCCAACTGCGACAAGATTACACCTGGCATGCTCATGGCTGCGTTGCGCCTGAATATTCCCTGCGTGTTTGTTTCTGGCGGCCCGATGGAAGCCGGCAAGACAAAACTCGGCGACCACAAACTGGATCTGGTCGACGCTATGATCATCGCAGTCAGTGCCGATGCGAGCGATGAACAAGTCGCAGAATATGAGCGCAGTGCCTGCCCGACTTGCGGATCGTGCTCTGGCATGTTCACCGCAAACTCCATGAACTGCCTCACGGAAGCACTGGGATTATCATTGCCGGGCAACGGCTCTGTGCTGGCCACACACAGCGACCGCAAGCAGCTGTTCCTTGATGCGGCGCGTTATGTCGGTGATATCACCAAACGCCATTACGAGCAGGATGATTTTTCTGTCCTGCCGCGTTCTATTGCCTCATTCAAGGCGTTTGAGAATGCGATGACACTGGATATCGCTATGGGCGGCTCTACCAACACCATCCTGCACTTGCTCGCTGCTGCGCAAGAAGCAGAACTGTCTTTCACGCTGAAAGATATTGATCGCCTGTCGCGAAAAGTCCCGCAATTGTGCAAAGTAGCGCCCAATACGCCAAAGTATCATATGGAAGATGTACATCGCGCTGGTGGCATCATGAGCATACTCGGCGAACTGGATCGTGCCGGCCTGCTGCATACCGACGTATCTACCGTGCATAGCAAGACCATGAAAGAAGCATTGCAGAAGTGGGATATCACACTGACAAATGATGAAAGCGTGAAAACATTTTTCCGCGCTGGCCCCGCTGGCATTCCCACACAAGTGGCCTTCAGCCAGAGCACACGCTGGGAAACGCTCGACGATGACCGCACCGATGGCTGCATCCGTTCATTGGCAAATGCCTACAGCACTGAAGGCGGTCTCGCTGTCTTATACGGCAACATTGCTGAAAAAGGCTGCGTGGTAAAAACATCCGGCGTTGATGAAAGCAATTTCCTCTTCGAAGGCTCTGCATTTATTTGCGAAAGCCAGGATGAAGCGGTTCATGCCATTCTTGAAGACAAGGTGAAAGCGGGCGACATTGTGATTGTCCGTTACGAAGGACCGCGCGGCGGCCCCGGCATGCAGGAAATGCTGTACCCGACCAGCTATATCAAATCAAAAGGCCTTGGCAAAGTTTGTGCGTTACTGACCGACGGGCGTTTTTCCGGCGGTACATCCGGCTTATCTATCGGACATGTTTCGCCTGAAGCTGCCGCGGGCGGCGCTATCGCGCTCATTGAACACGGCGATCGCATAAAAATTGATATCCCGAATCGTTCGATTGACGCACTGGTCAGCATGGGAGAGCTCGCACAACGGCGCGCCAGAATGGAAGCAAAAGGGAAAGACGCATGGAAACCCACTAAACCTCGTCCGCGTAAAGTATCCGCTGCATTAAAAGCTTACGCGCTACTTGCCATGAGTGCGGATGTCGGCGCAGTGCGTGATCTCAGCTTGCTGGATTGATAACAAACATTGACTCAACAGGAAAATGCCATGCCATATAGCCCGGACATTATTGAAGAACTGGAAATCCTGTCCATGTTTGATTTATCCAGCACACAGGCTGGTATCAAAATTCACAAAACAGCCATGAAAACAGAAATTGATGCTGCAAAACGCCTGCACAAAAAAGGCCTTGTTACACAAGCCGATGGCGGTTACCTCACCACATTGGGTCTGGAGGCGGCAGAACACGCTGAAACGCTTTGCAGAATCCTGCAAGCTGAAAAATCTACCTGATTTTTATTCAGGAACCACAATGCGGCCTACGGCCCGCTGCTTGTGCGCGTTGAAACATTGGCATCGTTACTTTCAAGTGCGCGTTGAGCCCTTCAATACGGGATTGTGTTGCAGGGTGGGTGGATAATAATTCCGGCGGTTTTCCTCCGCCCTGTTTTTCCATCAATTGCCACAAGCGGATGCTTTCACGCGGATCAAACCCCGCATTCGCCATCAGATTCTGTCCGATAACATCAGCCTCGGATTCGTGTGCCCGGCTGTAAGGCAGCAACACACCCACCTGCGACCCGATATTCACCAGATCACCGGTGCCTGGTGCCATCACTTCAGCCATGCCGGCGCCAAGTTGCGAAGCCACCGACATAGATGCACGTTCATTGGCATGCCGCGCAATTACATGGCCAATCTCGTGCCCGATAACGGCCGCCAACTGTGCATCGTTGCGCACCAGTTTCACCATGCCGGTGTTCACACCGATTTTTCTGCCCGGCAAGGCAAACGCATTCGGTTCCTTGTCTCCGAATACCTGCACCTCCCAGCCACCCTGCCACGGCGGCGGCAACTGCGGCAGCAAGGCATTCACCACGCAGGATACCGTTGCACTGGTAGCCGGATCGCGTACCACTTTTCCTTTCTGCTTCATCTGCAGAAACAGCTGCTGGCCAGAAGCTGACATCTGCTCATCACCCACCATGATCAACTGGCTACGGCCTGTGGGCGAAGTGGCGCACCCTGTCACCAACAGCACCGATGCGAGCAGAATAACAAACCGGATCATCAACTGTGTGACTCCAGGAGTTCTGAAGTGCAATGCGGGCAGCGGGTAGCCTTGATTGAAATAGTAGAAATACATTTCGGGCATTCTTTTGTCTCTACTTCTGCNNAATCAGGAAATCAAGAATCGTATTGATAAAAATCCCATAGTTGATGCTGACTGCCGCCGCTGTATCAGTCTTTTCTTTCAAAATGATAGATAGATTGGAAAAATCCACGCTCCCTAACAATAAACCGATTGGCGGCATGACTACCTGGCTGACCATTGTTGTAACAATCTTGCCGAAAGCTGCACCGATAATGACACCGACAGCCATATCTACCACATTGCCCCGAATAGCAAATTCCTTGAACTCGCTGATAATTTTCATGGTTTTCTCCTCTGGAATATTCATTAGACACGTTATTGCGCTATCAGGCATCCGTCACAGGCTGCAACTCATTACCTTCAAGCAAGTTGTACACATTGACAAACTGCTGGGTCAATTTATGGGACGGAGCAAAATGTATTAATGGCATATGCGCTTCCCGCGATTCTTTCAGCTTCACCGATGCATTGAGATAGCTACCAAGGACAGGCAATCCATCTTCTACAAGTTGGGCAATCAGATCTGCAGGCAATTTGGCCTGGGGATTGAACTGGTTAACAACAATCCCTTCTATGAAGAGATCCTCGTTATGGTCTTCGCGGATTTCACTGACTGTATTGACGAGATTATAGAGAGCCTGCCGCGAAAAACTGTCGCAATCAAAAGGTATCAACAGCGAGTCGGCGGCAATCAGTGCCGCGCTACTGTAAAAATTCAGGGCCGGCGGCGTATCAATGTAGATACGGTCATAGTGTTTGGATAAATCTGTTAATGCTTCACGCAGCTTGTAAATTTTATGGCGACTTTCCAGCTCGCGCTCTATTGTTGCCAACTCCGGGCTCGCTGGCATCACCGACAAACGCCCGTACTGTGTGGGATGACAGAAACCGGGCAAATAGGGCTTGCGGCCAAACATCCCGAGAAAAGTCTTGAAAAAATCAGCGGCAGTATTGTTCTTGTCTGCGTAATGAGGCCCCAGCAGATACTCTGAACTGTTGCATTGTGTATCCAGATCAATCAACAAGGTCTTGTAACCTTGTTGTGCACTGATGGCCGCAAGGTTGCAACTGATGCTGGTCTTGCCAACACCACCTTTCTGGTTAAACACAACTCTTTTCATGGATCACTCCTGTAAACTCTGCGCCATGTTATCAGCAAATCAAAACAGCTCCCCGTCTACTGCTATTTTCCTGCTGGGCCCAACAGCCTCTGGCAAGACAGATCTCGCGGTCGAACTGACGCGACAGTTGCCCTGCGACATTATCAGTGTGGATTCTGCCCTGGTGTACCGCGGCATGGATATCGGCACCGCCAAGCCCGATGCCGCCACGCTTGCTCACGCACCACACCGGTTGATCAGCTTTCTTGATCCCGCTGAAGCCTATTCTGCTGCCGCGTTTCGCCGCGACGCCCTCAGGGAGATCGCTGATATCCAGTCCAGGGGGCGCATACCGCTGTTAGTGGGTGGCACCATGTTGTATTTCAAGGTATTGCTGGAGGGGATTGCTGATCTGCCTGCCTCCAGTCCCGAATTGCGTGCAGCACTGACTGCAGAAGCAGAACAGCACGGCTGGCCAGCCATGCATAAAAAACTGGCCGCTGTGAATCCTGCAGCAGCTGAACGCCTGCACCCCAATCACTCCCAGCGCATCCTGAGGGCGCTGGAGGTATACCAGCAAACAGGCGCTCCCCTTTCACAGCTGCAACAGCAGCAGACGACTGAGACCCTGCCTTTCCACCCTGTCCAGCTGGCCCTGATGCCAGAAGACCGGAACGTGCTGACCCAGCGCATAGAAGGGCGTTTTGACCGCATGCTGGCCGAAGGCTTTGTCGAAGAAGTGCGCCACTTGTACCTGCGCGGCGACCTCACCCCCGACATGCCGTCTATCCGCGCAGTGGGTTATCGGCAAGCCTGGGAGTATCTGGCAGGTCATATCAGTGACACACAGCTGCGGGACAATGGCATTGCTGCTACACGGCAGCTGGCCAAGCGCCAGTTAACCTGGCTCAGGCGCTGGGCCAACCTCCATTGGCTGTACACACAGGAACCTTTTGACCTCAATAAAGTCACATCAGATGCCTTGAAAATACTGCGGAACGCCAACATATAAGCACTATAGGCATCCTCTGGATTTTACGTACTGCACCCAAGGGGCTTATTGCTATACATTGCACAGGTGTTCTGTTTTATCGATGTTGTCTTAGTTGAATGTCTTATCAACTGTTGTCTAGCCAGTTCCAATTATCCAAGGAGACTTTTATGTCCAGAGGGCAAAGCTTACAAGACCCTTACCTGAACGTACTTCGCAAAGAGCGCGTTCCCGTATCGATTTACCTGGTAAACGGCATCAAGCTGCAGGGTCAGATCGATTCTTTTGACCAGTTTGTCGTATTGCTGAAAAACACTGTCAGCCAGATGGTCTACAAACATGCCATTTCCACTGTGGTGCCTTCACGCCCCGTGCGCCTGCCGATGATGAATTCGGCTGCACCGGCTGGCGGCATACCTGGCGAACCCGGTAACTACGGCGGCCAAGGCGGCTTTGACGATGATGATGGCTACAATGACCTTGGCAGCTGATGCCGCGGTTGCCAGTTTCTCTTCTATAGAACGTTTGCTGTTTGTTTTTTGATCGTCCTGAATCCGGTGAACTGGCTGTGCTGGTTCATCTGGATCTTCACCGCCCCCATACCCGTGATGATTTGCGGGAATTTGAAGAGCTCGTGCTATCCGCAGGCGGGGATCCCGTTGCACTGATCAGCGGTTCCCGCACCTCGCCCAGTGCCCGCCATTTCGTGGGCAAAGGCAAGCTGGAAGAAATACGCGCAACCGTGCAGCAGCATGGTGCCCAGCTGGTGATCTTTGACCACGAACTGTCACCCAGCCAGGAGCGCAATCTTGAAAAGGCGCTGGAGTGCCGTGTTCTCGACCGCACAGGCCTGATTCTCGATATCTTTGCCCAACGCGCCCGCACCCACGAAGGCAAGCTGCAGGTAGAGCTGGCACAACTGCAACATATGTCGACACGACTGGTACGTGGCTGGACGCACCTTGAGCGCCAGAAAGGCGGTATCGGGATGCGCGGCCCTGGGGAAACCCAGTTGGAAACAGACCGTCGCCTGCTCCGGGTGCGGATAAAATCCATCCAGGCCCGCCTTGAAAAAGTACGCAGCCAACGCGAGCAAGGCCGACGTGGACGAACACGCAGCGCCACCCCTACCGTCTCGCTGGTTGGTTACACCAATGCCGGCAAATCAACCCTGTTCAATGCGCTCACACAGTCAGATGTCTACGCAGCAAACCAACTGTTTGCCACGCTGGATCCCACCATGCGGAGGCTGGAGCTGCCCGACACCGGCGCCATTGTTCTGGCGGACACCGTAGGCTTTATCCGCCATCTACCGCATCACCTCGTAGAAGCCTTTCGCAGCACACTGGAGGAAGTGGCCAGTGCAGATCTGCTGCTGCACGTTATTGATGCGTCGAGTGAAGAGCGGCCAGAACAGATATTCCAGGTAGAGGAAGTACTTGAAGAAATAGGCGCGGCAAACGTGCGGCGACTTGAAGTATTCAACAAGATTGACCTGCTGGGGATTGAGCCCCGTATTGACCGTAACGACGAGGGACAGGCCATACGCGTGTGGTTGTCTGCCCAGACAGGTGCCGGTTTGCCCTTGCTGCTACAGGCTCTGGATGAACACCTTGCCAGCGAGCAATTCTGCGCCACACTCAGGCTGACAGCCGGGCAAGCACGCTTGCGGGCACGCCTGTTTGCGCTGCACGCAATCAACAATGAGCACTTTAACGACGATGGCAGCCAGCGAATCACCATTCGGCTGGCAAACAAGGATTGGCAGCGCCTGTTGGCTGCCGAGCAGTTAACGGCTGAAGAGCTGTTAGAATCGCACACTGAATGATATACACATTTTTTTCTGGAGAGACTGATGGCCTGGAATGAACCTGGCAACAACAAACCCGGTAGCGGAGGCGGCAACCCCTGGGGCGGCCCACCCAACAACAAAGGTGACATACAGGACTTGTTCGACAAGCTGGGTGGAATTTTCGGCGGCGATAACAATGAGTTGCCTACAGGAAAACTGACGATACTGATCAGCGTGGCGTTATTGTTGGCGTGGAGCGGATTCGGCTTCTACCAGCTTGATGAACAGAAACGTGCTGTTGTTCTCCGGCTGGGCGCATTCCACACGATTGTCGGCCCCGGCATTCACTGGAATCCGCCGTTTATTGACACCGTCATCAGAGAAAATGTCACGCAGCAGCGCTCTTATACCACGCAAGGGGCGATGCTCACTGAAGATGAAAATATTGTGGATGTGCAGTTATCCGTGCAATACAACATAGGCGATTTGCGCAAATTCACGATGAGCATACGCGATCCACAACATGCACTGGAAGAAGCCACAGATAGCGCAGTGCGCCATGCAATTGGCAGCTCCAAAATGGATGACGTATTGACTGTTGGTCGTGACAAGATTGCCGTCGACGTACAAAGCCGGCTGCAGAAATATCTGGATGCGTACAATACGGGCATTGTTGTTACCACCGTTAACGTTGAAAAAACCCAGCCGCCTGGCGCGGTACAAGCAGCATTTGATGACGTTATCAAGGCGCGTGAAGATGAACAGCGTGTGCAAAATGAAGCACAGACGTATGCCAACACGGTCATTCCCGAAGCACGTGGTCTGGCCAAGCGTGTTTTTGAAGAATCACTGGCTTATCGCGATCGCGCAATAGCCAGGGCGCAGGGTGAAGCAGAACGGTTCAATGCGCTGTTGGCGGAATACCGTAAAGCCCCTGACGTGACCCGCGAACGGCTTTACATCGAAGCCATGCAAGAAATTTATTCAAACAACAGCAAGGTGCTGATCGATACACAGAGCAGCAGCAACGTGCTTTATTTGCCACTGGATCAACTTAAAAACCGCAACACTTCTACCGGCGCAACCACCGACAGCACGACAGGCAAAACATTGAGCCCTGCTGAAATAGATGTGCTGAGCAACCAGCTGGAAGAGAAAATACGCAATAACAAGCAGAGTAGCGGCCGTGCCGACTCTACACGCAACAGGGAGGCTCGCTAATGAATCGCCTGGGCAACATTCTTCTCTCGATAATGGCAGTGCTGTGGCTCGCTGGCCAGTTTGTCTTTGTTGTATACGAATTTGATAAAGTAGTGCTGCTGAAATTCGGCAAACTGGTGCAATCTGACATCTCGCCGGGGCTGCATTTCCGCATACCATTTATGGATCAGGTGCGCCGCTTTGATGGCCGCATCCTCACACTGGATACCCGTGCCGAACGCTACCCTACCGTTGAGAAAAAATCTGTGATGGTAGATTTATATGCGCATTGGCGCATTATCGATGTAGCTCGCTACTACACCGCCACCGGCGGGGATGAAGCACGCGCAGAACTGCTCATTTCCCAACGCATTAACGAGGGGCTTCGAAACCAGTTTGGTATCCGTACATTGCATGAGGTGGTATCTGGTGAACGTGATGCCTTGATGGTAGACATGACCAAAAAATTGACCGATATCACCAGAGGCGAACTCGGCATTGAAGTGGTGGATGTTCGGGTCAAACGGATTGAGTTGCCGGATGAAGTCAGCGTGGATGTCTACAACCGGATGAACTCCGAACGCGCACGTGAAGCACGCAAACACCGCTCTGAAGGCAAGGAAATTGCCGAAGGTATACGTGCTGATGCAGATCGCCAGAAAATTGTCCTGGAAGCAGAAGCCTATCGCGAAGCTGAAAAAACTCGCGGCCAGGGTGATGCCGAGTCCACAGCCATATATGCATCGGCATTCAGCAAGGATCCGGAGTTTTATAACTTTACCCGCAGCTTACAAGCCTACCGCAATAGCTTTGATGGCAAGAATGACTTGCTGGTAATCGACCCGAATAATGCCTTTTTCAACTACCTGAAAAATCCCGATGGCAAAGCGCGCTGATCTGAACAATGCAATCGCCATATGCGCGTTAGTCGCTTGTCANNGCAGGGTTTGATGCCCAATCAGGCAGTGGTCACCATTGATGGCAAACAACGCATCCTGAAAGTCGGCAAACCGGGTACTGACGGTGTCAGTCTCGTATCAGCTGACAGCAAGAAAGCCACACTGGAATGGCAAGGCGAACGCTTTGAGCGCACGCTGAACAAGCAGATCACCAGCAATTTTTCTGCACCTGCGGAAAAAAGTGAAGTGCGCATTGAGCGAGGGATTAACGGGCACTACAACACGCCCGGCCACATCAATGGACGCCTGGTCAACTTTATGGTGGATACGGGAGCTACTGCCATCGCCATGAACCACACTGAAGCAGACCGTCTTGGCATCAGCTGGCGTCAAGGCACGCGCACCATCGCCGGCACCGCTGGCGGCGACACACCCAGCTATATGGTCACGCTGGATACGGTAACCGTCGGGGGCGTCACGCTGCACAATGTTCAAGCTGCTGTTATCGTGGCCGACACCGATAACGATATCCTGCTGGGTATGACATTTCTGGAAAGAACAGAGATGCGTGAAGAAAATAATGCGCTCGTGCTACGCAAAAAATACTGAGCACACACAATGACAAATCCGCGTAAAATGCGCACCCCACGTTGAGGGTTCTACTGTGTCATTCCGTTTTGTAGCGTCGTCCAGCTTGCCGACAGCCTGGGGAGAATTTGTCATCCACGGGTTTGAAGATGCCGATACAGGCAAGGAGCACGTTGCACTGACCATGGGCAACGTGGCTGATGGCCAGCCGGTACTGAGCCGCATCCATTCCGAATGCCTGACAGGTGATGCCTTGCACAGCTTACGCTGCGATTGCGGTGCACAACTCGATGCTGCCATGCAAACCATAGCCCGCGAGGGACGGGGCATTCTCCTTTACCTGCGCCAGGAAGGGCGCGGCATCGGGCTGGTGAACAAGATCCGTGCCTACCAGCTACAGGATCAGGGGGCAGACACAGTGGAGGCGAATGAGCAGCTGGGCTTTGAAGCAGATATGCGCCAGTACGATATGCTGAAAATCATGCTGGATCATCTTGGCGTGTCCCGGCTCCGGCTGATGACAAACAATCCCCGCAAGCTGCAGGCGCTGGAAGATCTGGGCATTCTGGTCGTCGACCGGATTTCACTGCAAACCGCCGAAAACCCGCACAACCGCCAATACCTGGCCACCAAGGCCGGCAAACTTGGCCATATGCTGACTCCGCCGCGTTAAATCCCTGACGCCAGCTGCCTGGCAATTGAGAGTATCTATGCAGATTTGTCAGCGAGTCACCGATTTACGCCGCCATCTCCATGATGCGCGCGTCGCTGACAAGCGTATCGCCTTTGTTCCAACCATGGGCAATTTACACGAAGGGCACTTGCAGCTGATCCGGCTGGCGCGGCAACACGCCGATGTCGTTGTCGCCAGTATTTTTGTGAACCCCCTGCAATTCGGACTCAATGAAGACTGGGAGCAATACCCACGGACGCTGGAGCGGGACAGTGCCATGCTGGCCTCAGAAGGATGCGACCTGCTGTTTTGCCCCACCGAACATGATATGTATCCGAACGGCATGGAAACCCAGACCAAAGTAGAAGTGCCCACCATGACCAACATCCTCTGTGGCGCTTCTCGCCCCGGTCATTTTCTGGGCGTCACCACTGTAGTAGCCAAACTGTTCAACATGGTACAGCCCGACACAGCCGTCTTTGGCATCAAGGATTACCAGCAACTGGCCGTGATCCGCCGGATGACAGAGGATCTGTGCATCCCCATCCAGATTATCGCTGCCCCGATTGCCCGGGCAGACGACGGGCTCGCCCTCAGCTCGCGCAATGGCTACCTGACCCAGGAAGAGCGCCCCCNNGCTCTGGTGGACGGGCGGAGAGACTACGCCAGCATCGAGAAAGAAGCTCTGGACGCTCTGGACGCGGCCAGGATGCGGCCGGATTATTTCTCCATCCGCCACGCCAGAACACTGGAAACAGCCAGCGCAGGTGATACAGACTTGGTATTATTAGGCGCGGTTTATCTCGGAAAGACACGCTTGATAGATAATGTCACCGTACAGATTTAGCGTTACGATATAAATAGATGCACACGCGGAGGCAAAGCGATGCAAACCGTTATGTTGAAAGGCAAGCTCCACCAGGCTCGCGTCACCCATGCCGAGCTGGATTATGATGGCTCCTGCGCCATTGATAATAATCTGGTGAAACTGGCCGGGTTGCGCGAGTTTGAACAGATCCAGATCTATAACATCACCAATGGCGAACGCTTTACCACCTACGTCATTCTGGCTGAAGCCGGCTCGGGTGTGATTTCAGTCAACGGCGCAGCCGCACACAAAGCGAAGCCCGGTGACCGCGTCATTATTTGCGCCTACGGTAACTACAACGAACAGGAACTGCTGAACCACAACCCGAAACTGGTCTATCTGGACCAGAACAATCAGGTAGTACGCACCACCAATACGATACCTGTTCAGGCAGCCTGACAGCTTTTTCTGATTGAAAGCCGACCTTCGGGTCGGCTTTTGCATTTCTGTCAAAGCACTATCCAAAGCACCATCCAAGGCAATACAGAGAGCACCGGAATGTTGGAAATTAATCCGTTATTGAATCTGATCAAAGATCTCCGCGAGCGCTCCGATGCGTTGAGGGGGTATCTTTGACTACGCCAACAAGAAAGACCGTCTGACGGAAGTTGAGTTGGAGCTCGGCGATTCCAAAGTCTGGGACAAGCCCGAACGTGCACAAGAACTGGGGCGTGAACGTGCAGCGCTGGAAGCGGTAGTACGCACACTGGAAGACATGGAAACAGGCCTGAATGATGTGTCTGACTTGCTGGAAATGGCTGCGGCTGAAGATGACACAGACACCGTTACCGCCATCGAAGCGGATCTGGATGCGCTGCGTAAAAAACTGGAAGTGCTGGAATTCCGCCGCATGTTTTCCGGTGAGATGGATCCGAACAATTGCTTCCTCGATATCCAGGCCGGCTCCGGTGGCACGGAAGCGCAAGACTGGGCTGAAATGTTATTGCGTATGTATTTGCGCTGGGGTGATGCAAAAGGTTTTAAAACCGAGCTGATTGAAGCATCTGCTGGTGATGTGGCTGGCATAAAATCTGCCACCATCAGTTTTCAGGGCGAATACGCTTATGGCTGGCTGCGCACAGAAACCGGCGTACACCGCCTGGTGCGCAAATCACCATTTGATTCCGGCAACCGTCGCCATACATCTTTTTCATCGGTATTTGTTTCCCCGGAAATTGATGACAAGATTCTTATTGATATCAACCCGGCGGACCTGAAAACAGATGTCTATCGTGCATCCGGCGCTGGCGGCCAGCACGTGAATAAAACTGAATCAGCCGTTCGCATTACACACATACCCAGCGGCATTATCGTCCAGTGCCAGAATCAACGCTCGCAACACGCAAACCGCGATTTCGCCATGAAGCAACTGGCAGCCAAACTGTATGAAATGGAAATGCAGAAACGCCGTGAAAAAGCGCAGTTGGTGGAAGACAATAAGGCGGATGTCGGCTGGGGAAGCCAGATCCGTTCTTATGTACTTGACGATGCACGTATTAAAGATTTGCGCACCGGCGTAGAAACACGCAATACCCAGGCCGTATTGGATGGCGATCTGGATAAATTCATCGAAGCCAGCTTAAAAAGCGGATTGTAAGACTATCTGGAATAACATCATGACTGACGAAAAGAACACCCAACCAGAAGAAAACAAGCTAATTGCAGAGCGACGCGCAAAATTAAGTGCTATCCGCGCAAAAGGCCCCGCTTTCCCGAATGATTTTCGTCCCGACAGCTTCGCCCTCAACTTGCAGGATGAGCTGGGTGAAAAAACCAAGGAAGAGCTCGAATCACTGAACCGCGTAGCCTCTGTTGCAGGCCGCATCATGGCAAAACGCGGCCCTTTTCTCGTGTTGCAGGATGTCGGTGGACGCATTCAACTCTACATCGACAAAACACACACGCAAGCAGAAGAAGTAAAAACCTGGGATATCGGTGACATCGTCGGCGCAACCGGCCCTGTACACAAGTCGGGCAAGGGCGACCTCTATGTGATGATAGAGAAAACGCAATTACTGACTAAAGCATTGCGCCCACTGCCAGATAAATGGCATGGATTATCAGACACCGAAACACGCTATCGCCAACGCTATGTTGACCTCATCGTCAATGATGATGTCAAACGCGTCTTCCGGACACGCTCCATTGTCATCGATGCCATTCGCGACTTCCTGACTGACCGGGATTTCCTGGAAGTGGAAACGCCGATGATGCAAGTTATTCCCGGCGGGGCAACAGCCAAACCATTTGTCACTTACCACAACGCCCTCGACCAGCAAATGTACTTGCGCATTGCGCCCGAGCTTTACCTGAAACGGCTGGTTGTTGGCGGATTCGACAAGGTGTTTGAAATTAACCGTAATTTCCGGAATGAAGGTTTATCAACACGTCATAACCCTGAATTTACCATGCTGGAATTCTACCAGGCGTATGCAGACTACCGCGATCTGATGGATCTCACTGAAAACATGCTGCGCTATGTGGCCAAACGCGCGTTGGGCAGTACACAATTCATCAATACTGTGCGCAATGATGCCGGGGAAGTAACTGAAACCCGTGAATACGATTTTGAAAAACCTTTTGCTCGCCTGAGTGTTTTTAATTCCATTCTGCATTTTAATCCGGATATCAAGGCCGAAGAACTGCAAACAGTGGAAGGCGCACGAAACATTGCGAAACAGCTTGGTATTCCGCTGAAGGATTCTTATGGCCTCGGCAAGGTACAGATCGAGATTTTTGAAAAAACTGTTGAGCATCGCTTGATGCAGCCCACATTTATCACAGAATACCCAACCGAAGTATCGCCGCTTGCGCGCCGCAATGATGCAAATCCCTTTGTAACAGATCGCTTCGAGTTTTTTGTTGGTGGGCGCGAACTCGCCAACGGCTTCTCCGAACTGAATGATGCAGAAGACCAGGCTGAACGCTTCAGCAAACAAGTGGAAGACAAAGACGCTGGGGACGAAGAAGCCATGCACTTTGATGCCGATTATATTGCCGCGCTGGAATACGGCCTGCCCCCCACTGCTGGCGAAGGTATTGGAATTGACAGACTGGTCATGCTGCTGACCGATTCACCATCGATACGCGATGTAGTGCTGTTCCCGCACATGCGTCCGCAAAACTGATTGATCGCATGAGCAACATCAAACTCGAGCCTGAATGGCTAGAGCTGCTAAAAGCCGAGTTTGATGAGCCCTACATGAAACAATTGCGCGCATTTCTTACCAGTGAGAAAGCGGCAGGAAAAGTGATTTATCCGCCGGGCGCTTTGTGGTTCAACGCACTGAATCACACACCATTTTCAAAAGTGAAGGTCGTCATCCTCGGGCAAGACCCGTATCACGGCCCCCACCAGGCGCATGGCCTGTGCTTCTCTGTACAGGAAGGCATACAGCCGCCGCCTTCACTGATCAACATCTTCACAGAAATAAAACGGGATCTGGGGCTTGAACAGCCCTCACGCGGGGATCTGACAGCCTGGGCTGACCAGGGCGTGCTGTTAATGAATGCTGTCCTGACTGTTGAACACGGCAAGGCAGGATCGCATCAAGGAAAGGGGTGGGAGACGTTTACTGATCGCGTCGTGGCGCTACTCAATGAACAACGTGAGCACCTGGTGTTTTTACTGTGGGGTAGTTACGCGCAGAAAAAAGGCGCGCTCATCGATCGAAAAAAACATCTGGTGCTGACATCACCGCACCCTTCCCCACTGTCTGCGTATCGCGGCTTCATCGGCAATGCGCACTTCTCAAAAACAAACGACTACCTGAAAGCAAACGGGCTTGGCGTCATCAACTGGCAGCTGCCTTGCGATTAACCGGCTCTGGCAATCATCCAGCGATAGCGCCAAGCAGTTTTTTAACCAGCTCGAAATCCGCTTCTGAAATATCAATAATCTGGCATCCTGACCAATATGTGGAAGCACTGGCAGATTCGGCAGGACTGGTCCACAAACAATCGACACCCACTTGTATATCATGGCTGCCACCAGCAGCATCGGGCATAACACTGCCGTCAACCGTCAGGCACAACTGGTAGATACAGTCAGCATGCAAGGGAGAGCTGTTCACCAGCATGAGCCCTTCCAACGACAAATTAGCCACGGTTCCAACAGATTGTCCGGATGCTTTATCGATAACCCGCACAGCATCACGCAAATTGTGCCGCGGATGTTTACGTCGACTGATAAAATCTTCTGATTCCATTATGCGTATCCTGATCGCTAGATGACTAGTGCGATATGGCTGCTTTGAGCCGTGCAAAAACATTTTCCAGTGCACGCTCGAAAAAAGGCTTGCCAGAATCCGCCAACATTCTGGCCTGACTCGACAGGATCATACGCGAAATCTCAAGCCCGCTTTTCATTGCTACTTGTTTACCGCTGCGATCAACCAACATGTAGTGCGATGTTTTTGCATTAAACCATGCAATTCTGGCGCGTAAATTTTCGAAGTTATCAAGACGGTCAAATTCAATCCATGTGCCAAAAGCGACATGGCTGAGTGTATCCATCATATCCTTTTCATCCGGGCTCAATGATGCGAGGTCTATGGATTCCTCCTCCAGGTCTGCGCTCGCCTCTGCTTCCATTTCCGCGCGTTTCTCTGCTGTAGCCGGCTCAGCCACGAGATTTTGTAACACCAACATCTGTGACTTGCTCAATGCATCCAGCAACTTGTTACTCTTGGCCTGGTCATGAGCAATGGTCTCCAGACCAGCCTGTACGCGCGACTGCAGCGACTCCTGAATCAACATCAAACGATTACGTTCATTGATATCCGGTTTCTCCTGCACACTCCAGACGATTTCATCAATAGTGTCTATGCCTTCCTGCCACTGGCTGGAATCTTCACCGTGTCTCAACAAGGTGAAGGTCAGGTAATCTGACCAGGGATGCAATAAGAGTACGATGATGTGCGATGGCAGGTCATGACCATCCATCCGCTTGCGCACTTCCATTAATACACGGCGCTTCACTTCACGCAGGCGATCTTCACCTTCAGCTTTTTCCCTTGCCCTGCGCTCCATCACTTCAATGCTGCGTTCAACCTTGTGGTTAAACTCCCGCATTTCCATTAGCAATTCGTCAAACAATCCGATATCACTATGGAAATCTGTCAGCACCCTGCGAATAACGGATTTGATTTTTGGAAATACCTTGAACTGGCTATCGCCGTCAGTGTTTACCCAGCGCGTCCCGGCTTCGGCAAGGCAATTCAGCAATTGCCTGGAAGAATGTTCAGGCTTCTCAAATAACTTCCGGTCAATAAATGCTGCTTTCAGATAAGGCGTATGCAGATAACTCAGGACCGCTTTAACAGAATCAGGCAATTGTTTATCGCCGAGCATGTACTCAAAAATCATGCCTACCAGATCAATCGTCCTGCCATCGTCATCAGCAATCTGCTTGTCATCCCCGATCTGCTCGCGCAATTGCTGCGTAACACCCTGAAACTGCTCTACTGTCATGGCAGGAGGGGCCACGGACTGTTCCATCACCTCGGCATGACGCTCAAGAGGAACCCGGGCCAACGCTGTGACTACTTCGTTCTGGGAACACATCGCCACTGCAGCATTACCGTGCGCAGCGAATGCAGGTTGACTAAAGAAATGGGGCTGGTACTGGCCAGGTGGGTAGCTGCCTGCAGGAACACCCGCGGGTGCAGGAGATCCTGCTGATGGACTTCCTTCCGGAAGCTGCTGCGAGCCGGCAACGGCAGCCGCACCCTGCAGCCCGGAAATTTCAGCGTAAAGCTGGCGCTGTGCGGCATTGGACTCTAACTGGGCAGGGTCTTGTGCCGCTTCGAGCTCGATGCGTTTTGCTATGTCGGTATTGGTAGTTTTGACCGGTTTTGCTTTTTCTTCCTGCTGGCCACCTGGTGTTTTTTGTTGCGCACGCGCACCAGCCACGGCTGTGCCATAACGCAAATTAGGCAGAATGCCCTGCTTGATCAGATAGTCATTCGCAGCCTTGTACAGATCGCCGAGATTTTCCAGGAGGACTTTTTCAAATACCCGGAAAAAAAGCACAGTGAAACGGGTATCCAGTTTCAGGATAGTAATTTCTGTCTGCAACGCACCCGCAAATTGATACGCACCCAACGGGTTGCCATCGTCTGCCAGCTTGTGACCACCCTTCAACATAGCCATTCGCTGGTTCAGGGCAAACAACTCTTCCGAGAAGCGGGTATCCGCTCTACGCGCCAACGATGAAGTCGCCAGATCCTGTTCCAGTTCGTCATCCGCCATCAGGGAGAGATCGCGCGACATGTCCTGTCTCGTGGTGTCTTTCCCGCCAAGGCGGTCGCGCTGGAACGCCTGGAAGCCATCGGAGAGATACCGTTTGAAAGCCATCAGGAGCACCGCTTTCTGGCGTCTCAACTCACGGGACAACTGCAGTAACCGCCACTGCTCTTCATTGTTCTTGGCAGAGTCCGACATCTCCATGAGCCGGTTTTCCATGGCCAGGAGAAAAAGCTCGTGCGTCTTGTCGCCGAACCGGATGGTCAGGTTTTGTAAAGCGGAAAGGTGCTTTATGTTTCCGGTATCCATGCAAGTGAGCTCATCCAGCAATCAACGAAGTAATAGCAAAGCGCCAGCGGCGACCATCTAAAGCATCGCCATCAGAAATTGAACTGCGTCACATTATAGGACTCTGCCGAGTTAACCGCAGCAGCCTGAAAAGTGCAAACCTGATTTGTAGTGTGATGCAGCTCACACTTTGGCGTTTGTTATGCCGACAAAACGAACAATGCCACCACACATCCCAGAGCCGCCACCCAGACCAGACTACGCAGGGTGGCCTTGTCCAGCACATACATCACACCATAAACCAGTCGGCAAGCCACAAAACCCACTGCCAACATGTCCACAGTCGCCTGGGCTACAGCAGCTCTTTCGGCCAATAGCACGGCTGCCAGAAAGAGAGGGAAAGTTTCGTATCCATTCTGCACTGCCCAATACGCCCGCTTGCGCGCACCGGCGAGGTGCTCCATGTATTCGCGAGGCTTGGCATTATCAAAATCCTTGCTCGCTTTTGCGTAAAGGGTGAATACAAAAGGAACCACCAGACCGGCAACAAAAATACACCAGTCAGCAATAGTCAGTGTCAACGCCATAATAAAACTCCTGCTCTGTCAGTTAAAAAATCGTGCCCAACCAATAAATCCCCAGACCATCAACACCTGCATCAACGCAATAAACACAGCTGCAGATCCGATATCCTTGGCGCGCCCGGCCAAAGGGTGAATCTCCGGACTGGCCAGATCCACCACTGCCTCTATGGCAGAGTTCAGTAGTTCTGTGATCAATACCACCAGACAACTCATCAGCAAGATGATGGTTTCAGTAGCTGTTTGCCCCAGCCAGAAAGCAACCGGCGTCAGGGCAGTTAACAAGATAATCTCCTCCCTGAAAGCTGCTTCGTGTGTCCATGCCTGCCGAAAACCTGACCACGAATATCCTGCCGCGGCGAGAATACGGGCAATCCCTTTACGGCCAGGCTTTGATGGCGTCAACGTCTGCTCCACACCCGGATTCATCGATCAGCCATCCTCACTGGTATCGCCCAGTTTCTGGTCCATATCCAGCGCTGGCTGCTCTGCTGCAGGACGCCCCACTACACGGGCTGGTACACCGGCAGCAGTGCTGTGTGGAGGAATATCTGTTAGCACAACGCTGCCTCCGCCAATTTTAGCGCCCTCACCAATTTCAACCGGCCCTAGCACTTTGGCGCCAGCTGCCAGCAACACACCACGGCGAATCAGCGGATGACGGCGACAACCACGCGCTATGCCGCTGCCGCCCAGTGTCACTTCATGCAACATCGACACATCATCTTCGATCACAGCGGTTTCACCAATCACCACGCCGGTAGCGTGATCCATCATGATGCCACCGCCAATAACAGCCGCGGGATGTATATCTACAGCAAAGACTTCGCTCATACGGCTCTGGATGTGCAAGGCTAACATCCGACGGTCTTGTTGCCATAACCAGTGTGCAACACGGTAAGACTGCAATGCGTGGAATCCTTTGAAATACAGCAAGGGCATCAGATAGTGGTCACAGGCGGCATCCCTTTCATAGCAGGCAATAATATCCCGGCATATGCGCCTGATAATCGTCGGATCCTGCTGTAATGCATCCAGAAATACTTCGCGCAACAACAATGCCGGCGCAGGGCTGCTATCCAGTAAATTGGCAAGATGGAAACTGATGGCATCGACCAGATTCTGGTGATGCAGGATGGTGCCGTGGATATAACTTGCCAGCACAGGCTCCTGCGCAGCCACCACTTGCGCCTCGCGCTGCAGAATCTGCCACAAAGTGTCGGGTTCAGCTGCTGTATGCATCAGTGCTCCTGCCTGTGAAAGATTCGATCCTGTATGGCATCCAGTATCGCGGGTAATTCTGACATACAGGCGAACACTGATGCATCAGCAAAGGTCGCATGTTTTTCACCGAAGGCACAGACCTGCATACCTGCAGCCAGCGCCGCCAACACGCCGGGGCTGGAATCCTCGATAACAATACAGTGCGACGGTGAATATTGTTGCGCTCTGGCAGCATACAAAAAAAGATCCGGCGCAGGCTTGCCATGTTGCACATCACTGGCACTGAAAATCCTGTCGCCAAAATATTTCAGCAGCCCGGATTTCTCCAGCGTCAACGCCATCTTCTCGTGACTACCACTGGAAGCAACGCAGCATGGCCAATGCTGTTCCTGCAACCACTCCAGCACCTCTACAACACCTGGAACAGGCTCTAATTCCCTGGCAAAGCGGTCAAATGTATCCTGTTGCAGGCGCAGGAAAAAATCTTCCGGCAACGGTGCCTGCCCTGTTTCAATCAACGATTTGCAGCTTTGCAGTGACAATCCGGTGAAACGCTCCATGCACTGCTGCGGCGTATGCGGGTAACCCGCCTGTGTCAGATGCTCGGCAAATGCTGCGCTGGCAATCGATTCACTATCAACCAGCACGCCATCACAATCAAAAATAAGCAGCGGCTTCATGCGTTGCTGTCAGGCGTGACCAGCACATAGCGATGAAATATATCGTGCCAATGCACATAAATACGGTCCTTCAATGCAATATCCTGCGCCATGATCCAGTCAATCAATCGCGCCTCATCCAGCAGCTTTTCATAGCGTTCCGCCACAGGGCGACAGGACAGGTGCCAGCGCTCCGGCGCAATACCGCCACGGTCGGCTGTATACGGCCGGAAAAAAACTGCCGATTCCTCCCGCAACACAGCATCAAGCCAATCATGCAAGGCAGCGAACGGACCACAATCTGTGCACTCGGCAGTTGTCAGCTGTACGGAATAATCCTGCGCAACTGCAGCAGCATCAAAAACATCAAGGTCCGTGCCCCAATGATGGCGGGAACACCCGGGAATGGCAGACCAACGCAGCATGGCAAACAGCAACGCATCTTCCGACATCGAGCAGGCATCCAACGGATTGCCACATGCATCCAGCACCGGGCGCTGGCCAGAAGCCTTGCCATTCCAGATCAGTTGCTGGCGATCAAATCCACGCCACGCACTGGCAATCCGCAAGGAAAAACCGACATCAAGTGCCCGGGCAACCAGATCTGTCCAGGGCGACAGAACATCCTTATGCACGAGAAAAGATTCACCGTGCTCTACAGGCACCAGAGCAGCGGATGTTTGTCCTGTGAGTACTCGCCAGTCCTCTTCAATCACTTTTTGTGCCTCTACTGGAAAGCCACTACATTTACGTTGCGCAAGAGCGCCCGCGGGTTATTATAAGCAGACAACAGCGCCTTCAGAGAGTCGGCGTTCAAGATATACCAAGATGCTCTCATCGGGATACGCAGCGTGACAGCAGACAAGAAGCTGATCGAAATGAAGAACCTTGGACCCTCTACCGTCAATGTTCTTAATTCCATTGGTATTCGCACACAGCAGGAATTACAAGCAGTCGGCTCCGTCCAGGCTTACCGGCGCATCAGACAAAAGGGAATTCATGTCTCGCGCGCCTTACTCTACGCAATGGAAGGTGCACTGCTGGATATGCCCTGGCAATCGCTGGATCCCGCCTTGAAAGTCCAGCTGGTACAGATGGCCGAGAGAATTTACCAGGAAGAAACAGAGGCCGAAAACCCCGGGGGTTAGAACGTCATGTTGCCTGTGTTCTGGTTTTCCCACAGCGCTTGCAGCGATATTGTGTCACCAGTTTTCCCTGCTTCACATCAAAACTGTTTTCCTTCACCACTTCCCAACTGTGAAAACCATTTCCACACAAGGTGCTCTGCTTTCCTTTCTTCTGCAGCAAAGCTTTCTTGTGTTTGACCAGAGAAACCACATCGCTCATACAGGCTGATTCATACACATTGTTTTTTGCTGATTTGCTTGCCGCGCCAGACAAAATCAACCGGCCACAATTTCTGTTGCTTGCTATAGGCTTGCCATAATCCAGAAAATGACCGGCGCTCGACGGGATGCTCATCATCCGGGGCAATTTCTGCCAATGGCAACAGCACAAAGGCATTTTCCAGGATTTCTGCGCGCGGCAGGACAATACCACCCACTTCGCCAGCGCAATGATCATAGGTCAGGATATCAATATCGAGCGTGCGCGCAGAAAATCGCTCCTGCCCGCGATCGCGGCCATTATCGTGTTCAATCTCACGCAAACAGGCTGACAACGAGCTAACCGGTTTGTCGGTATCAAACCCAGCTACCAGATTAAAAAAATTATCGCCGGCAAAACCGACCGCTTCGCTTTCATAAACCGATGAAATATCCAGCACGGAAAATTTTTCAGCCAACGCATCCAGCGCCGCCGTAATATGGCGCTCACGATCGATATTGCTGCCAATACTTACATAAACTTTGGCCACAACCATTCCTTCATGACAATCATTTCGCACCACGCTCGATGACGAGCCCGACATCTTGCGCACCGCGCAAAGCGCCTGGTTTACTGATACGCAGGCGCAGCCAGCTAACCTTGAATTCTTCACGCACAATATCTGCCACAGCTTCAGCCAATGCTTCAATGAGCTGGAACTGGCTCTGACTCACAAACTGTATCAGGCGCTTGGAAATAGCCTTGTAATCGAGTGCATCCTTGATGTCATCACTGGCTGCAGCCGGGCGGATATCTGCCGCCATCTCCAGGTCAAGACTGACTGTCTGCAACACTTCACGCTCCCAGGCAAAAATGCCTATGATCGTTTCTATGCGCAAATCTCGGATGTAAACAATATCCATAACCATGCCTGTCTCTCAAATCGGTTTTATAACGCTGGCAGATCTATAGCAGGCAATGTATCGAGCGGCCAGCGTGCGTGGGTATTAATGTCCAGCGGCTCGCACTGACCTGCCAGCAAACGCTGGCAACCCGCGTAGGCAATCATCGCACCGTTATCCGTACAGAATGCAGGACGCGGATAAAAAACAGTCGCCTTGCCCGCCAGCGCCCCCTGCATTTTTTCACGCAACCGGTGGTTCGCACTGACACCGCCGGCAATCACCAATTGTTTCAAGCCCGTTTGCTCGACAGCGCGCTTGCACTTGATCACCAGTGTGTCCACTACAGCTTCCTGGAAAGCCCAGGCAATATCTGCCGATGTCTGTGCATCAGGCAACCCGTTCGCGCCTGCGTGTTTGTGTATCGTGGTCAGTGCGAAGGTTTTCAATCCGCTGAAACTGAAATCGAGACCGGGGCGATCGGTCATCGGGCGAGGAAACACAAAACGCCCTGGCACACCCTGTTCTGCCAACCGGCTGATCTGTGGGCCACCAGGGTAATCAAGGTCCAGCAGCTTGGCTGTCTTGTCAAACGCCTCTCCTGCAGCATCATCCAGCGACTCACCCAGCAAATGGTATTGCCCAATGCCTGACACCGACACCAGTTGGGTATGACCGCCCGACACCAACAGTGCAACAAAGGGAAATGTCGGCGCGGGTGTTTCCAGCATCGGTGCCAACAAATGCCCTTCCATGTGATGGACGCCAATGGCCGGTACTTTCCAGGCCCAGGCCAGGGTGCGGCCGAATGTAGCGCCGACCAACAATGCGCCCAGCAAGCCGGGGCCTGCTGTATAGGCGATGCCGTTGATATCGGCTTTGGTGCAGCCAGCTTTGGCCAGCACGTCTTCAATCATCGGCAGCAATTTGCGCACATGATCCCGTGAGGCCAACTCGGGCACTACGCCACCGTATTCGTTGTGTATCGCAATCTGGCTGTGCAATGCCTCTGCCAGCAGCCCTGCATCGCTGTCGTAGACGGCAACACCCGTCTCATCACAAGAGGTTTCTATACCCAGTACGCGCATGAAAAGTCATCAATAAGGACAGGGCAGCATGATAGACCGCCGCCGGTCGACGGTCTATTGCCAGCGGTTGTAATGGGCTGCCCTATCCCCTAGAATTGCCGCCCCGTTTGCCCGGCCTCTCCGGCAGGCCAGACACCTTGCCTCACCGCTATTTCCCCTGATGGGAAATCATTCGGGAGGCTTAACCCGTAAGGAGTCATCCATGAGACATTACGAAGTCGTATTTCTGGTTCATCCAGACCAGTCCGAGCAAGTGCCGGGCATGGTAGAACGCTATAAAGGTTCTATCGAAGCCAGTGGCGGCAAAATCCATCGCCTGGAAGATTGGGGACGTCGCCAACTCGCCTACCCGATTGAAGACATCCATAAGGCGCATTACATCCTGATGAACATCGAGTGCGGCCAACAAGCACTCGATGAGCTCTCCACCAACTTCCGCTATAACGATGCAGTATTGCGCAACATGGTCATGCGCCGCGATGAAGCAGTTACCGCTGAATCTTCCATCATGAAAGCTGAAAACGAAGACCGTCGTCGCAAGGCCGAGCAACCCACTCGCCCGCCTCGTGAATCCATTCAGGAAGATACCGACATTGACGCTGATGATGACATCAGCGACGACAACACCTAAGGTCGAGGAGCGCATTTATGTCACGTCAACAACAGCAATTCCGTCGCCGCAAATTTTGCCGCTTCACTGCCGAGAAAACCGTCGAGATCGATTACAAAGATATCGAGATGCTCAAAGGCTACATCACTGAAACCGGCAAGATCGTACCAAGCCGGATTACAGGCACCAGCGCGAGATACCAGCGCCAGTTGTCAGCAGCCATCAAGCGTGCGCGCTTCCTGTCCCTGCTGCCTTACACCGATCAGCACTTTAAATAAGGGGCAGGCACATGCAAGTTATTCTGCTGGATAAAGTAGGCCGCCTCGGCAACGTAGGCACTCAAGTTAATGTGAAACCGGGTTTTGCCCGTAATTTCCTGTTCCCATTTGGCAAAGCCGTTCCGGCAACTGCAAAAAATGTTGCCGAATTCGACGCACGCCGCGCCGAACTGGAAGCTGCTGCTGCCGCCAAACTGGCTGAAGCACAGAAGCGCGCTGACGTATTGGCAGCGGTGAGCATCACCATCGCCACCAATGCTGGCGATGAAGGCAAGCTGTTTGGCTCTATCGGCACGCGCGATATTGCCGACGCACTGACCAAAGCCGGTCACGCCACCACTAAAGCTGAAGTCCGCATGCCAGCTGGTCCTATCCGTGAAATCGGCGAGTTCCAGATCGACATCCAGCTGCACAGTGATGTGATGCAAGCCATCAAGGTTATTGTCATTCCTGAGTAATGCTGGATTGCCTTGATTATTGATGTATAAAGACAGGCACTCTAGGGTGCCTGTCTTGCTTTGAGGGATACGCTTTTGACGACCGCTACCACCGACAATAGCCTGCGCATACCACCGCACTCGCTGGAAGCCGAGCAAGCGGTGCTGGGCGGCTTGTTGCTGGATCACCAGGCATTCGACCAGGTGCTGGAAGTCCTGCAATCCCGCGATTTCTACAGCCCGGATAACCGCCTGATTTTTACTGCCATGGGCCGGCTGTCTGAAGCAGGCAAGCCTATCGACATCATCACGGTGTCCGAACTGCTGGAACAGGATAGCGATCTCGAACGCATCGGCGGCATTGCTCACCTGGCCGAGCTGGCTCGACAGACACCCGGTACAAGCAACCTGCTGACCTACGCAAAAATCGTGCGTGAGCGGGCGATGCTCCGGCAATTGATTCGCACTGCGCACAATGTGGCTGACACGGGTTATGCCACTGAAGGTCGCAGCAGTGACGAGTTGTTAGCCGAAGCTGAAAAACTGTTTGCCGACATTGCCGACCAACGCCCTGCCGAAAGCGGCATTGAGGCACTGGATCCGCTGCTGAAAAGCGCGCTCCAACGTATTGATGACATGTCACAGTCAGACAGTCACATCACTGGCATATCCACAGGCTATTACGAACTGGATGACAAGACATCGGGCTGGCAAAAATCCGATCTGGTGATTGTTGCCGCTCGCCCTTCAATGGGTAAAACAACATTTGCCATGAACACGGTTGAGCATGCCGTGCTGCACCAGGACAAACCCGTCATTGTTTTCAGTCTGGAAATGCCGGCAGAATCACTCATCCTGCGGGTTTTGTCTTCTGTCGGACGGATTGACCAGACAAGAATCCGCAGTGGCAAACTGGAACAGGATGAATGGGACAAGCTGACTATTGCCGTCAAGAAACTGAAAGGCCGCCCACTGTTTATTGATGACACACCGAGCCTGTCGCCGGCAGAAATGCGCGCGCGCGTCCGGCGTTTGCATCGCGAGCACGGTGAAATTGCGCTGATTATGGTCGACTACTTGCAGCTGATGCGCGTGCCGGGCAATGGAGAGGGCCGCACGTCGGAAATATCTGAAATATCGCGGACACTGAAAGGCATTGCCCGTGAATTCAACTGTCCGGTGATAGCGCTATCACAGCTCAATCGCTCGCTGGAAAACCGGCCGAACAAGCGTCCTATCAATTCTGATTTGCGTGAATCCGGTGCCATTGAGCAGGATGCCGATGTGATCCTGTTTATTTATCGTGACGAAGTGTACAACGAAGACAGTCAGGACAAGGGCACAGCAGAAATCATTCTTGGCAAACAACGCAACGGTCCTATTGGCACATGCCGCCTTGCATTCCAGGGACGATTCACGCGCTTTGACAATCTCGCACGCGCACCAGGCAGCGACAATCGCTAACCACTGTTTTTGTTTAGCCCTGCATTTTCATCAGAAACTGTATTTTAATTCCGCAAAAATCCGGTCATTGTTTTCAATGGTGGTGAAAGGCGGCAAATCACCATAGCGATAGTCCACAACACCAACAGTCAGCACCAGCGCGTCACGCACATCGTAGGCTGCCTGTAGTCGCCANNGCCAATGCAGTCACTTCCAGCCGGTCATTCATGAAATTGCCCGTATAGCGCAATGCCGTTTCCAAGACATCCTGCTTTTCAAACAACGGCTTCATGGCCGGATCAAAATCAAAAATATGCCGATTGGCCATTTCAAGAGACAGTGCCGTGTTGGAAAATCCAAAATATTCCACACCCAACATAAAGTCCGCACGCTGTTTTTCAACATTGGATGATGGCAATTCCACTACACCCAGAGCAGGCACCACTGTGGGCGCAGAGAGCGTGTAATCAATCCCATCAAACCACGCCAGTTCCGTTTTATACAACCAGCTGCCACTGATGAGGTTGGCGCTGGCACCCAGCATGTCCATGCTACTGTGCCGGAATTCCAGCTGCTGCAACACAGTAACAGGCATGGCCAGACTGTAAGGGCCACCAACATGCAAATAAGGTGTATCACGCCAAAGATGCGCCGCATTCAATGACATATCCCAACCGGAAAAAGTACCCGTCAACGACATGGCAAAGCGGCTATCCTGAAAACTGTCCGGTTTTTCTTCCGCCAACACACTCATCTGCCCGCCGTACAACGGCGATGCAACAACAGCGAAATCACTGCCCTGCGGTGGATTTTTGCTAAAACGCACTTCGGGTATTGCGATAAAGGATGCCTGCCAATGCTCGGCAAAAAACCAGTCTGTTTTCAACATGCCAACAGGCAGACGAAGATCTTCAATATCTGCCAGACCAGGCTCACGGTTATCGAGCGGGTTCAGCACATCCAGCACACGCAAGCTGTCAGCCCGCCCCCAGATCACCACCTGGCGGCCAATTTTTATATCGAGATCATCGCGCAATTTTCCACGCAACCAGACTTCCTGCCATTCCGCATCATGCTCGTTTTCGTCCAGCACGTCTTCGGAATACTTTGACCGGCCACGAATGTCATACACCCAATCGTAAAATCCGTAACCGCTGATCCGGGATTGCCAATCACTCGACCACTGGTAGTCGTACTGCAAATTTAACCGTGTACGCAACTTGGACAATCCTTGCCAATCAGTGCCGTTGCGGCTCTCATGATCGCGATAATTATAAGACGACCCAAGTACTACACTACCAGTCAGATCACCGGCCGATTTACCATCAGCAGACGCAGCGGGTGAATCAACTTCAGCGAATGAATCAACTGCAGTGGATGAGTCAACTACAGCAGGCGTAGGTGCATTGTCAAAACCATCCAGTACATCATCCAGTGATTGCGCAAACGCAGCAGAACTGCACACGCAGAAACATGCACTGATCCACCATGCCCGCATCCTTACAGGCCCTGCTCAAGCTTCCGTGTGCTGAACACTTCATCAGGCTGCGGCTGGTTGAACTGGATATTGCGGGATTTCATCACAGTCTGATGCAGAGTTTCCTTGTCTTTCTTGGTTGTCATCGTCACCTCAGTACTGACCCAGATGCCATCTACCTGCTCAAGTTTTTTCACTTCCATGTATTTCAGCTTTTCACCCTTCTCCAGCCAGCTGACGCCTCGAACCGGCACAAAATTATCCTGGCGCACAAACAAGACCGATTTACTATAACCCGTCTCTTCTTTTTCCTTGTCATTAGATGGCACTGACTCGATCACCCATACCTTGTCACTGTTTACCTGATCTTCCTTCAACAGCGTGTAGGTGTAATTAGCGATATTACGCTTGGTCATGTCCGCATAGGTAAAATCTGTTCCCATAAAACTGGAGCTCTTGTCTGAGCTGGCAATCCGCTTGGTTTTTTTCAACGCCGGCAGATACAGCCACTGGTCATCATCCTTGTTCACATCGTCATAATCATAGGTAAGAAAGCCGGTATCTTTTACATCAGCTGGCGCAAGGAAAAACATGATCGACTCTGTATCCTTACCATTTGCACCTGCATCGCGACGGTATGACTTGACCGAGCGAGTGCGCTGCTCACCCTGCTTGTCTACCAGCAGCATTTCCATTTCCATAATGGCGTGGTTACCGTCTTCACGGTCATAGACTTTCTGCATAATCTGCTGCGCTGTCAGTGCTTCAGCTACTATGCTGGTGGATATCAGCAAACCGGCAACGCCAATCAAATGAACAATCTGTTTTTTCATACAATAACTCCTCAAGTAAATACCTGTCTCTCACCCTTGACAGCATTTTTCAGCTTGTGCTTGCCGTACAGGTACATCAGTGAAGGATTCAGGAATGCATCAGCTGAAGCAGCAATCAGGATACACATCCCGGTCAAGATACCAAAATTGCGTAAATTGACCATTGTCGCGAATGCATAAACAAAGAAAGCTGTGCTGAGGATGGCGCAGGTGAAAAACATGGCCTCACCAGCAGTAGCCATGGTCTTGCGCACTGCCAGTTCAGGATCTTGTGTCTGGTAAAAATAACGCTGGAAACTGTTCATGAAATGCGTGGTGTCATCGACTGCAAGACCGAGCCCGATCGATCCTATTAACAATGTAAAAGCATCTAGCGGAAGTCCAGCAATGACCATGATGCCCAACGTGATGATAATCGGTGAAATATTCGGCACCATACTCAATAAACCGATACGGAAACTGCCGACAAACAGGATCATCATCGCAGTGATCGAAATAGTAGAAGTGATATAGCTCATACCCATGCTATACAGCAAGTCGTTGACCGTCTTGCCCATCATGGCCATCAAGCCGGTAACGCGCACTTCCGCCTTATCACCGATAATCTCCTCGATTTTCGGATAGAGCGACTGGGAGAATGGCAGATATTGCACAGCATCAACAAACGGCAACTTCATGGTCATGCGCGCCTTGCTGAAATTACCGTCTACCAGCTCTTCCAGATCATCAGAGCCGCTGTTCTCGAACAACAGGATTTCCTGCGCCACCAATGCGCGGTCATCCGGAATACGGTAATAAGCCGGATCGTTGTTGTGCAAGGCCTGATTGATTTCCTTGATGATATCCACCATGGAAATCACTTTTTCCACACGCATATCGCCTTGCATTTCCATCGCATACTGCCGCACCTTGTCCATGCGCTGCAGCAACTCAGGGTCTTTCAGGCCATCTTCCTTGCCGGAATCAATNNAACCACCTCGATGAACATGCCTCCACCCAGATCATTGTTGATCAATTCCGTCACAATCCGAAATGGATCCTTTTCCGGAAACCAGTTCACCGGGTTGTGTGAAAAACGCATCTGCACTGCAAAGAACAGCGCCACAATTACCATGCCCATCCACATCAGCACCATTTTCCAGGGGTGCGTGGTGGTCAGGTCAGCACAAAAAGACAGGAAGCGCTGACTCAAGGCATCTGTATGATCCTCCACAGCAGTATTGCGTATGGGCAACACAGCAATGAGTGCTGGCAGCAACACCAACGCACACACCAGCGCATTGAATACACCGAGCGGCGTGATAATGCCGAAATCGGAAACCGGTTTAACATCAGAGCCATAGAACGATACAAGACCGGCAATAGTGGTGAACGATGTCATCGCAATGGCTAATCCTGAATGACCGAGGGCATGACCCAGAGCGTCACGCTTGGAATCACCTGCCTTACTGCGTTGGGAGAAAATAACAAACACATGCACCACGTTAGCAACGCCGACTGTCAGCAGGAACGACGGCATGATCTGCGCTGCAGTAGTTAGCGGAATATTCACCATCGCCATAAAGCCCATCGTGCTGAACATTGCCAGCATCGACACCACCAACGGAATAACAACCATCACCACTCGCCGGAATATCACGAACAATATGAAGGCAACAATCANNGGTAAACTTTGTCATGTCCTGCAGCAGAATGCGGGTCAGCCTGTCCACCATGAACGGCGTGCCTGCAATGCTGGTGTGAAAATCCGGCGCATTGTATTCGCCGATAACCTTTTCCACAGCCAGCACGATGTCGGTATTTTCTTCTCCACTGAGGAAAGGCGGATGATGTTCGGGCGTGTAGGCTTCAACAGGCGCGTCGCCAAAACCTGACAACGCTGCATCCATGTCGGTTTCTACTTGCCCCACCGAACTATAGGCATCGTTTTCCATCATGATAATGGCATACCGCCCGTCAGCAGACAGAAACTGGTTGACGTACAGTTCGTTGCCGAGAGCGCGCTCACGCAGCTGCAGCAGTGATGCTTCGTCCTGAGGCCAGTCCTCAAGAAAATCCTTGACGATCAGTTCATCATTCTCGCCCCGTGTGAGTCGCGCATTGACCAGACTTTTGACATCCTGGACCTTGGGTACTTTTTCTTCCAGATCGCGATGCAACTTTTGCAGTTTTTCCAGAAAAGCGCGATCAAAAATGCTGCCGCCGCTATCGACAATGATCAGGATGCGTTCGTCACGGCCGAACTGGAAACGGAAACCGTTGTAGACCTGTCGGATAGGATCCATTTCATGAAGAAAACCTTCTGTCGACGTATCAACCTTCAGCCGCGGGATCTGGCTGATCAGACCGCCCAGCAACACCACACAGCCCAGCAGCACGATCCATGGATGATCAAACACCCAATAACCCCAACGTTCAAAACCATGCTCAATCAGCTCGCGCGCCTTGGCAAAACCGATTTCAAAGCGCTGCGTGAATGTTTTTTTCATCTAGCTATACCTGCTGTATGCATGGATTCCGACCTTTGACAGACTAATACCCTGTATTCAACTCGCTAAGCTATGCGCTAGGCCACGCGTTCACAATAACCAGTTTGTCTTAGGCGCTCTGACCACGGCAATTCCCGATTTGCCNNCAACAATCGGACATTGCGCTCATCACCGATTACCGCAATTTGACCAAGTGCCATTCAGCGGCAATTCCCGATTTGCCAAGGCCGGCCTACCATGCTCCAATCCGCGCCAGACATTTACGCGTCACCCATTCATTACTAACAAAAGGTGGTACACCATGAAACTCGGTCTGCATCTCGGCTACTGGAACCGCAACCCCTACCCCGGCATCGCTATTGCACAAGAGGCCGAAAACCTCGGTTACGATTCCATCTGGACCGCTGAAGCTTACGGCTCTGACTGTGTATCGCCACTGGCCTGGCTGGGCTCACACACCAGCAAGATCAAACTCGGCACCTCGGTGATGCAGATCTCTGCGCGCACACCTACCTGCGCCGCCATGACGGCGCTGACGATGGACCATCTGNNAGGGCTTCAAGAAGCCACTGGAACGCACCAAGGAATGGATGAACATTTTCCGCCAGGTGGTCAAACGTGAACAGCCGCTGGAGTTCCAGGGCAACCAGTACCAGTTGCCATTTAACGGCCCCAACTCACTTGGTCTGGGCAAACCACTCAAATCCATTACTCACCCATTGCGGCCGCATATCCCGGTTTTCATGGGGGCAGAAGGCCCGAAAAACATTGAACTGGCCACACAGATTGCTGATGGCTGGTTTCCTATTTTCGTCTCACCTTATCGCATGAATATTTTTGACGAGTCACTGAAAAACAAACCTGACAATTTTGAAATTGCCGCGATGGTGCAGGTTAATGTCAACGATAACCTGAAAGATGCGCTGTTCCCCACCAAGATGATGCTGGCACTCTACGTTGGCGGCATGGGCGCGAAGGATGAAAATTTCCACAAGAATCTGATGGAACGCATGGGCTTCGATGTGCAGGAAGTGCAGGACAAATATCTGGCTGGCGACCACATGGGCGCATTCGATGCTGTGCCGGATGCACTGGCGGATGAAATTTCCTTGTCAGGGCCTGTTGATCGCATCAAGGAACGTATCGTCGACTGGAAAAAATCGCAGGTTACTACACTGATGATCAGCCGCACTGATGACCCGAACACTGACATCGGTCGCATTCGCCAGTTTGCGGAAATGGTGCTCTGAAGTGATCAGCGAACAGTTCTCCCTGAAAGGCAAAGTCGCCATTGTGACCGGTGGTGGCAAAGGGATTGGCAAGGCAATAGGACTCGCCTTCGCCGAAGCTGGCGCCAGTGTTGTGTTTGCTGCCCGCACCCAGAGCGATCTGGATGCTGCAGTAGCACAAGCCAATGCACTGGGTGCCGATGCCATCGGGGTGAATTGTGATGTACTGGTTGACGAACAGTTGCAACAACTCGTCAATAAAACTGTCGAACATTTCGGGCGCATAGATATTCTGGTGAACAACGCTGGTGGCACCATGCCGAAGCCGATGGAAAAAATATCGGCAAACTCGTTCCGTCGCGCACTCGAATTCAATGTCACCAGCGCATTTTTATTGTCTCAATATGCTTTGCCGCATCTGCGGGCCAGCAAAGGCAATATCATCAACATCGCCTCTGCTGCTGGTCGTCTTGTACAACCGCTGTTTACATCCTATGGCACTGTGAAAGCTGCGCTGATTCACCTGACCAAAATGATGGCCGCTGAACTGGCACCCGATGTGCGCGTGAATGTCATTAGCCCCGGCTCAATCATGACCGAAGCACTCGAGACATTTATTGATGAAGAAAATCGCGAAAAAATGCGCAAATTGACGCCCTTGCAACAGCTGGGGAAACCGCAGGATATTGCGATGGCAGCGCTCTACCTCGCATCACCGGCAGCACGCTGGGTGACCGGCAAGGATTTGCAGGTGGATGGCGGAACAGAAAATACCAATTTGACGGCAGAATAACTCAGCCGATTTCATCAAATCCGGAACGATGCAGGCGCGCGTAGTATCCGTCTTTGGCCAGCAACTCTGAATGTGTACCACGCTCGACAATTTCGCCTTTGTCCATCACCAGAATAAGGTCAGCATTTTCAATAGTCGACAGACGATGCGCGATCACCAGCGTTGTACGGTTCTCCATCACACGCTCGAGCGCTTGCTGGATTTTTGCTTCTGATTCGTTATCCAGTGCCGATGTGGCTTCATCAAGGATCAACAGGGGAGCGTCTTTCAATAAAGCACGGGCAATCGCCAGACGTTGTCGCTGGCCACCGGATAACTGTAACCCATTTTCGCCAATTTCCGAGTCCAGCCCCTGCGGCAACTGCTCGATAAATTCCATTGCGTTAGCCGCTTCTGCAGCCGCCTGAATCTGTTTACGTGAACACTGCGCAAGACTGCCGTAAGCAATGTTGTTGGCCACGGTATCCTTGAACAGCACAACATGTTGGTTCACTAACGCAATCTGGTTACGAAGGCTGGACAGGGAATACTGCTTCAACGGGATACCATCCAGCAGGATTTCGCCTTTTTCATAATCGTAAAAACGCGGGAAAAGACTCGCCAATGTGGATTTGCCACTTCCAGAGCGCCCCACCAGCGCCACGGTCTGTCCGGCAGGAATCTCGATGTTGATATCCCGCAATACCACATCATTGCTGCCTGGATAAGTGAACTCAAGCCCGCGAATCGACACAACACCTGCGGCGCGATGGCACTCTACAGATCCAGTGTCATATTCGGCTTGCATATCCAGAATTTCGAATATTTTTTGCGCGCCCGCTATACCCTTCTGGATTGCACCATTTGTCTGGGTCAGCTGCCTGATCGGTTTGGGCAGCATCGCCACTGCCGTGATATAGGCCACCAGATCTGCCGTACTGTACTGCGCCAACATGGTCGGACTCAGCACCATATACAAAATGGCCGCCACCGCAAAAGCCACAATCAATTGCATCACGGGCGTATTGATCGCAGCAATTTTTTGCATTTTCATGTACAAATGAAAACTACGCATGCAAGCATCAGCAAAACGCTCTTTCTCATAGTTTTCGCCGCCGAAACTGCGCATCACGCGATAACCGGCAATCATTTCACTGGCGACCTGTAGCGTATCGCCAGCCACATCCTGCATCTTGTGACTGATTTTATGGAACCGGTTCCCTACATAACGCACGATCAGGCCAATAATCGGGGCAATACAAATAAACGCCATCGACAATTGCCAGTTCTGGTAAAAAACATAGGCCAACATACCAATCACGACAGTTCCTTCACGGATGACTGTCACAATGGCACTGGTAATCGCGCCAGTCACCATGCCGACACTGCTAGTGATACGGGCAATGCTCTGTCCTGTCGGTGTTGTGTCAAAATAACTGGCGGGCAATACCGTCAGTTTATTGAACACTTCCTTTTGTATATTGCGAACAATCGTGCCAGATACACGCGCCATAAAGTAATTGCCGATAAACGATGCAATACCCTGCACTGCAAAAACGCCAATGGCCATCAAAGGCAACTTCCATCGATCCGAGCTATCCTTGAGCTCAATGGCCTTGACCATTTGCTTGAGCAATTCAGGCAGCAACGGCTGCAAGAAACCATAAGCAATAAATCCTGCAGCGCTGATGGCAAAGAGACCCAACACAGGCTTCGTATAACGGAGCAGGCGCAGGTAATCTTTCATGTTACTGTCTGGGCTGGCTGAAACAGTTTTTCTCATGGTGGATAATGGCCGGCTTGATCAAGGTGCAAATTATAGCCCGAACCATGAAAGCAAACGCATGAATCCGCTATCCGGCCTTTACGCTATCACCGATGACCGCTTGCAAAATGACGGGCTGCTGGCTGCTGTGGAGGCCGTATTGCAAGGCGGTTGCCGTCTCCTGCAATACCGTAACAAACAGGAAGCACCTGCAACCCGACTAGCAGAAGCGAGAGAGCTCCTGGCACTATGCCGACGTTATGGCGCCATGCTGCTGATTAACGACAATGCCCATCTGGCTGCCGCCGTAGGCGCGGATGGCGTCCATCTGGGGCAGNNCTCGGCAGACAAGCCATCATTGGCGTTACCTGCCATGATTCCCTGGCGCTGGCCATGGCCGCACAGCAAGCGGGGGCTAACTACGTCGCTTTCGGGCGCTTCTTCCCGTCCGGCACAAAACCATCGGCGCCACCTGCCGACCTGCAGATACTGACCCAAGCCAGACGAGCGCTTGGCATACCCGTTGTAGCGATAGGCGGGATTACGCTGGATAATGCGCCTACTGTA